>NZ_JBHWUE010000149.1:0-16917 GCF_042738615.1 Rhodococcus sp. NPDC059968
GACATGATGCACCGCAACCTCGACCGCCGGGTCGAGGCCATGGCCCAGGTGAAAGATCCCCGGCTCACAGCCCAATTGGGCGACATCTTCGATTCCGCGCTCGACCCGACAACCCGATGCTGGGTGCTACACCCCGACGGCAACTGGATGGCCTCCCCCGCCCACGGCCAGGACGTCCGCGAACACCAGGAAGCCCTCATGCGGGCCCGAACCGGCAGCGGATCCTGATCACGGGGACGGCCCCCGGTGGCGCAGACGTGCCACTTGCGCGGCAGCACAGGTCATCAGCTGAGGTCGATGTCGGCGTAGATCGCGGCATGATCGGACGCGGCGTGCACCGGGGAGGTCGTGGTCGGAAAGTGTTCGAACAGGGTGCCATGCTTGCCGCCCCACACGCCCTTACGGAAGATCGCCCCACCGGTCGCCCGGTCGAACAACGCGGGTGAGAGCAGCACGTAGTCGATCTTGTTTCCGGCGGTGCCGTTGGCGTAGGTGCCGGGCCGGCCGCCGTCATCGAACCCGTTCACCTCGGCCACATCTCGCAGATCGGTGTCGGCGAGCAACGGCGCGAGGGGTTCACTGTCGGGGGTGTCGTTGAGGTCCCCGGCGACCGCGACGAACTCCGCCCCGCCTGCACGCAGCTGCCGATAGATCTCGGCGATCCGCTCGGCCTGCCGGCGGCGCAGGGCGTTGTTGTCTTCCGGCCGCCCGTACCCCTTGCTCTTGAGGTGGTTGACCAGCACCGTCAACGACTTCCCCACCAGGGCGCTGTCCTCGGGGAACGGGAAGGTGAACTCGGGGCAATCGCGGCTGAAGATCGGGCGCCCGGTCGGTGCGAGGTCGTCGACGTGCGAGCGGATCCCCCGCAGCGGGTACGCCGCCTTCGACAGCACCCCGACATCGATGCCACGGTCGTCGTTGCCGTCGATCACCATCACATGCGGAAACACCGGATTCCGTTCCGGGTCAACGATCGCGGCCTCGGTGAAGCGTTTGAGGGCGATCCGGTCCTCGGCCTCGATCACGGCGGTGATATCGGCGTTCACCTCGCGCAACACCTGGGCGGTGTGGGTCATCGCGAGTGCGTCGACGCGTTCTTTGGTCAGGTCGACCCAGCCGACCCAATCGCCGCGACCCTCGGCGACGACGGTGGTCAGGCCCTTCGAGCGTTTGACCAACCGGCCGCGGACCTGCCGCAGCACCGCATAGGCGGCGGTGTCGGATCGGTCGAGATCCAACGCGACCAGCAGGTCCAGGATCAGCTTCTTGTCACCGTCGGTGTAGGTGTCCTGGGCGATCAGGGCCCCGAGGCGGGCGTGCGCGTCGAGGATGTCCTCTCCGACCTCGTCCGGGGCGCTGCCCATCGCGCGGGGGCGGGAGAAGAGATTCTCGACATTGAACGACGCAATGCGCATGGAGGTGGACGACACAATGGCTCCCTGTCGACGTGCGTGCAGACGGAGGGTGGGCTGGCTGACGGTCGAGCAGTTGATCTCGCTCCCAGAGCCTATCGGCGTGAACCCCTCGGCGGAACGCCTCAGCCGCAAAAGCCGAAACAAGCTGTGGCCCGAACGTCCGATGGAAACGGTTGACCTACTATAAGATTCGTCGGAATCAGGTTGGCCGTCAATGGACATTTCATCAGATGGCCACGCAACCGGCGACACCCGTTTGCGCGCACTTTCCCGACCGAGACCCCGACCAGCTTTCACCGTACGAGCTCGTAACGGGTGTGCGGGCGCCCCGACCCCTCTCGGCGCCGGCGGTGGATCCCGACCGGTTCCACCCACCCACGTTCGTGCACGCTGATGCTGCGGCGCATTCGCGGGTGTGCCTCGGTGTCGCAATCCAGATCGTGTGTGATCGTGCTGGTGGGTTTCCGCCGGCGTCGGTTGCGCCGTCGAACTCCTGTGTGGTGCCCCGGTGCTGAACGCGCGTCGGAACGACCGCACGGACGGGCACTGCTCATCGGTGTCTCACCGCGGGTTGAGTGGTGAGGCCGTGGTACTCACGCCGATCGAAGATGCCTCCGCATCGTCGACTAACCCGGCGGTGGCTCGGTCCGCTTCTGTCCCGACGATCCCCCGGCCTTCGACCTGGCCCACTTCCTCGGAACGGTCGATACAGTCGAGGAAGGAGAACACCGCCGGATTCACCTCGACGGTCCGCCAGAACCGCATACAAATCGCGTCGGAACCGGGCCGAACAATTTCACCGCCACGCATTCGCGCCCATCGCGCCGAATCCTCCCGAACCGACACGGGCAAGCGACGCGAACCCGACCAACGGCTTGACCGACACCATGTGCGCGGTCGCGCCCGGATCGTCGGCCGTCTGCGCGACAGCGAGCGAGATCCGGCTGTCGGAGGCGGCACCGAGGATGGCGCCGTACATCGCCGGGCACTGCTCGCGGGAGAACATCACGCACGCCCGGCGGGCGAAGTCGGTGTTGGAACGGCGATGCCGTGCGCACCCCTCGGCGGCGGACCGACACGGTGTACCCCGTCAAAGTGGTTCCGAGACCGTGGGTGTGGCCTCGGTCCCGAGGCGGCGCGGCTGCTGCAGTTGGTAGGTGATCAGGCGGGAGCTGTTCGCGACGACCGCGACGGAGGAGGCGTTGTGCAGGATGGCCGCGAGGACCGGGGACAGGGCGCCGCCGGCACTGACGAGCAGTCCGATCGCGTTCACCGCGATCGCCATGGCGTAGTTCTGCTGAATCAGTGCGACCGCGTGTGCCCCGAGGTCGCGCACATCAAGCCGCCGCCGCAGGTCATCGCTGGAGAGGGCCACGTCCGCGGTCTCGACCGCGACGTCCGTCCCGGCCAGGCCCATCGCGATGCCGATGTCCGCCGCGGCGAGCGCCGGCGCGTCGTTGGTGCCGTCTCCGACCATCGCGACCGTGTGCCCGTCCTCCTGCAGTCGGCGGACCATGTGGAGCTTGTCCTCCGGCATCACCTCTGCTTGCCACTCGCCGATACCCAGCTCCGCGGCCACCGCCGCCGCGGTCATCGGGTGGTCGCCGGTGAGCATGACGATTCGTCGGATACCGTCGGCCCGCAGCCGGGACAGCACCTCGAGGGCTTCGGGTCGAACCTCGTCGCGGAGGCTGATCAGTCCGACCAGCTTGCCGTCGACGGCCAGCAGCAGTGGCGTCTCGGCCCGCTGCTGAAGCTTGCGCACCCAGTCGGCCGCCCGTTTTGACACCCGCACCTTCTCCTCGCGCAGCAGCCCGTCGCTGCCCAGCAGCAGCGTCCGCCCATCCGCCCAGGTGCGCATGCCGAGCCCGACCAGCACCTCGCACTCCTCGTGCGGTGGGATCACGATGTGCCGTTCCTCGGTGGACCGGATGACCGCCTCGGCGAGTGGGTGCCGCGAGTGGATTTCCGAGCTCGCCGCGTAGGCGAGGACCTGCTGAGGTTCCCAATCCTTGGCGAAGGCAATCACATTGGTGACAATCGGGCGGCCGATCGTGAGGGTGCCGGTCTTGTCGAAGACCATGGCGTCGACGCGCCCGGCCTGCTCGAGGTGGGATCCGCCCTTGATCAAAATTCCGCGGCGGGCCCCGTTTCCGATGGCGGCGCTGATCGCGGTGGGTGTCGACAACCCGACCGCGCACGGGCAGGCGATCAGCAGCATGGTCATGGCGCGGCGCACGTCGCGGGTGAGGACGAGGGTGAGCGCGGCCAGCGCGAACGATGCCGGCACGAACCGCCGGGAGAAGTTCTCGCCGACGGTCTGGATCGGGGCGCGGTGGTCCTGGGCCTGCTCGACCTGGGAGATGATCCGACCGATGCTGGTTTCGTTGCCGACGGCGGTGGCCCGGACGACCAGGCGACCCCGGAGGACGACGGAGCCGGCGTGGACGAGGTGGTCGACGGAGGTGGCGATCGGCAGCGTCTCACCGGTGATCGCGGACTGATCCACGATCGCCTCCCCGTCGACCACCACCCCGTCCACCGGGATCGCGACGTGGTCGTGGACCACGATCTCGTCGCCGACCTGGAGGGAGTCGATGTCCACCGAGATCTCACTGGTATCGGCCAGCCGGATCCAGGCCGTGTCCTGGGTTCCCTTGAGCAGATCGGAGATGGCGCGGCGGGTGCGGCGCAGCGTGAGCTCTTGCAGGTACTCGCCGATGTTGAGCAACCAGAGCACGGTCAGGGCCACCACGTTCTCCCTAAGCACCAGGCTGGCCACGGTCGCGGCGGAGACGAGGGCGTCGGTGCCCGCCGACCGGTTGCCGGTCAGGGTGCGCAGCGCCCCCTTCAGGAAGGGGTAGCCGGTGAAGATGGTGGCGCCGGTGGCGAACAGGCGACTGGACGGCCCGAGCAGCGGCGCCCGGCGCAGACCGTACCGGCGGACACCGAGCAGGATCAGGGCGGCGCCGCCGACGGCCATCCGCACGATGTCAGCGTTACCGACGTCGGCCGAGCGCGGGGACCGGTCCGGCACCAGCGACCACGGGGTCTCCTCGCCGGCCGCGATCGCATCGAGCAGCTCGGCGCGGTCGAGCCGCCGGGGCGAGTACCACACCACCACCGACGCGGTCCGCGGGTACGCGTGCACCGCCCGCACCCCGGAGATCTTGGCGACGGCGTCCTCGATCGCCACCGCCCACCCCGGGCTCGCGCGCAACCACGACAGCTGCAGACGGATCCGGCCGGCCGCATCCGAGACCACGGCGAGACCGGTGGGCTCGTGCGGGGCCGGCGCGGCGGGCATGTCAGTGACTGTGGCCGTGACCGGTGTCAGGCTCCGCCGGTGGGGGCACCTCCTCACCGATCCGCCCCCTGGCCTCGGCGGCCACGTCGCCAATCTTCAGGCGCGCCGACTCGGCACCCTCCTCCGCCTTACGAGCCCCACGCAGTCCCCACGCGGTCGCGGTGACGGCCGCCTCGTGCAGCGGCGCCTTCGCGGCGACCGTGCGGACCGCGTTGTACGCGGCAACACCCACGGCGCCGGTCACGACGGTGGACGCGGCCTTGGCAAGCAGAACGTGAAGGGCCATGACCTCATCCTGACACCGTGCGGTGTGCGCGCGAAAGCACCAGTATCGGTCCCGTGCGTGCCCGAGGCACGTTCGTCTGGCAGGCGCACCCTGACCCGACCGTTGTGGCTCGGCACCGCCAGCAGCGCAGTTCTCCGCCCAGCCCGTCGACGCATCCGCGCTCAGCGGTGCCCGGCGTGCGGGCCCGCGGCGGAACGCGGCGTCGTGGGGTGGCAGTGTCGGGCCGTCACGCCTCGATGACACTCGGTAGCTGATCCTGGACAACAAAGCTGGCGCGGGTGGAGATGGGCGCGCCCGGACGACGGATATAGGGAACAACGCGGAAGTCGCTGCGCCACAACTGATGATCCAGGTCAACCCGCACATACCCACGCTGCGCGTTGAAGAACTTCATGTCGGGATTGGCGGCCAGCAGGCGGCGCCCGGTGTCATTGATGTCGGCGCCGTCACCAGCCGAGGTGATCGACGTTCCCGAAAACTCCGACGCAACCACCGGCGACCCCGGGTCGGCGTAGTCCCGGCGCAGGTCGGCGACGATATTCTGGTGACGGTCCCCGGTGATCACCACCAAATTGCGGACGCCGCGATCGGCCGCGCCGCCGAGGACGATGTTGCGATCGGCGACGTAGCCGTCCCACGCGTCGGAGGACACGACGACGTCCGGTCCGGGGTCGTTGTCGGTCTGGCCCATCGCCACCTGATTGCCGATGATCTGCCAGCGGGCGGGCGAGCCGGTGAATCCGTCGAGCAGCCAGTGACGTTGGTGGGCACCCAGTATCGTGCGGTCGGTGTCGAGCCGGTCCGCGCAGTGCGCGGTGACGTCACCCCCGCAGGCCTGCCGGTCCCGGTATTGCCGGGTATCGAGCATGGTGAGCTCCGCGAGATCACCGAACCGGTAGCGGCGGTGCAGGCGCATCCCCGGCCCCGAGGGTCGCTGCCCGATCCGCAGCGGCTGGTGCTCATACAGCGCCTGGAAGGCCGCAGCTCGGCGCCGGCGGAACAGCGCGGAAACTCGGTAAATATCGAAGCCCAGTCCCGGCGACTCGGCCGCCCAGTTGTTGTCGACCTCGTGATCGTCCATGGTCACGATCCAGGGAAACGCCGCATGCGCGTCCCGCAGCGGCAGCTCGGCTTTGTACTGTGCGTAGTGCAGCCGGTAGCTTGGCAGATCGACGGCCTCGCCGCGGTCCACTCCCATCGACGTTCCCTCGCGGCCGCGCCTCCACCCGCGTTCGTAGATGTAGTCGCCCAGATGGACCACCAGATCGAGGTCTTCGTCGCTCATGTGCTCGTATGCGGTGTAGAAGCCCGAACTCCACGACTGGCAGGAGGCGAACGCGAACCGCATCCGCGCGGTGGGCTGCCCCGGCGCCGGGGCCGTGCGGGTCCGGCCCACCGGCGAGATCGCCGAGCCGGCCCGGAACCGGTAGAAGTACCAACGAGCAGGCTCCAAGCCGTGGATCTCCGGGTGCACGCTGTGGGCGAGTTCGCGCGTCGCGACAGCCGTCCCGCGCGTCACCACCTGCCGGAAGCTCTCGTCGTGCGCGACTTCGTATTCGACGGTCACCGGATCCCATCCCATGCCGCCGCGCCCGCCGGGGGCAAGGGGATCCTTTGCAAGGCGGGTCCACAGGACGACACCGTCCGGTGTCGGATCTCCCGATGCCACACCGAGTGCGAACGGGTCATCTGCTCGCCACCGCGGCGCTGGGAACCGGGCGCTGCTCACCGCCGACGTACCCACCAGCACCGCAGCCGATCCGGCCACACCTACACGCAACAACTGCCGACGGGAGAGGGCCATACACCACGGTATAGCCAGGCTGCGATTGGCCGGCCGAGTAGGACGATGCGCTCCCATGGGGGTTCGTTGACAGTGGTTCGTCGGCCGCAACGCGGTCCGTTCTGATGTGCAGACGCGAGTGCGGGATCTTCGGACCGCCGTGTGGCGTCGTCGGCTGCCGCCCATTCGCAGGTGCCGGACCGTGTCGCTGGTGTGCCCTGGGTCAGGATCGCCGCTCGTGTGCGAGGGCGACGAGGCGATGCGCGAGCGCCGGGTCGAGCTGGAAGGTGCGGATGAGGTGACCGGCGTCGTGCCCGGATCGGGCTTCGGACCACGCCGCCCACAGTGGCGGGATCTGATCGTCGGGTTGGTCGCGCAGCTCCGCGGGCAGTCGTTCCCGCAGGTCGTCGTACAAATCCTCCGCTGATGGTGGCGTCGGTGTGCGATGCGGCGGCCGGGGTGTCCACCACCGGTGACGAGTCATGAGACCAGTCTTCTCTCCGCCGGAAGGCGGGTGGGTTCGGCTGGTCCCGACGATTTCCGTGCGCAGCGATTTCGGTCCGGTTGCGGCGGACGGTGCGGGACGGGCGGGGCGGCGAGCTGA
Source organism: Rhodococcus sp. NPDC059968 (assembly GCF_042738615.1). Classification (NCBI taxonomy): domain Bacteria; kingdom Bacillati; phylum Actinomycetota; class Actinomycetes; order Mycobacteriales; family Nocardiaceae; genus Rhodococcus; species Rhodococcus sp. NPDC059968. The sequence continues at coordinate 7,396 of NZ_JBHWUE010000149.1, forward strand.
GCCGACACTCGCGGACCCCGTTCGGGTTCCTGTCGAGGTCGATGGGCGACGAGCTGGGTTGTCAGGGGATGCGGCGGTTCAGGACGAGGCCGGTCCCGGCCGCGGCGGAGACGAAGAGGGAGCCGCCGACCAGCCACATCCGGCTGGCGTCGCCGCGGGTGATCTCGTAGCCGATCTGTTCCTGCAGGGTGTCGTACACCGAGCGGAGCTCCTCGAGGCTCGAGGCGGTGAAGAACGACCCTCCCCCGAGCCGGGCGATCTCCCGCAGCCCGTCGTCGTCGACCGGGACCGGGATGCGTTCGTCCTCGATGGCGACGGTGCCGTGGCGGGTGCCGAAGGAGATGGTGGAGACCGGCACCGACTTGTCGTGTGCCACACGTGCCGCGGTGAATCCGCCGCGCGGATCGTCCGGACTCACCGGAACGGTCTGTTTGCCGTCGGACATCAACACGATGTGTGCCGGCGGGGTCTGATCGCTGCCCCCGAGGACGGCGGCGAGGGTGTCGATGGATCCCAGGGCGGCGAAGATGCCCTCACCGGGTGCGGTTCGTTCGCTCAGCTGCAGCCGGTCGATGGCCCGTTTGACCGCTTCCCGCTCGGTGGTGGGCGCGACCAGGACCGAGGCGGTGCCGGAGAACGCCACCAGCCCGAGGTTGATCCCCGCGGTCAGGTCGTCGGCGAAGGCCTTGGCGGCCTCCTGGGCCACCGCGATCCGGGACGGCGGCACGTCGGTGGCCTGCATCGACAGGGACACGTCGATCACCAGGACGACGATGGCCCGGTTCCGGGGCACCCTCTTGTCGGCGGTGGGCCCGGCCAGCGCGACCGCCAGCAGCAGCAGTCCCACCACCATCAGGGCGACCGGGAGGTGCCGTGTCGGTCCGGGACGTTTCGGGGCCACCTTCTCGAGGAGTGCGAGGTTGGTGAACCGCAGAAGGTGCCGGTGCCGCAGCCGCTGCACCAGCACGTACCCGGCCGCGACCGCGACCGCGGTGACGGCGAACAGCAGCCAGAACGGGGAACTGAACGCGAGCCGGCTCACCGCGCCACCCCCACGCTCGAGGGCCGCGGACAGGGGGCGGCGGGCGGGCCCGCCCCGGCCTCACGGGCCCGGTTGGTCAGGCGCGCCCGGGCCTGGCGAGCAAGGTTGGTGTGCGGGGTCATCGGGGTCTTCTCAGAGCCAGCGCTGGCGTTTGAACACGGTGTACAGGGCGATGGAGGTGATGAGCATCAACGACAGCGCCAGGGGGTACCCGATCACCCAGTGCAATTCGGGCATGTGGTCGAAGTTCATCCCATAGATGGTCCCGACCAGGGTGGGGGCGAACAGGATCGCCGCCCACGCGGAGATCTTCTTGACCTCCTCGCTCTGCGCGAGGCTGGCCTCGGTCAGGTGATGCATCTCCTCGTTCTGCTGCTGCCCCACCAGGGTGGCGTGCACGGTCAGCGCCGTCTGCAGATGCGCGCGGAAGGAGTCGGCCCGTTCACAGATGCGGATGGTGTGGTCGTGCACATCGCGCAGGCGCCGCTGCAGTTCGAGGTCGACATGATATTTCTCCGACCCCCGTTGCAGGGCCTCGAGCATGCCCACCAGGGGGTGGGTGGCGCGCTGAAACGCGATCACCTCGCTGGAGAGGGCGTAGATCCGGCGGGCGACGGTCTCGTCACCGGTGAACAGCTGATCCTCGATCTCGTCGATGTCGTTCTCGAGGCCGGCGATGACCGGTTCGTATTCGTCGACCACCTGATCCAGGATCGCGTACAGCACCGCCTCCGGACCCAGACACAGCAACTTCGGTTCCTGTTCCATGCGGTGGCGCACCTTCCCCAGGTCCGGGGATTCCGCATGGCGGATGGTGACGACGAAATCGGGTCCGACGAACACGTGGAGTTCCCCGAATTCGACCTTCTCGACGTCGTCGAGATAGCGGGCCGGCCGGAGCACCACGAACAGGATGTTGTCGTAGCGTTCGAGTTTGGCGCGCTGGTGGGCGGTGATGGCGTCCTCGACCGCCAGGTGGTGCAACGCGAACTCGTCGGCCACCGAGTCGATCTCCTCCCGGTCCGGGCGGTACAGCCCGATCCAGGCCATCCCCTCCTTCTCCCGCAGGATCTCGTAGGTGCTGTCGAGCGTGTCCGGGGTCGCGGCCCGGACACCACCCACATACACCGCGTTGTCCACGATCGTCATGTCCACTCCCAGCCTCCGACCGCACTTGCCGCCCCACCGGGGCGGGTGACCGCGGCGGGTTGCCGCCCCGAATGTCGAGGGTAGTTGTCGGCTGCGGCGAACCCGGCCGGTGGATGTGGCGCAGGCACCGAGACCACACAGCCGGGATTCGACAGGTCGGCAGATCTGCACGGGGTGTGGGTGCTATGACAGGGGTGACGGTTCGTCGCGTGAAGGAGGCCGATATGGACGTCCGGTTCATCTCCGCCGACGGTGTGCGAACGCGCCCGGTGTCCGATCTGGTGGCATTGCTCGACCGGCCCGACGGAGTGGTCTGGGTGGACGTCCCGACCTGGGACGACCAGGCGGAGCACGTGTTGACCGATGTCTTCGGGTTTCACCCTCTCGCCGTGCGGGATTCGATGAACCGCAATCAGGTACCGAAGGTGCACAGATATGTGGACCACTTCTTCGTGGTTCTGCACGCGCCGCAATCGGGAGCACACGGACACGTGCATTACGTCGAACTGGACCAGTTCATCGGCGGCCGGTTTCTGGTGACGGTGCACGGCCCTGTGAATCCGGCGATCGATCCCTCGACCGCAATGGTCGAGGTCAATGCGGTGCTGGGCCGGCTGGAAGCGGGCAAGCTCAAGCCCGGCACCGGATTCGAACTGTCCTTCGCGGTGCTCGCGGCGCTGACGGCGCGGATTCGGACGTACACCGCCGAACTGACCAAGAACGTATGGAAGCTCGAGCAACAGGTCACCGGCGGGCACCTCGGTGATCCGGAAACCTTTCTCGACGAGATGTTCCGGGTCCGACACGGTCTGCTCACCGTCGGCACCATGGCCGCGTTGAGCCGCGAGGTCTACGGCCGCATGGTCACCATCGAGGCATTCGGCATCGGTAAAGGGCAAGACCTCCTGCTCGACGCGGTCGACCAGTTCCAGCATCTGACCGTGATGGCCGGGAGCCAGAAGGACTACCTGCAGGGCACGATCGAGTTCTACCAGGCACGCACGAACACCAAGATGACGATCGCCGCCGAGCGACTCGCCGTCATCGCGGCCGTCACGCTGCCGATCACGGCGTTATCCTCCGTCTTCGGGATGAACGTGATCGTGAACGAACGAACGCAATGGGCCTGGGTGGCCGTGATCCTGCTCGTGATGCTCGCCATCTCCGGGTCACTGCTCATCTGGGCGAAACGCAAAGGCTGGTTCTGACCTGCTCGCCAATTGCCGCCTGCTCGTGCGCCTCGGGCGCTTCGGCGCGCGCAGTAGGCAGTGGCCAGGCCCCGCCCTTCCAGGAGCGTGACGGATCCACTGCCCTACACCTCGATTCGGGAACCCATGATCACGGTCCGTTCGCCCGGCAGGCCGAAGTACTCGGCGGCGTCGGCGGTGATGTGGGAGGTGGCGATGAACAGCCGCTTGCGCCATTGCGCCATCGTCGGTGCCGTCCCCATGGTCAGTTCGATCTTCGACAGGAAGTAGGAGGCCTCCTCGATCGCGATCGGCCCCTCGGTGTCGGCGGGGTCGAGCAGTCGGAGCGCGTCCGGGATGTTCGGGGTGTCCATGTATCCGAAGTGCGCGGTGACGTGGACGATCCCGTCTTTGGCGTAGCCGAGCGCGTCGACCTCCGTGCGCTCCGCGTCGGGTATGCGGGGCACCGGCAGCGTGTCGATGGACAGGATCACCACGTGTTGGTGCAGCACGCGGTTGTGTTCGACGTTGGCGCGCATCGCCAGCGGTGCGGTCTGTTTACCGCGGTTGAGGAACACCGCGGTGCCCGGGACCCGCAGCAGCGGTGGCCGAGTAGCGCGCAGCTGGTCGACGAATGCGCGCAGCGGTCCCTCCGTCTGCTCCCGCCTGCGGGTGACGATGGTGCGCCCGCGCTGCCAGGTGGTCATCACGGTGAACGCGATGAGCCCGATCAGCAGTGGCAGCCACGCCCCGTGCACCAGTTTGGTCAGGTTCGCCGCCAGGAACATCCCGTCGACCACCAGTAAGGCGCCGCCGCCGATCACGAGCAGCCACAGCGGGGTGCCCCACTTGGTTCGCGCGAGGTAGAGGAACACGAGCGTGGTGATGGTGATCGTCGCGGTCACCGCCATGCCGAACGCGTACGCCAACGCCGCCGAGCTGCGGAAGGCGAAGACCAGCGTGAGCACCGACACCATCAGCAGCCAGTTGATCCAGGGCACGTAGATCTGGCCGATCGTGGACTCGGAGGTGTGTGCCACCCGCAGTCTCGGCAGGTAGCCGAGCTGGGCGGCTTGTGAGGCCACCGAGTAGGCGCCGGTGATCACGGCCTGGGAGGCGATCACCGTCGCCGCGGTGGCCAGCAGGACCATCGGCCACCGCGCCCAGCCGGGGGCGAGCAGGAAGAACGGGCTGCTCACGGCGTCCGGGTCGCCGAGGAGCAGCGCCCCCTGGCCGAGGTAGCTCAGCACGCACGCCGGCAGGACGAGCCCGAGCCAGCCGCGGGTGATCGCCCGCCGGCCGAAGTGGCCCATGTCGGCATAGAGCGCCTCGGCGCCGGTGACTGCGAGCACGATCGCAGCCAGCGCGAAGAACGCGATCCCGAAGTGCCCGACCATGAAGGACAGCGCATAGGTCGGCGAGAGGGCCTTGAGGATTTCCGGGTGCGCGGCGATGCCGGCCACGCCGCAGGCCCCGATCGCGAGGAACCAGACGATCATCACCGGCCCGAACAACCGGCCGACCGCCGCCGTGCCGCGGCGCTGAACGGAGAATAACCCCACGATGATCACCACGGTGATCGGGATGATCAGCCCTTCCAGCCCCGGTTGGACGACCTTGAGGCCTTCCACCGCGGACAGCACCGAGATCGCGGGGGTGATCATGCTGTCGCCGAAGAACAGTGCAGCGCCGAAGATGCCGAGCCCGGCCAGCACCGCGGTGACGCGGCGGCCCCCCGCGCCGCCGAGGCGTCGCAGCAGGGTGATCAGTGCCATGATGCCGCCCTCGCCGTCGTTGTCGGCGCGCATCACCAGCAGGACGTAGGTCAGGGTGACGATGATCATCACCGACCAGAAGATCAGCGACACGACGCCGTACACGTTGTTCTCGCTGATCGGCACCGGGTGCGGGTCGGCCGGGTTGAACACCGTCTGGATGGTGTAGATCGGGCTGGTCCCGATGTCGCCGAACACGACACCGAGTGCGCCGACCACCACGGCGGCCCGGACCGTTTCCCGACCGCCATGCGCGCGAATCGGCGACGGGGCTTGAGACTCTGCGGGCACGGCGCACTCCTCATTGGCGGGTCCGCACCCCATCCTGCCGCAGCGGTGACCGACAGCGGGCCCGAACACCGTGAGGGACTAAGGCAGCCTGCGCCGGTCGGTGGGCGGCCGAGGTCGGGGATATCCGCGCCGTGACGCGTCGCGGCGGTCGACGACGGCACGGTCGATCTAGACGAAGTCGTCGACATTCGAGGCCGCGGTCCATCGTTCCGCGGCCTCGTCGCCGGCCGAACGGCGTCACCGAGTCAAGAACTCGGCACCGGGCGCAAAGAAGCCGTCAAGCCCCTGTGCCGGGTGAGGTCGATCGGTGCATTCTCGAATCGGCCGGGCCGCGGTCGGTTTCGCGCCCGACGACGGCCCGGCCGCACGCCTGTCCCCGAACCACCGAGGATCCATCCATGAAGCAGCTCGCCGACTACCTGCACCTGCCCGGTCTCTTCCACCGCGGGCGCCTGACCCGCGAGGAAATGATCAACCTCGAAACCTACTACCGGCACCATCCGTCGCCTCGGGCGGCGATCTTCACGGCCGCACTCGGCGGCCACACCCACCGCTGATCACCGATCTGTCTCGACGGCTCCGGAGTTCGGGAGCGAAAGGAATGCGCATTGCTGCCCACAGGACAACCATTTCCACCCGCTGGGAAGATCACCACCGGTGGCGGGGACTGGCAGGAGCACGCCGCGTGCCGCGGTACCGAATCGTCGGTGTTCTTCTCCCCGGACGGGGAACGACGCGGTCGAGCGCAGGCCCGACGCGAATCGCGGGCCCGGCGGATCTGCCAGGACTGCCCCGTGCTCGGCCGGTGCCGTGAACACGCCCTGGCGATGGGCGAACCCTACGGAGTATGGGGCGGCATGACCGAAGCCGACCGCAGACGGCACGCCCGTCGGCGCCTCGCGGCGGCCACCGGCCTCTCTCGCCGCGGCACGCTCGACCAGCCTGCACCGGGACCCGGGGCCGGTCTCCGGCCGGTAGCCACCCGAGGCGAGCGCAATCCCGCCGTCCGGCGATAGCTAGCTGATCTTGCGTCGGTAGATGGCCGTCGCGGCGGCGTAGGCGACGATGAGGAGGCCGGCGCACCAGGTGAGGGCGATCCAGATGTCGTTGCCCACTGGCTGCTGCGCGAACAGGGCGCGGATTGTGTCGATGATGGAGGTCACCGGCTGGTTTTCGGCGAACCACTCCACCGGGCCGGGCATGGTGTCGGTGGGCACGAACGCGGAGCTGATGAACGGTAGGAAGATGAGGGGGTAGGCGAACGCGCCCGCACCGTCGACGGTTTTCGCGGAGAGACCGGCGATCACAGCGACCCATGTCAGCGCCAGGGTGAACAGGATCAGGATGCCTGCGACGGCGAGCCACGCCAGGACGCTCGCGCCCGTGCGGAAGCCCATGAGGAGGGCGACGCCGATGACGATCACGAGGGAGATCAGGTTGGCGACCAGCGAGGTCAGTACGTGCGCCCACAGCGCGCTGGATCGGGCGATCGGCATGGACTGGAATCGCTCGAAGATCCCGCCCTGCATGTCCATGAAGAGTCGGTAGGAGGTGTAGGCGATGGCCGATGCGATCGTGATGAGCAGGATGCCGGGCAGCATGAAGTTCAGATACGACTCCGACCCGGTGTCGATCGCGCCGCCGAACACGTAGACGAACAGCAGCATGAGGGCGACCGGGGTGACCGCTGTGGTGATGATGGTGTCCGGGCTGCGCAGGATGTGGCGCAGCGACCGCCCCGTGAGGGCTGTGGTGTCGCCGTAGAAGTGCGTGGTGGTCATCATCGCTCCTCGCTGTTGGTACGGGTGTCGCGGACCGTGTCTGCACCGACGCGCTCGGTGTCGTCGCCGATGATCGCGAGGAAGACCTCCTCGAGGGTGGGCTGCTTCTCGACGTACTCCACTGTCGCGGGCGGCAGCAGTGCCTTGAGCTCGGCGAGGGTGCCGTTGACGATGATCCGGCCCTGGTGGAGGATCGCGATCCGGTCGGCGAGCTGCTCGGCCTCGTCCAGGTGCTGTGTGGTCAGCAGCACCGTTGTGCCGTTGTCGGCGAGTTCCTTCACCGTCTGCCACACCTCGATACGCGCCTGGGGGTCGAGTCCGGTGGTCGGTTCGTCGAGGAAGATGACCGGCGGGTTCCCGATCAGGCTCATCGCGATGTCGAGACGGCGGCGCATTCCACCCGAGTAGGTCGACGCCTTCCGGCCGCCGGCCTCGGTCAGTGAGAAGCGGGCGAGCAGGTCGTCGGCGATCTGTCCGGGATTCTTCAGGTGCCGCAGCTGGGCGATCAGCACGAGATTCTCTCGCCCGCTGAGGATCTCGTCGACGGCCGCGAACTGTCCGGTGAGGCTGATCGTCTCCCGCACGTTCTGCGGCTGCGTGGCGACGTCGAAGCCGTTGATCGTGGCTGTGCCGGCGTCCGGCTTGAGTAGGGTCGCGAGGATCTTCACGACCGTGGTCTTGCCCGCTCCGTTCGAGCCGAGCAGGGCGAAGATGCTGCCCGGCGCCACGTCGAAGTCGACGCCGCGCAGCACCCGCAGATCGTTGTACGACTTTTCCAGGCCTCGCACCCGGATCGTGGCATTCGTGGTCATTGTTGTCCTCGTTCCGCGTCCTCGATGGCCTTGGTCAGGCGGGCGCGTTCCTTGTCGATCCACTGTGTGCCGCTGTAGGCCTGGACGAATGTCTCGGCGAACTCGACCGGGTTCTCGCCGACGATCTCGCGTACCGGCGTGCCGTCTACCGCGGCCCGCTCCCAGAGTTCGACGAAGTCGCCCATCATCGTGACGAGGGTCGCGCCGTCCGTGACGCCGCCGTAGTACATGAAGTACCGCTGCAGCGCTTTGGCGGTGGTGCCGTACGGCTCGGGAAGGGCATCGATGCGTGCTTTGTGCTGCTTGTACTGTTTCTTCTGCTCGAACGATCCGGTGATGGTCTCGATCCAGTTGGTCATGGTCACTTCTCTCCTTCGTGGAGCTGTTCGATACGTTCTGCGAGGAAGCTCCATGTCCTCCAGAACTCGTCGAGCTGTTCGCGCCCTTGCCCGTTGATCGAAAACACCTTCCGTGGTGGCCCCTTCTCCGAGGGGACCTTCTCCACGTCCACGAAGCCCCTCTGCTCGACGCGCACGAGCAGGGCGTAGACGGTGCCTTCGACGAGATCGGAGAAGCCCCGCTCCCGCAGCAGTGCCGTGATCTCGTAGCCGTATGCCGGCTGCTTGGCGAGAATCGCGAGGACGATGCCCTCGAGCGTGCCCTTGAGCATCTCGGTCATCTGATTTGCCATCACTCACCTTCGATCTAGTCTGTGTTGCTGACTACCGGTAGAAAGTATCACTGAGTACCGGTAGTTAGCAACACCGAATAGCGATCGGGGTCGCAACGTCGCTGCTCGGTGGGACGCTCAGGGCTGAGGCGCTCGGTCACCGGCGTGTACGCCAGGTGATTGTCAGCTCGTCGCCGGTACCGGCGACGGCAAGGGCGTGGAGGCCGGCCCCGGCGGCCATGCCGACGGTTGCCACCACCCAGATGCTTGCGGCCGTGACGATGCACCGTGCACTCCAGGGCGCACGAGAAAGGATCCCGCCGTGCAGGAATCCGATTCCGGTAACGATCTGGCCCGACAGATCTGACTCCGCAGGGGCGGGCGAAGCGCGTCCTACACCCCGCCCGCCATCTAAGACGCTTCCATGGGCGGCTGGACACCCGACACCCGACACCCCTCACCGCCTGGACTCCGCACTATTACGAGAGTTCTGACGCTGCAGCATTTTTAGGCGCGGGTGCATGCCTACGACCTCGGCGCCGCGCGAGTAGGCGGTTCCTCGACGACGTAGTCACCCGTAGAGAAACGGACCCGGGGCGTCAGAAACCTGTAAATACACGCCGAACCACGTGGTGCGGCGCGCAAAGTAGATCGAACGAACCATAAACCCTGGGAGCGCATACATGCTGGCACGGATGACAAAACCTCCTTCGCCGCCCTCGGTGCCCGATCCCGGTGACGACAATGCCGAGTGGCGCTGGCTGCGCTGGGACTGGCGCCGCCTGGACTGCTGTCTCTTATACACATCTCCGAGG
>NZ_JBHWUE010000150.1:0-16898 GCF_042738615.1 Rhodococcus sp. NPDC059968
ATACCGCCGCGCCACCGAGTCCGCCACATCCGTCATAGCTCAACGGTAACGCCCGAAACCAGCTAAAGCGACATTATTTTGTCACAGGCCCTTAGTCGTCGAAGGCACGGGCGGAAGGGCACGAGCTACAGCCACGAGAGGCGATCGCTGATCACATCAGGAGGCCGCGTGTTCGTTCGCGTACCCTCCATTGCTGGTCTCTGCTTGCTCGGCCTGTCTCGGGGCGGCCGGCACCCATTCCCGCAGTTGTTGAACCACCGCGCCGTAGAACGCGTCGGTCGACGTCGTCACGCTGGTGATGAAACTCGCCGCGGTGCCCGACCGCCGGCCGCCCATCGGGAAGGTCTGTTCGAGACAGAAGGAGACGATGTCCCCGGAGCGCCCATTGGTCAGTACCTTCGGATCCTTACGCACCGTGTCGAGGTGCTCGCAGGCTTCGTTGCCGCGCTCGGAGAACACCGCTTCGACCTGAACGTCACCGGGCACATCCTTGAGCTGCCTGAGAAGCCACGACAGCCGACGACCCGTGGTTCCCTCGTTCGGTGCCTCCACGGTGGTGCGGCAGCGGATCTTGTTGGTCCGCACATCCGCGATCACCACCAGATCACCGGCCGTTTCCGGGATCCGCAGCACCGCGTCGAACACCCCGTCGGTCGCCAACCTTTCGGCTACCGCCGCATTGCGGGCCGCGGGGGCGCTGCCGTGACGGCGCGGCAGGATGTGTTTGACGGTGACACCGAGTTCGGCGGTCAGCCGCAGCGCGAGATGACGGGAGAGGGACACCCAGGTGTCCGCCACGGCGGCGGCTTTCTGGTCGCCGGCGCGGAGGGTGCCGGCGGTGACCGCGTCGCGGACGGTCACCCAGTGCCGGCCCATGTCGACGAACTCGGCCGCCCCGGAGCGGGTGTGGTCGAGGTAGCGCAGGAATTCGGCCAGGATCCAGGCCTGCAGGTCGTCGTCGATACCGCCGTGCGAGAGCAACATCCGTGCCTCGTGCGCCACCTCCGCCCACGACAAATGCCGCAGCGCGACCTTGGCGAGCTTGCGGCGGTCGACCTCCACCGGCAACTCCCCGGCACTGGCGGGGACGTCGTTCGACAGGCTGACCACCACGTCGTACTTCTTCTTCCGCGCCACGTCGAGGTAGTTCTCGAGCTGCTCCTTCTCGAGCTTGCCGTTGCCGGTCTTGACCTCGAGCAGGCCGGTCCACACCCTGGTGCCGCGGGAGACCTTCAGCACCGCGTCCGGGATCACCTTCGTCTCACCCCGCTCGTACGCCACCTCCACATAACCTTCGAAGACACCGACCGGGGCCCCTGTCCGGGCGCACACCGCCCGTGCGAAGGGGCGCACCGCCTGCATGGTGGCGATCAAGGCGGAGGTGGCCCTGCGCTCCTGTTCCTCACCGGTCCCGACACCGATAACCGAGAACAACCGCGCCGGCTGCCAGGTGTCCTGTTCGGCGAGGGTGAATTCGACCGGCTTCGACTTTCTCACCGCCCGCTTGGCGGTGCGGACACCCCGGCCTCTCGTCTTCGTCTGTGTCGCCGGTGCGGTGGGTGTGGTGGGCAGTTCGGGCACCAGTTGCGGGGTCTCGCCGGCAGGCCCGTTCGGCGGCGCAGCGGGTTCGACACTGCCGGATGAGTCATCACCGGTGGTGGGTTCGAGATCAGGCTCGTCATCGATGTCGACACCGAAATCCGTGGCCAAACCCGCCAGCCCGGACTCCCATCCCTGCCCGACCGCCCGGATCTTCCACTCAGCGTTGCGGCGGTACACCTCGCCGAACACGAACGCCGACTCGGTTGTGGCATCGGCGGTGACGTACTCGGCAAGGGTGTACCCGGCCCCGTCGACGACACGCAGAGCGAGCTTTCCGAGATCACCGAACCTGCCGTTGCCCACACTGCCGACCAAGGCCACGGTGTGCACGTCCTCCGGCACGGCGGACAGGCCGATCGCAATCCTCGCCTGCGCACCTTCCTCGGTGCCGCTCGTACCCAGGAACCGGATCGACCCGTCCGTCGACTCGGGCTGGTTGTAGAACACGAAATCCTCGTCGGAGCGGACCTTGCCGCCGGAGTTCAGCAGCAAGGCCGACGCATCGACCTCGACCTCTGACTCGGTCCACCCGAGCACCACGTCGATCTGCTCCACCTCAGCGGGCAGCGACACGTTCTGTCCCTTGGACAGCATCGGAAACTCCACCAGAATCCACCCTCGTTCGACCCGAAACCGCACCAACCCTGCCGGGGCCGGGCAGAGCCTGAGCCGACCACCGACGTCCGTCGCATCAACTGCGCATACTAATCGGTTCGTTTCACCCTCGGACACTACCCGGCAAACATCGTGTCACCGGCGGGTTCGCTGGGCATCAACGCACCGATCGTCTCCATCCGCCCGCTGTCGTCTGCGTGAATGACACTGCAAACAAAGAGAAGTGAGTGGGACTGCGGCGATGCGCCAACAACAGGCTCAGCACCTGCAGCACCTCCGCCGATCCCCGCCCAGAAAGACACTCCCGCTGCGGCTACCGCGAGGCCACTACCCCCGTTGCCGACCGAGAGCCGGATTCAGTCGCAGGCGGCTCGGCAATTCGATGGAGGCTCGATCTCCAAACCAGTGACGAACGGCCGACTGCCCGCCCCAAGTCCACAGACACCACCCGGGTTGCACACCACGTGCGCATTTCGTAGGCTTTAACCCTACGAAACGCGCATAAAGGGGTGGTGTCACCATGGCTCTGACACACAGCACCGCCGTACCCACAGCACTGGCCCGCCGGCCCTTGCGCACCTTCCGCCCCCAAGACGCCACCGACGTCTACGCCCACCCCCGCCCCGAACTCGCCCGCCTGGTCACACGCGGCGTCCTGCACCGCGCCGCCCCCGGCTACTACATCGTCACACCCCCCGAACAAGTCGGGCGCCCGTGGATCCCAAACCTCGAAGCCACCGCCGCCGGAATCGCCGCCGCGATCTACGGACCCGACGACGCGATCGTGATGGGCATCAGCGCCGCCCGCCTCCACCATGCGATCCCCCGGGCGTTGGCCACCGCAGTTGTCGCCGTCCCCCACCGGCACCGGACGATCACTCTCACCGATCGGACCGCCACGATCCGTTTCCTCCGCCGCGACACCCCCGAACTCGATGCCGAACGCCTGGATACCCCCCTCGGGCCGGCGCTGGTGACCACCCCGGAACAGACCGTCCTCGACCTGGCACGCTGGCCGGCCCTCGGCGACGCCGAAAACGAAATCCCCACCGCCGTCACCTCGCTCTACCGCCGCAGCGACCGCGAACGTCTCACCACCCTCGCCGCCGAGCAGGGACTGACCGCAGCCCTCACCCGCGCCGAAACCTGGGTGCAGGCAGCCTCGTGAACCTCGACGAACGCGACAGCGTCGCCGACCAGTTCGGCGTCGCCCCCGAACAGGTCGAACGAGACCACCTCATCTCCCTGCTCCTCGCCTACCTCAGTGAACATTTCGCCGACCGACTCCACTTCATCGGCGGCACCGCCCTCGCCCGAACACACCTCCCCAATGGAAGATTGAGTGAGGACATCGACCTCATCGCCCTCGACCCACGACGCAGCGTCCTGGCCGCCGACCTCGACAAAGCGCTCCCGAGAGCATTGCAACGCGCATACGGCCGACTCGAATGGGCGCCCCCGCTCAGCGCCGGATCGAGTGTGGACGCCGCCACCCTCCACACCACCGGCGGACTCTCGGTGAAAATCCAACTCCTCTCCTCCACCGACCGCACCCTCTGGCCCACCGAACCCCGCACCCTCATCCAGCGCTACAGCGACGCCCCACCCGCCCGGCTGCTCGTGCCCACCCTGCCCGCGTTCGCCGCCTCCAAAACCACCACCTGGTGCGACCGCGCCGCCGCCCGCGACCTCTGGGACCTCTGGGCACTGACCAACATCGGCGCCATCAACCCCGACACCGCGGCACTATTCCGCAAACACGGGCCCACCGGGAAGAACCCCGGCACCTACGTCTTCACCCGCCCGCCCAGCACCAACGACTGGCACACACAACTCGCCGGCCAAACCCGACTCACCATCACCGCCACCGACGCCCTCCACACCGTCCGCACCGCATGGGACCACCTCACACCCCACCCCTGACACATCCCGAACCCACGCGCGCGGGCGACGCCTCACCGATGCACCAGAATCAGATCCACCGAATTTCGGACAGGTCCCCCGAACCGGCCCGCCGCCGCATGAACGTGGCAGCCGCAAGTGACCTGTTCGCTGAATTTCCGACGTGGTCGAGGAGTCGCCCCTTATCAGGGCAGGGCGGATTCGAGCGGTTGTCGCGATGCTGCGTGAACATTGTGACAGTCGAGCGGCAAAGAACCGTTGCCGGCGTGGCCCAGCCCAGGCGCATTCGTGGCCGATTGTTGAAAGGGTCCTCGACCCGTCGCAGGTCCTCGACGGCGTAGGAACGCAAGTCGGTGCCCCTGGAAACTAGTGGCGTAGCGTGCCGGTTAGGCGTTGACACGGACTCCCAGGCGGCGAAGTAGGTGCTTTCGCCCGTATCGGCGGCCAAGCAAATCATGGCGAGCCAGCTCGCTGCCCTGGTCTATGGGTCAACGTGCGCGCACTCGCGGTTGGTCAGCGACCGCGGTGGCCAAAGCCGCGGCGAAGTCCTCACCCCTGCGGCGATCGGGCACATACACCAGGCGGACGAAACGGCTAGCTCGGCTGGCAGCGTGCCGATCGCCGCAGCCCGTGGCGGCCAACGACGAGGTCGCCTCGAAGCCACCGACCCGCTTGTGGGCCGATGCTTCGGCGGGGCGTTCGTCGATCATTATCCGAGTGCGCAGCACCGGGGGGCCGGCTTTGTCTCACACCCGAGCAGGGACCGGCAATCAACACCGAGCTGAGTTCCTCGGTGCAGGAGCTCGCGTGGGTGGAAAGGACCGTCATCGACCAGAGCGCCCAGCTCCCTCCCCACACTTCCGGCTACCCCTATGTGCCCGCACAAGGCTTAGCCGCCCGGGGTAGCCGGAACGCGTGCCGTCCGCCAACACGAATACGGCGCAACGGGCGGACAGCACGCACCACTCGTTTCCCCACCACATCGCGACTACCCGCTCGGCAGCCCAATCGGCATGGCGCAGCGGTGGAGCGTATCCGCTCAGGTCACAGCACCATCACACCCAAACACACACCAGCGGCTGAACACTTCGCTAGGCGGAACACCCTGGCTCAAGCATTCACGTTGAGGCGTACGTTCAAGGCACTCGTAACAATCCTAAGAGCCAAGCCGTAGCGACGCACTGTCAGGAGCGTTCCGCTCCGCGAATCTCACTGCGCAGCACGTGTTTGAGTATCTTGCCCGACGGATTTCGCGGAATGTCGCGGATGACAAGATCGCGGGGCAGCTTGTAGTCGGAGACGTATTCGGATGCAAATTCGCGTAATTCGGCCAACGTCATGTCACACCCTGTCACCGGGGTCACCACCGCGACGATGGTTTCTCCGAAGGTGTCGTCGGGGCGGCCGACGATCGCGACATCGAGGACATCCGGGTGGCCAGCGAGAGCGTTCTCGACCTCGACCGAGTACACGTTGCGCCCTCCGGTGATGATCATGTCCTTCGTCCGATCGACGATCGTGATGTAGCCATCGGCATCCCTGACTGCCAAGTCCCCACTGTGTAGCCAGCCGTCGCGAATGGTGTCGGCGGTGGCCTCGGGCTTGTTCCAATACCCCTTCATGAGGGTTTCGCCGCGCACGATCATCTCGCCGGTCTCTCCGACCGCGACATCGTTACCGTCCGGATCGACGAGGCGGACTTCAGCGTTGAAGAGCGGCCACCGCCCGGTGGCATCCGGACGGGCTCGAACCTCCTCGGGCGTCGAGTAGATCCCGGTCGGTCCTCCCTCGGTCTGACCGCACAGCTGGAAGAAGCCGACCCCCGGCAAGGTCGCGACCAGCTTCGCAACCGCACTCGGCGGCATCGGAGCCGCCCCGAAGAAGCCGAGCCGCCATGCGGACAGCTCACGCTCGCCGAGGTCGGGAAGCGTCATCATCAGCTGATACATCGTCGGGACCCCGAGGAAGACGGAGATTCGATGCTGCTCGAGCGCATCCACCACGGCATTCGGTTCGAAGGCCGGCAGAATCACGTGTGTGCAGCCCATCGAGAAGCCGGCGAGCACCAACAGCGCCAACTCGGCGCAGTGATACATCGGCGCCACATGCAGGATACGATCGGACGAATTCACGCCGAGGGAGCTCATCGAGTGGCCGACCCAGAGCATCCGGTGGTGGTCGAACAGCGCTCCCTTGGGGAGCCCGGTGGTACCGGACGTATACAGGATGATGCAGTCATCTTCCTCGGACACATCGGTGTCCGGTTCGGTGTCCGGCATTTGACGCACGATTTCGGCAATCGACGAAGCGGCCTCGGATTCGTTCAGATACAGCAACTGTGGTGCCGAAGTGAGCGGTTCGAACCGCCTCAGCCCCTCGACCGCATCCGCGACACCTGGGCCGAGCAATGCCACCGAGGCGCCGGAATCGTCTAGCATGTAACGCAATTCACGGGACGTGGCACGAGGGTTCAACGGCACGAAGATCGCGCCGAGCTTGTACGCGGCGTACATCGCCAGCACGTAGCGGTCGGAGTTCGGGGACATGACCGCTACCCGGTCACCCTTGCTCACACCCAACGAACTGAGTGCGTGTGCGTATCTGTTGATTTCACTGTTCAGATCCTGGTAGGTGCGTTCGTTCCCTTCGAAGATCAACGCGGTACGATCCGGGTGCCGATGCGCGTTGAGCGTCATCTGACCGCCAAGCGTTGCCATGATTCCTCCACTGTCCTTTTGCGATTTGGAATTGGTGTTGCTGATAGCTACGCGCTCGACTGCGTCAGCGAAAGGAGGGCTTCCGCCTACCCACGACGGTGGTAACGCCTCGGCGAAGTCCGCGGTAACGAACAATTCGATTCGCCCGTTGCGCTCGAATCGCGCAGTCGAACGCGGATGCACTCAATGCCCTGTTGGTGAGCTCCTGGGCGCGGTACGGGCCGGCCGCGCACCGCCTGGCTCTCCCGGCCCCCGTCACGACTACCAATCGTGTGTTCGGGTCGGCGTCGGCATCTTGGATCACCCGACTCAGCGCCTGCACGGCGTCGACATCGAGCGCGTTCCTACGCTCCGGGCGGGTGATAGCTATCCGGGTGATCCCGCCATCGTGGTCGATGATGATATCCGGCGTTGGCGTAGCGGTCCCAGCCGGCGTCTGGGGTTCGATAGGCAATCTCCTGCTCCGGATCCGTGCGGGCCACGTGCCGGATCGTGGTCACCGCTTGTCTTCGGATCCGCTCGAAGATGCCGGTGTTTCGCGGCCGCTCGCTTCGCAGACGGTCAGAGGGCCGGTTCGCTTGCCGTGCGCTCGAGGGCGTGATCCACAACGACACACCCACGCTTGAGGACGGCAACCGGGGAGCGCAGCGTAGAAATGTCCTCGGCGGGATTGGCCTCGGCAAGTATGGCGTCGGCCCACGCGCCTGGACGCAATCTGCCCGCGTCGGCCCCGATACCGAGAGCATCAGCCGATTCGCAGGTAGCCGATCTCAGAGCCTGAAGAGGACTCATACCTGCCTCGACGTAGATCTCGAGCTCCACCGGCATCAAATCGAATCCGACATGCTTTGGACCTGCGTCGGTCCCGCCGATCACCTGGACACCGGCCTCGAAGAACTCCGCGAGATTGGTGAAGCGAGCGTCAAGGCGCTTGAT
Organism: Rhodococcus sp. NPDC059968; assembly: GCF_042738615.1. Taxonomy (NCBI): domain Bacteria; kingdom Bacillati; phylum Actinomycetota; class Actinomycetes; order Mycobacteriales; family Nocardiaceae; genus Rhodococcus; species Rhodococcus sp. NPDC059968. Next base: position 7,773 of record NZ_JBHWUE010000150.1, read on the forward strand.
TGCATTGGTATCGTTCGAATTGACCAGATCGCCGCTGGCACGAAGCCTGTCGGCAACGATTCGAGCGACCACAACGGTAGGTCCGACGCTGACGCCCGCATCCACGGCCTTGCGCAATAGTTCACGATCCGGAGCAGGTTGCTCGTCCGCGTCGAGCATGGATGCGTGTTCGATCATATGGACCCCGGCGTCGATGCTGGCGTCCATAGCTGCCGTAGCGTGACAGTGCGCCGCCACACGCATGCCGTAATCGGTGGCGATATCGACAGTGTGACAAAGCAGAACAGGATCGAACTCGAGCCTTCCGGGCTTGGTGCCGGGCGTCATTCCCCCGCCGCTGACCATCACCTTGACCCAAGTGGCACCCGCATTCCGTTGCTCGGTCACCAATGCCTCGACCTCTTGCCGGGTTCTGACCTCTCCGCCGAACACGTGCCCATGACCGCCCGGCGAGCAAATGGGCGCGCCCACGTGCAGAATTGTCGCCACATCCGGTAGGCCTTCAGTGGTCTGCACGATCGCCTTCAGCAGATGCCTCGCTGTTCCGCAATCACGGACAGTGGTGATTCCGGAGAGAAGCGCTGCGCGCGCGTTGGAGACAACTTGCTGCAGCTTCTCTTCGTCCGTGCTGGCAAGGTAGTCCGCCATCGGGTCACCGCGCGTGTTCATGACCAGGTGGACATGCGAGTCGATCAGGCCGGGCACCAAATATCTGCCTCCGGCATCGAATACCGAATCCGGCAGAGGAATCAAGCCGGACCCAACGATCTTGTCGATACGACCGCCGGACAACCACACATCGCTGGGGTCGGTGGCCGCTCCTGTTTCCAGATCGACAACCCTGACATTAGCAATGACGTCAATGACCTCGATCGAGGCAGGGGACATTCGGTCGGCTGATGCCGTCATGATGATCTCCTCATTTTCGTATTTGAGTATGATTTCCGCGCAGCACTATTCGACGACATCGAGCAGTGCACAAATTGCTTTCCCGGCGGTATGTATGTCGCTGCTCGTGACGTCGAGATGGGTAAGGGCTCGCAGTGTCGACGGACCGAACGCACCGATTCTGATTCCGGTTTCTCGCAACAGCCGGTCGGCTAGATCTGCGGGAGACGTTCGCGTACCGATCAGGTCGAAGATGACAATGTTGGTCTGCACCCGGGCTGGATCGAGGGACACTCGCGGATGCGTCGAAATGGCTTCGGCGAGGGCGCGAGCGTGATCGTGGTCGTCGGCGAGTCGGTCGACATGGTGCCGCAGTGCGTAGGTTCCGGCGGCCGCGACGATGCCCGACTGGCGCAGCGCACCGCCCCATCGCTGCTTGAGACGCCAGGCCTCCTCGATGAAATCGACGTCGCCTGCCAGAATCGCCCCGAACGGCGCTCCGAGGCCCTTACTCAGATCCAGCCAGACCGAGTCGAAGGGCTCACAGAACTCGCGTGCACTCACTCCGGTGGCAACGACGGCGTTGAGCAGCCGCGCACCATCCATGTGACACTGCAATCCGTGCCCTTTGGCGGTATCCGTGACGGTGGTGATTTCGTCAAGAGTCCAGCACCGTCCGCCGCCGAGATTCGAGGTCTGTTCGATCGACACCAGTCGCGACCGCGGTGCATGTCTACCGGGAGGTCGAATTGCCTTGTCCAGCTCTTCCGCCGTGAACACCCCGTGGTCAGCGGTGATCGGAGTGAGGAGCGCTCCGGCGAGGGCGGCCGGTCCGCCGCCCTCGTAGTGAAGTGCGTGCGCAGTGTCGTCGACGAGAATTTCGTCGCCTGGTCGGCAGTGAATGGCGTAGGAGATCTGGTTGCACATGGTGCCGGACGGCAGGAAGACCGCGGCGTTCTTTCCCAGGAGTTGTCGAGCCAGTTCCGTCAGTTCGTTGGTTGACGGGTCCTCACCCTTTTGCTCGTCACCGACAGGGGCATCCATCATCGCCGCGCGCATCCCTGCTGTGGGACGACTGACGGTGTCGCTGTACAGGTCCACTGAAATCTCGAATGGCGAAGGGGTCGGGACGACACCGGCGTAGCTCATCGCTGCTGCTCCGCCGACTCGGCCGTAACCGACGCGAATGAATCGCGCGGTCCGAAGACTTGAAAATCTTCTCGCGGGAGAACAATTCTGGCGTGGGACGCGTCGGTGCGTATTCTGCTTTGCACCGACAAGCTTTGGGTGCCGATGCCAATCAGATAGCGGTAGTGGCTGCCGTGATAGGACCGCTCCAACACCGGCCCGCTGACGCTGTCTCGGCCCGCGGGTGGGGCATGTCCGTCCATGACCAGATCCAGTGATTCCGGTCGAATCGCGATCACGACGCTGTCGGATTCGATATCCGATTGCACTGTGATGGGCTGGTCAAGACCATCGACCTTCACGATCAGTGCGCCACGCTCACGGCCGAGCACTGTGCCTTCCACGAGGTTGCTGGTGCCGACGAAGTCGGCAACGAACAGATCCGTCGGATTGTTGTAAATCGTTTCGGGCGTACCGATTTGACGGATGGTGCCTTGCGACATCACTGCTATGTGATCGCTCATACCCAACGCCTCGTCCTGATCATGCGTCACGAAAACGGTGGTGACGCCGATCCTGCGCTGGAGTTGCCACAGCCAGTCGCGCGTGCGCTCTCGCAGCTTGGCGTCGAGGTTGGAGAACGGCTCGTCCAGCAGCAGGAGCTCAGGAGGGAAGGCGAGCGCACGTGCAAGCGCCACCCGCTGCTGTTGTCCCCCGGAAAGCTCGTGTGGATAGCGCTCCGACTGGGAGCTCAGGTCGACGAGCTCGAGAACCTCGTCGACTCGCTTTCGGATCGCTTCTGGTTTGAACCGACGCAACCGCAGCGGGTATCCCACGTTGTCGCGCACCGTCATGTGCGGCCACACCGCGTAGGACTGAAACACCACGCCGCAGTCGCGACGTTCGGGGGGCAGGTGGATCGACCGGTCGTTGTCGAAGAACGTGCGGTCGCCGACGACGACACTTCCGCTGTCGGGACGCAGGAGCCCGGCGATCGACCACAAAGTGGTCGACTTACCGCAACCACTCGGGCCGAGCAGCGTCAGGATTTGACCATCGCCGGCGGTAACAGACACATCGTTCAGGACGGTCGTGGGACCGAAGGTCTTCGTCAGGTTCCGAATTGTGAGCTCAGACATGGACACGCGCTCCAAATGCTAGGCGCCCGACCCCAAGGACGACCGCGGTAATGACGAGTTGGATGACACCGAGGGCAGCGACGGTTCCACCCACACCCCCGGCAGCCAGCTGAAGCATGGCGAGCCCGAGAACCTGAGTGTCGGGCGTGACCAGGAATACGGCCGCCTCGGCCTCATTGAGCATGGCTACGAATATCAGAATGAACGAGACGCTCATTGCCGGCACCAGTAACCGAATCAGGATAGTTCGCATCGCGGTCCACCAATCCGCCCCCGACGTTCGTGCTGCGAGGTCGAGATCTTTTCCGAGCGTTGCGATCGCCGGGTAGAAAGCGTTGTAGCCCATGGCAAGCGCACGGACTGCGAAGGCGATGCCCAACGCCCACAGTGTCGCCCGAAAGCCTCCGGACTTGTCCAGTACGGCAAACGTCCAGAAGAAGGCCATACCGGTGATCAGGCCGGGAACCGCGCGTGGGTAGAGGACTATGTGCTCCAACGATCCGCGGAACCGAAAGTTGGACCGATGCGCGACCAACGCGATCACAACCACGCATACGGTCGCAACAGTTGAACCGACAGTCGCGATCACGAGGCTGTTCCGTATCGCGCCGGTGTAAAACGGGTTGGACAGGATCGTAACGAAATTACCTGTCGTCAGCACGGTCAACGGGTTCACGAACGGGCTCAGGATACCGGTGAAGGCTGACAGCACGATACCGCCGAGTGGGACGAGCGTGGAGAAGATCAGGACTACAAACACCACAGCCGAGATGACCCAGCGGAACCAGCCGAGTTGCACGGATACCGCAGGGCGAGAGGATTTGCCACCTGTCGTCGCAAATCGTCCAAGGTCACCGGCGAGCCGGTTTCGAAGAAAAAGCAACAGTGTGACGCCGACAAGCATCAGGATCGCGCCGGCCGGAAGGGCTCCCTGCCCACCCTGAACCCGCCCGATCCAGTGGTTGTACAGGTAGGTCGACATCAGATCGATATTCGCCGAGGATCCGAGCAGCAGGGGCACACCCAACGTCTCCAGGGAGAGCGCAAAGACGATCAGACCCGAATTGAGAAGTGCCGGCCGCAGCAACGGGAAGGTGATCGAGAGTAGCGCTCGCGCCGGACGCGCGCCGGCACAACGCGCAGCTTCCTCGAGTACCGACGACCCGGAAGCCAATGTCGCTCGTGCGAAAAGAAAGACGATAGGAGCACCCAGTACCGTGGCCATGATCACCATGCCGGTCATGCTGTAGAGATCGAACGGGACACTGAACGGCGTGTACTTGGTCAGCAAATGTGATGCGTAGCCGGTCGGCGCCCACATCGCCTGCCATCCCACAACCAGAACCAAACCTGGCAACGCCAAGGGAAGAACGAGCAGAACTCCGTAGACCCGCCGTAACGTCATATCGGTGCGGGTGATCAGCAGGGCAAATGTTGTACCCACTGCCACTGATGCAGCCGTCGTAGCCACCGCGAACTTCAGGCTGTTTGCAACGGCACGCCACCAATCCCGATCGGAGAGGAGGTGACGGAAGCTTGCGAGCGACCAGGTGCCGGTGTCGTCGTAGAGCGGAGTAGACCACAGAGACGACCAGATGATCGGGATGATCGGGCCGAGAACAACCAGTGCCACAATCCCCCAGACTCCATACTGGATAACGGATTCCGGTAACCAAGCCCTCATACGCCTGGCCGGCGGTGTCTCGATCTTCTGGTGCGATGGCGGACCACTGCGAACGATCGTGTTGTTGCTCATTTCCCGAACGCTGCCTTCCAGCGGCTCACGATCTCTGTCTGCGACGAAACCAGCGCGTCATCCCAGTTGGTGAAGTAGACATTCTCCGCGCCGAATTCGGCAGTGACCTCGTCGACGGTAAAGCCGTCACATTCAACGCCTGCCAAGTACGGCGTGAACCCACCCTTGCACGCCGCCACCTGCCCCTGTTCCGTCAACATGAAGTTGGAGAACACTTTTGCGGCATTCGGCGACGCGCCCTTCGCGGTGATTCCGATACCCCGGGGGACGAACGGTGTGCCGTCGGCATACAATCGGAGATTCAGTATTTGTGCGGTGGCAGCCTCGATGACAGATCGTATGGCTCCGCTCGAGAAATAGGATGCGACTGCCGCTCCCTGACTGAGCTTGCTGAACATCGGCCCCGCGCTGGTTTCCGTCTGGGAGTTCTGACCGAGCTTCTCGAGGAGCGGCCACGCGTTGTCGTGATTCGCAACAAATGTCTGTGTGACCATGTAACCGAATCCGCTGGTGCCGTCGTACGTGACGAGTTTCCCTGTCAATGGCCCCGAGTCCGCCATGTCGGCGAGTTCGGCCAATGTCTTCGGCTGCTCGCTCTCGGGCAGAACAGCTTTGTTGAATACACCAACGGCCGGGTTTTCCTCGACCGCAAACACACCCGGCGCAAGTTTCGCGTACTCCGGTAGACCGACCGCGGCCGGTGGAGTGAAGTCCAGGACTTCACCTCGCTTGACCAGATCGAGGTAGGAAACTCCATCGGTGCCAAGAATGACATCGGAAGTCTGACCTCCCGTGGAGCTTTCGCTGAGGTAGCGCTGGAAGGACTCGGCCGGGTTCAGGTACACGTAGCTGACGTCGATGTCTGGGAACTGGTTGTTGAATGCGGCGATCACGGGCTGCATGATCTCGTTCTGCGCGTCGCCGTAGACGGTCACCGAGCCTTCGTCCTTGGCTGCGGCAACAGTTGCCGGATCAAGTTGCTTCGACGGATCGATGGCATGCGCCGACGGGTCGCCGGCACCGATGGGTGTATCGACAGCTCCTTGGCCGCCGCACCCGGCCAGCAAGGTCGCCGCGCACACCGCGACAACCCACGAGGACCTACGTTTCATCTCTCACTCCTTGACGGCGGTCATCCGCCTTGGTTTTCGAAGTTGGTGAAGACTTCTTCCGGGGACCGAATGTCCCCAGGCGCCTCTCGCAGCAGGTTTCACCCTCTGGGCCCCGCTGCGGCGAAGGCTCGTTGTGAATCAACCTCGATTCACTGTGTCCTGCGTTACTCTCCCATGCAATGGCTCTGAGCGCAATAAGTGATTCTCGATTAGGATGATGATGTGACGACACACAGGTTAGCGAAGCCCGAACTCCGCACCCGACCGCGCAATCGTCGGGCGATGATTCTGGCTGCGGCCGCCGAGCTCTTCGCACGCAAGGGCTACCCCCAGGTCGCGATGGCAGAAATTGCAGAGGCCGTCGGCGTGCAACCCTCTGCGCTGTACCGACACTTCTCGAACAAGGAAGACATCCTCCAAGAAGCGATCTTGGCACTGGATGTACCGGAAGCATCAGACGAAACCTTCGAGGAGATCCTCGAACGGCTTTCCGCAATCACCCGCGACAACCCCTGGACGGGAGTGCTCTGGCAGCGCGAGTCCCGCAATCTGCCGCTCCCTGTTCGCGCCGACGTGACCATCAGAGGACAGCTGATTGCTGCGAATCTCGGTACGGCGCTCAGAGCCACGCGCCCCGAGCTCAGCGACCTTCAGACCGAAATGCTTGCATGGTCGACCTTGGCAATCGCGCTCGGCACTTTCGACCCCCAACAAGGAGATCCCGCACGAGACGAACACCTTGTCCAGGAGATGCTACGAACAGCAGCAGAGGCTGACATCCCGGCGATCGGAGCGTCATCACCACTGGGAACAAGCAGAGTCGCAGGCTTTCAATCACGTCGTGAAGCGCTCCTTGCCGCCGCGATTCCGCTGTTCGCCGAGCGCGGTTATGCAGCGGTCAGCCTCGACGACGTCGGGGCAGCAGTGGGCATAGCCGGCCCCAGCATCTACACCCACTTCCCACGCAAGTCGGACTTGCTCTCCACGGCACTCCACCGCGCCAACGAAGTCCTCTGGATGGACATGTCCCGTGTCATGGCCCTGGCTGAGGACGAAAGGGACGCACTCAACCGATTGCTTCAGTGCTACATCACATTTTCCCTCAACTCCGTGGACTTCATCCAGCTACTCAGGGCAGAGGTTCCCCAACTACCCGACGCGGAGAGAGCCACGTACCTCCAGCACCAGAATCAGTACATCAACGAATGGGTCCATCTGTTGCGCAGGGTTCACCCAGAGGCCACCATGGCTGCCTGCGAAACGCGAGTGCGTACCACCCTCCACGTAATCCACGCCGTCGCCCGCCGCCCCCATCTTCGCTGTTGCGCTGGAGTCCATGAATCACTCGAGGTTCTCGGATGTGCCCTCATTGATCTGCACTGAAAGGTGCATTGTGGTCATAGTGCAGGGGTGAACCCGTCCGCAGCCCACCGGCACCGGAACGACCTGCACCGGCTTCGGTCGGCTGTCAGTCCACTCCTCCCCGGTGGTAGTGGTCCGAGTACGCCGCCAGCACTTCGTCGAGGTATGCGTCGTCCACCACCAGTCAGTCGCCGAGCTGTTTCAGCAGGGGTGTGAGGCGCTACCCCGACCAACCTGCGGCATCGCCAGTGAGGTCATGGCCTGCTCGACGCCGTCGATGCCCGTAGGGGCCGCCTGCACGGGCGGCGACGTAAACGAGAAGGCCCGTGACACCCCTGAGCCCATGCACCTCGACCATCTCGGGCATTCCGTTGAGCGCCTACGAAATTCGGGCCAACTTCTAATGCATGACGCTGATGAAGATGAATACGATCAGCGGACACCCCGAGAGCGCCGGGACCGATCCGGCCCTCGAAGGAATGCAGGACACCCCGCTTCTCGAGCTTGCCGAGGCGGCCTGCCACCGTCTTGCGGGACGGCCGGTCTTGTCGGCCAGCGCAATCACCGTCGCCCGCGAATCCTCGTCGAATGCGTCGAGGATTCTGGCATCGATGGAATCGACGATGGCCGTGCTGGGCATATTGCCAACCTCCAACTGGGATGTGGGCGCCCTGGTGCGCAGAATGCTGAAATTCTGCGATGGGTATTGCTCGAAGTGCATGCCGATGCTCAACTGTAGGCGAGTTCTGCACACGGGACTTCCTCTTCAACAGGCGGATTCACCGCCACGGGCAGCGTCGGAATCTCACCAGAGCCACCTGCCTGACAACACCGACCGCCGCTCACGACCTGAGCCTGGCCGCAGTTCGGCCGGTGCCGAGAACTCACAGGCAAGGACGCAAATTTCATGCAGGCCACACACACAGTCGACACCAGCATCCACACCGCTCCCTCCCCGACCCCCGAGGCACTCGTGGAGATCGAGCAGCGCGTGCTATGGCTGGCGACCGCGATGATTCATCACGCCAACCGGGTTCGGCCCAACCCGTCGGGGTTGAAGGTCGGTGGTCATCAGGCGTCGTGTGCGTCGATCGCGACCATCATGACCTCGCTCTGGTTCGAGCAGCTCCGGCCGGGTGACCGGGTGTCGGTGAAACCGCACGCCTCGCCGGTGCTGCACGGCATCAACTACCTGCTCGGCGAGCTGGACGAAAAGTATCTGACCACGTTGCGGGAGTTCGGTGGGCTGCAGTCGTACCCGTCCCGGTCGAAAGATCCGGATCCGGTGGACTATTCGACCGGGTCGGTCGGCATCGGCGCGACCGCCCCGATCTGGGGTGCCATCGCCCGCCGCTACGTGAACACCCAGATCGGGTCGGCGGGGACGGGCCGGCAGTACTCCCTCGTCGGCGACGCCGAACTGGACGAGGGCGCGGTGTGGGAGGCGATCCTCGACCACTCCGTGTCCGAACTCGGCGAGATCGTGTGGATCGTCGACCTGAACCGGCAGTCCCTGGACCGGGTGGTGCCGAACATCGCCGCCGGCCGGCTCGAGGCGATGTTTGCCGCCGCCGGGTGGCAGGTGCTCACCGTGAAGTTCGGGACCCTGCTCGAGTCGCTGTTCACCCGCCCCGGCGGGCCGGCGCTGCGTTCGCGGATCCTGGACATGCCCAACCCCGAATACCAGCGGCTGCTGCGGTGCGACGCCGCGCAGGTACGAGACCGGCTGCCGGGGGACGGC
>NZ_JBHWUE010000151.1:0-16744 GCF_042738615.1 Rhodococcus sp. NPDC059968
ACGCGCCACGAGTTCCACGGCGAGTGGAACTACACACTCCATCCCGCACCGGACGACACGCCCGAACCGAGCTAGATTAATTCATCACAAGCCCTTAGCGGGATCCTTACGCTCGGGCCGGCGATCTTGCCGTTGTCAGGACGTACGCTTCGGCCGTGTCCAAAGCCGTCCATGCGGCGCGCCGTCTGATTCTGGGTCGTGCGCTGCGCAGTGAGCATCTCGGTGACCAGTTGCTGTCCAAGCGGCTGGCGCTGCCGATCTTCGCCTCCGACCCGCTGTCGTCGGTGGCCTACGCCACCCAGGAAATTCTGCTGGTCCTCTCGCTCGGTGGGCTGGCGTACCTGTACCTGACCCCGTACCTGGGTGCCGGGGTGGTGGTGCTGCTGGCGGTGGTGGTGCTCTCCTACCGGCAGGTGGTGTTCGCCTACCCCAGCGGCGGCGGATCCTACGAGGTCGCCAACCGGAACCTGGGGCCGTCCGCCGGGTTGACGGTGGCCGCCGCCCTGCTCGTCGACTACGTGATGACCGTGGCGGTGTCGGTGGCCGCCGGAGTGGACAACCTCATCTCCGCGCTGCCCTCACTCAACCCGCACCGGGTCGCGATCGCGGTCGGCTTCGTGATCCTGCTGACCGCGATGAACCTGCGCGGGGTCCGCGAATCCGGCAAAACGTTCGCCGTCCCCACCTACGGGTTCATCGCCGGTGTCCTCGTCCTGATCGTCACCGGCCTGATCCGGGTGCTGTTCGGGGATGCGCCGGTCGCCGAGAGCGCCGCCTACTCGATCACCCCGGAACACTCCGGGATCACCGGGCTGGCGCTGGTCTTCTTCGCGCTGCGCGCCTTCTCCTCCGGCTGTACCGCGCTGACCGGGGTGGAGGCCATCTCCAACGGGGTCCCCGCCTTCCGCAAACCCAAGAGCGTCAATGCCGCGAAAACCCTGGTGGCGATGGGGGCCACCGCGATCGTGATGTTCGCCGGCATCACCGCACTGGCCATCATCAGCAAGGTTCGCATCGCGGAACATACCTGCGACCTGGTGGGTTTCACCGGCAACTGCCAGAGCGATCCGCAGCGCACCGTGATCGCGCAGATCGCGGCCGCGGTCTTCGGCGGGACCACCAACGTCGGGTTCTTCTACATCCAGGCCGCCACCGTGCTGATCCTGATCCTGGCCGCGAACACCGCCTACAACGGGTTCCCGCTGCTCGCCTCGATCCTGGCCCGCGACCGCTACCTACCCCGCCAGCTCAACACCCGCGGCGACCGGCTCGCGTTCAGCAACGGCATCGTGCTGCTGGCCCTGGCCGCCGGCATCCTGATCGTCATCTTCGACGCCTCGGTCACCCACCTGATCCAGCTCTACATTTTGGGGGTGTTCACCTCCTTCACCCTCAGCCAGGCCGGGATGGTGCGGCACTGGAACCGCCTGCTGCGCGCCGAACCCGACCGGACCGAACGGCACCGCATCCGGTTGCGGCGCACCGTCAACGGGATCGGCTGCGCCCTCACCGGGCTGGTGCTGATCATCGTGACCGCCACCAAGTTCACCCAGGGCGCCTACCTGGTGGTCATCGCGATGCCGATCCTCTTCGCGGTGATGAAGGCCATCCGCCGGCACTACGACCGGGTCGCCGCCGCCCTCGTCCTCGGCGAGGACAGCTTCGACCTGCCCTCCCGGGTGCACGCCATCGTGCTGATCTCCCAGCTGCACAAACCGGCCGCCCGCGCCCTCGCCTATGCCCGCGCCACCCGGCCCTCGACCCTCGAGGCCGTCACCGTGCAGAGCGACGACACTGCCCGCCTGCAGAAGGAGTGGGACAGGCAGAGTATGCCGGTGCCACTGAAGGTGCTCGCGTCCCCGTACCGGGAGGTGACCCGGCCGATCATCAACTATGTCAAGAACATCCGCCGGAACAACCCCCGCGAGGTGATCACCATCTACATCCCCGAATACGTCGTCGGGCACTGGTGGGAACACCTGCTGCACAACCAGAGCGCCCTCCGGTTGAAGGGCCGGCTGCTGTATACCCCGGGGGTGATGGTCACCAGCGTGCCCTGGTTGCTGGATTCGGCCGAACACGTCAAGTATCCGACGGCCCGGCCCGCCCCCGGGGACATCCGCCGCGGCGCCCTCCCGGCGAAAACACCGGCCGCGAACAACCGGCCGTGAGCATGCAGCGCACCGCAGGGCTAATCAACTCCGCCGCAGCCACACCGGTCGGGCGCGAGGCCGACAACTGCGCTCGACATACCGGGGTGGCAACCCGCCGTTCTCACGCGCGAAGCGGTGCGGCGCGCTCGGTCGGAGGGTAGGGAGTGGACATGACGATCGTGGACAACGCGGTGTATGTGGGTGGGGTCCGGGCCGCGACGCCGGACACGCTCGACAGCACCTACGAGATCCTGCGGGAACGCCAGGGGATGGCCTGGATCGGGCTGTACCGCCCGGACCGGGGGGAGATCGATTCGGTGGCCGACGAGTTCGGGTTGCACCACCTGGCGGTCGAGGACGCCATCAAAGCGCATCAACGTGCCAAACTCGAACGCTACGACAACATCCTGTTCGTGGTGCTGCGGCCCGCCCGCTATCTCGACGACGTCGAGAAGGTCGAGTTCGGGGAACTCCACGTCTTCGTCGGACCCGATTTCGTCGTCACCATCCGCCACGCGGAATCACCGGATCTGGCGAAGGTGCGCCACCGCATGGAACAGGAACCAAGTCTGCTGTGCCTGGGTCCCGAGGCGGTGCTGTACGCGATCCTGGATCAGGTGGTCGACGAATACGACCCGGTCATCGCCGGCCTCGAGAACGACATCGACGAGATCGAGGATCAGCTGTTCACCGGTGACGAGACCGTCGCCCGCCGGATCTACGCCCTCTCCAGCGAGGTGATCGCGTTTCAGCGCGCCACCCACCCCCTGGTGGGCATGCTCGAGGCCCTGCAACGGGGGTCGGAGAAATATCATGTCGACCTCGAACTGCAGCGGCGCCTGCGCGATGTGCACGACCACACCATCCGCATCTGTGAACGGGCCGACTCCTTCCGCGCGCATCTGCAGACGGCGCTGACCGTGCACGCCACCCTGGTGGGGCAGCAGCAGAACGAGGAGATGCATCACCTGACCGAGGCCAGCCTCGCCCAGAGCGAGGAGGTCAAGAAGATCTCCGCGTGGGCCGCGATCCTGTTCGCCCCCACCCTGGTAGGCACCATCTACGGGATGAACTTCGACCACATGCCCGAACTGCACTGGGCGACCGGGTACCCCCTGGCGCTGGCCCTGATGCTCCTCACCTCCATCACCCTGTACACGCTTTTCAAACGCCAACACTGGCTCTGACAAGAAACCGCAAAATACGGGTGGATCATCGGATGCCGCGACTCGACCACCCCGATCAGGCGCGCCTCGAATTCCGTTGCGTTTCAAGGAATGATGCGAGTGAGTGGATGGTGACCACGAAACCGGGTACGACGAGGATGCGCGCTCCCCGAACTCGGGATGGGATTCTCCACCTCGTCGAGGTAGCGGGCCGGCCCGAACACTACGAACCGGATGTGGTCCCAGCGATCGAGCTTGGGCCACTGATGGGCGGCGATGGCGTCCTCGACCGCCCGATGGTGCCACGCGACGTCGCGGGATACCGAGTCGATCTGCTCCGTGTCGTGGGCGGCGCCCGATCCAGGCCATCGCCTCCCGTTTCACGCGGGATCTCGTGGGTGCGGCGTTGCCGTCAGGGTCGCGTAAGTGGTCCTGGCCGGTCAGTCAGTGTTGCGTCAAGGACACCGCTGTCGCCTCCGGGAGGTATGACACTGGCGAGACAGCCGGGCGAACGGTCGGGTTCGCGCGCATCGCGTAGGAGTCCGCAGTGACACTTCTCGACATCCTTCCTTCTCTTCGTGGAACCACCACGTCTCGGTTGGATCCGACGGTGTGGCCGGTGACCACCCACTACCACCACGGGCGAATCACGGTCGGCGGCGTCGACCTGAACGAGGTAGCCGATCGATTCGGTACGCCGACATACGTCCTCGACGAAGTGGGCCTGCGCGGCTCAGGTGCGGCGATCTCACGTGCGTTCCGCGACGCCGAAGTCCTGTACAGCACCAGTTCTCTGCTCGCCGGCGCTGTCGCACGGTCGGTCGCCGGAGAACGCCTCTCGCTGGTGGTGCACTCACAGCACGAGGTGGTGCTCGCTCGGCGCAACAGGGTCGACCCGCACCGAATCGTTCTCCTGATCGGTTCGGGCGAAACGGGTTCCGGCCCTGCCATGACGCTCGCGGCCGGACACGCCGGCCGCGTCGTCGTCGAGGTCGGTGTTCCGATCGAAAGGATCGGCGCGCCCGAGCGGGGGCGGCACAAGACCATCGTCCGTGTCCACACCTGCCGGTCCACCGATGCCCTGGTGGGGCGAGTCGTCGACGCTCCCGCGCTCGCGCTGATCGGGGTGCGCTGCGATGCCGCGCCGAACCCGGACGACATCCGCGATCAGGTGCTGACCGCGGTGGCGGTGATGTGCGATACCTACCGCGAGCACCGGGTGTTGACGACGGAGTTGCATGTCGGTATCGCCTCTGATGGCACCGACATCGACGGGGTATCCGAACTCGGGGACGCTCTGGAGAACGCCGTCGACGAGGCGTGCATTCGAAACCGCTTTCCCCGCCCGCGTATTGCCGTGGATTTCGGTGAATCGATCACGCGGCGAGCGGCGGTGACGGTGTGCCGGGTTCGCGGAGTCGATCGCACCGCCCCCGGTAGGCCCGTCGTCGTCGTGGAGGGCACTGCCGGGCCGGCGGCCGCCGTTCCCGCCGGGGAGCCGGTCGCTGCGGCCATCGCGAACCGCCACCCGCTCGGCCCCACCGACGTCTTCTCGATCGTCGACAGTGGCGGTGTGATGGGTGAGCATATCTGCTCCGGGGTTGTTCTGTCGCAGGATATTAGAGCTGGCGACGTAGTGGCGCTGGTCGGCCGCGAAGGAAGGGACCTGTTGGACTCGGCGAGAGTTGTCTCCGTCGCCCAAGGCCGAACACAGCGGATCCCTGCCGAATAGATTCGCGGGGCGTCATCCCGGCAACATAGCGCTGAACTAGCAGTTCAGAAGCGCGGACCCGAGCAGGTGGCGTCACCGAGGCTAGGTGCGCCTGTCAGGTGGCCCCGGTGCTCACGGCGGTCACCGTCGATAACTCGCGCCGTGTGAGGTCCCGGTGTGCTGGGTCGATGCGGAACGCGAGCTGGCACACCCTCGCATCGCTGTGCTTGCGCAGTACGTGCGCGATCTCATTCTTGAGGTTCCCCCCGAACGGTGGACAAGGGGGTTGCGTGCCTCAGGCGACTTCCACCTGAAGCAACTTCTCGTAGCTGTCGGGACTGTGCATCCCCACCGTAGAGTTCCGTCGAACAGTGTTGTAGAAGACAATCCAGTTGTCAACGCCAGCAACGAGATCAGCCTTCGTTGCATAGACGTGCCGATAGTATTCTTCATGCTTGAAGATCGACCAAAACGATTCGGATGGACTGTTGTCCCAACAAATCCCGGTCGCACCCATCGACCGACGCAACCCGTGCTGCACACACGACGCCGCGGTCAGGTGGGCAGTGTATTCCCCACCCCGGTCCGAATGCAGGATCGTCTCGCGACACCGCCCACCGCGCGTGGCCACGGCTCGATCGATGGCGGTGGTGACCATCTCGGCGCTGATGTGATTAGCAATGCTGTATCCCAACACCTTCCGTGAATGACCGTCCCGGATCGCACACAAGAACATGTCCCCCTCACCGCACGTGAGGTAGGTGATGTCGGTAAACCAGACCGCATCGAGCCGGCCCCGATCGAAGTGCCGCTCGATCAGATCCGGCGGGAACGACGCCTGCGGATCGACCACCGTGGTCTTGACCTTGAACGTGCGCGGGCTTATGCCCTCCACACCGAGCGAGGCCATGATCTTGGCCACGGTCTTGGCGTTCACCACCTCACCACGCGCCCGCAACTCGGCCGTGACCCGCGGCGACCCGTAGGTACCCTTCGATTCCCGGTGGATCTCGACGATCTTGACTTCGAGGTCGGCGCGACGCTGTTGCCTCGGCGTCAACACCGTGGCGACTCTGCGCTTGAGGTACTGGTAGTAGCCCGATGTGGACACCTCCAGCAGTCTCGCCATCCGCAGGATCGAGAACCGTTCACCTTCCGGCGCGGAGGTGCCGGCGGTCTCTTCGATGTTGTCGGGGCCGGCGTACTTGGCCATCAGATCGAACCGGGTCGGTTCTTCTGCATCGCGGCAAAGTACGCCGAAGCTTTTACCAGGAAAGCGTTGTCCTTCTCGAGTTCGCTTACCTGCCTTCGCAATCGGAGTAGCTCGGCGTGTTCGGCCGTGTCCAAAGGCCTCTCTCCGTGGGACTCTGCGGCGGCGATTCTGCGCCGCTCGAGTTTGACCCATTCACCCAACAGACTCTCGTTGAGGCCGAGTTCTCGGGCGACCTCTGCGATGGTGCGACCGGAGTCGATCACCCGGTGGGCAGCCTCGACCTTGTACTCGGTCGTGAACGACCGACGCTTGCGAGGGGGCATACGGACATCCTTCCAGCGGGACCGGTGTCCCGCCAAGTCGGTGTCCACTTTCCGGGGGGAACCTCATCTCGCGCTGGGTGGGCAGGAGCCGGTGCCCGGCTGCGGGTTCGATGGTGGCCAGCACAACGAAGGTTATGCGGTGGGGGAAATGGGTGCGGACATACCGGGCGAGGGACAGGCCGACCGAGTTGTCGGTGTCCTCGATCAGGATCAGCCGGGTACACGGGTATCGGGCCTGCCACTGCCGGGTGAACTCCGTGGTGGATTCGTGTGGGCGACAGACGCGGATCGCGACCGGCTGCGACGTCATGGTGGCCGCAGCCGACAACGCCATCCGGCTCACCTCGTCCACCCCGGACACCGGAACCAACACCGAGGGACGCCCTCCAATGGTACGAGGGACCATGAGGTCCGGGCCGGTAGCGTGTGTGCCACCGACGCGTTCATGGGCACTGCGGGCGTGGGCGAACGGGTGGTGAATAGTCATCGAAAACTCCTCGGCCCCCGCGAGTGTCCGCGGTGGATCACCCGGAAGACCCGACTCCACACCTACACCGTCAGCGTGCACACCGGCATGGTCGTGACGTCTTCATGACGCCGACCACCCCAACACTGACGCCACGTTTGCAGCACCACCAGTGCGGTCGACGCGTCCGCACGGACAGGATGGTCACGACGCACGACGGGCGTGGTCCAAGGAGGGAGGCGCCCGCGGAAGACGTTTCCCACGGCACTGACAAAAGCGGCCGACAGCTGCACAATAGACGTGTGCGCCCCGCGCGTGCATGGCCGATCGCCCCGACGCTGGCGACCCTCGGCGTGCCACCGTCCAGTGACGGGAGGGCGTGCGAGATGAAGATCCACAGTGGCCGGCGAAGGTGTGTTTGTGCTCGTGGAAGTCGAATTGCTTTGTCGGGTACCGATACAGCGGGGCCATGACGACCGGGGAACTCAGTCGGGACCGGCGACGGCATTCTGGTCTGGCCGGCGCCGGGTCAACACCGCCGGGGATGCCGCGATCAGCACGGCCAGGACCGCATAGCCCGCGGTGAGAGTCGCGGCCGCGGCCACGCCGGCCACCAGCAGGGGTCCGCCCGCGTCGCCGAGCTCACGGCCGAGCTCCGCGGCGCCCATCGTCTGCCCCATCCGCTCCGCCGGTGTCGAGGTGGCCAGGGCCGCGAAGGCCAACGGCGTGATCAGTCCGGTGCCGATCCCGATCCCGACCGCCGCCGCCAGCACCCCGGCCAGGCCCGGCAGCATCGCGCACCCCAGCCCGGCACCGGTGATCACCAGTCCGGCGGTGACACCCGGACCGGCGCGCAGGCGCCCCACATCCAACGCCCGTCCCGCACCGGGCTGCACCAGCGCGGCGCACGCGGCGAGGATCGAGACCGCGGCGCCGGTCACGACCGGACCGAGACCGGCGGCGGCCCCGGAGACCGGCAGAAAACCCACACCCACCGAGAGGGCGGCGGTCGCGGCGGCCAGCGCGGCGGTCGGCCGCAGGAAGGCCCCCTCCGACAGGCGCCGGGCCAGGTCCACGACGGTCTGCCTGGTGCGCGGTAGCGGGGGAACCGCCGGGACCGCGCACCCCGCCCACACCGCGACCGCGACCGCGAGGACCGCCATGACCGCGAACAGCAGCGTCAGCCCGCCAACCCAGACGAGCGCGCCGCCGAGCAGCGGGCCCAGGGTGTAGCCGATGCTCTTGTAGAACCCGTAACTGCCGAACGCCCTGCCCTGCCTCGCCTTCGGGTTCATCCGCGCGACCAGTGCGCTGGCGGCGGGCGAGAACGCGGACGCCCCCGCACCCTGTCCGAGCCGGGCCAGCCACAGCCAGCCCGGGTCGTCGACCACCACGAACACCGCGGACGCGAGCGCGAACGCCACCAGGCCACCGAGCAGCACCGGGCGGGCGCCGATCCGATCCGCGATCGACCCGAACACCGGTTTGAGCACCACCTCGGCGCCGTCGTACAACGCCAGCAACACACCCAGATACAGCAGCGAACCGCGCAGGTCCCCGGTCGCCGAACCGAGATTGGCGGCGATGCCGTGCGCGCCGAACGCGGTGGTGAAGCCCGCCGCATACAGCGGCCACATCCGCCACCGCGGCAGGACCGCCGGGTCCGAGGGTGGTCCGGTCATGGACGCGCACCCTCCGAGGCAGAAGGGTCGGGGACATGCAGTGCAGCGAAGACCCGCCCGGTGTAATCCTCACAAAGCTCACCGCAGTGCCGCCGAAGCTGTGCGGCCCCGGTGGCGGGCCCTAGCGGCGGAGCGGGCGAGCCGGCGGTCACTGCGGTCGCGGAGCATCCGACGATCGCCGCCAGACGGGCAGGTCGACGCCGGCGGTATCCGACGGACGCGTGGCCGCGTCGCCGGTGGGGTGGCAGCACTCGCACGCCTCCTCGGCCTCCTGGTCGGTGCCGGCTGCCGGGTTCAGGGTCAGCGGCAACAGCGTCGGAGTACCTCCCGCAGCCCGCTGCGGCGTGGTGGTCGGTATCGAGACCGCACGCTCCGGCGTCGGAGGACAGCAGGCGTCACCGAGGACGTGCACCGACGGTGCGACGCTCACGTGCAGCGGTCCGGTGGTGGTAGGTGCGGACGTCAATCCGGGCAGGGCGGCGGCCTTGGCGGCGCGGATGGCGTTGCCGATGACGAGGACCTCGGCGAATTCGTGGATGAACACCACGGTCGCCAGGCCGAGGACACCGGTGGCGGCCAACGGGATCAGCACGCCGATGATGGCCAGGGACAGCCCAATGTTCTGCAGCATGATGGTCCGGGCCCGCCGGGCGTGCGCAAGCACCTGCGGCAAATGACGCAGGTCCTCGCCCATCAGCGCGACGTCGGCGGTTTCGATGGCCACGTCGGTGCCCATGGCGCCCATCGCGATTCCGATGTCGGCGGTCGCGAGGGCGGGGGCGTCGTTGACACCGTCGCCGACCATGGCGATCTTCCGGCCCCCGGCGAGCGTGGGGAGCAGGGCTGCCTTGTCCTCAGGGAGCAGTTCGGCGTGCACGGTGACGATTCCGGCCTCGGCGGCGAGCGCCTGCGCGGTCCGGTGGTTGTCGCCGGTCAGCATGGCCACGTCGATGCCCAGTCCCCGGAGCCGGTGCACGGCCTCGGGCGCTTCGGGGCGTAGTTCGTCGCGGACGGCGATCGCGGCGATGACGGTGGTGTCCCGTTCGAGCAGCACCACGGTGGCGCCCTGACCCTGGAGCCGGTCGACCTGGTCGGTGAGATCGCCCGGGTCGATCCATCCGGGCTTGCCGAGCCGAAGTGGGGTTCCGTCGACGGTGCCGTGCAAACCGTGCCCGGGCACGGCCGTGACATCGACGGCGGCGGTGACATCCCCCGCGGCGGTGAGGATGGCCTGCGCCAGGGGGTGTTCGCTGCGGGCTTCGAGCCCGGCGGCCGCGGTGAGGGCGGCGCGCTCGGACACCCCGTGTCGGGTGATCACCGCGATGACCTGCGGGGTGTTGCGGGTCAGGGTGCCGGTCTTGTCGAGCGCGACGACCCGGATCCGGCCGAGTTCCTCGAGTGCCGCCCCGCCCTTGACGAGGGCACCGTGCCGGCTGGAGGCGCCGATCGCGGCGACCACGGTCAGCGGCACCGCGATCGCGAGGGCGCACGGGGAGGCGGCGACGAGCACGACCAGGGCCCGTTCGATCCACAGCATCGGGTCGCCCAGCAGGGAGCCGACGCCGGCGACGAGGGCGGCGAGGATCATGATCGCCGGGACCAGGGGGCGGGCGACCTTGTCGGCGAGGCGTTGTCCGGCGCCCTTGCGTTCCTGGGCTTCTTCGACGATGTGCACGATCCGGGCCAGGGAACTGTCGGCGGCCAGCGCGGTGACCTGCACCTCGATGGCGCCGCCGCCGTTGATCGCCCCGGCATGGACCTCGTCGCCGGGTCCGGCCTCGATGGGGACGGATTCGCCGGTGATCGCGGACAGGTCCAGGCTGGTGCGCCCGGACCGGATCACCCCGTCGGTCGCTGCCCGCTCGCCGGGGCGCAGCACCATCACATCGCCGAGGGCCAGTTCGTCGGGGGCGAGGGTGATCTCGGTGCCGCCGCGCAGGACCGACGCGGTCGGCGGCACCAGCGACAGCAGGGCGCGCAGCCCGCGGCGGGTGCGGGTGACCGCGTAGTGCTCGAGGCCCTCGGCGATGGAGAACAAGATCCCGAGCATCGCGGCCTCGGGGATCTGCCCGAGCGCGACCGCGCCGATGGCGGCGATCGTCATCAGCGTGCCGACCCCGATCCGGCGGTGCCGCAGATTGCGCACCGCCCCCGGGACGAAGGAGACCGCGGCGACGACGGCGGCGACCAACTCCACCGCGGTCCCGGCGGTGTCGGCACCGGACCGCCCGAGCAGCCACCCGGCGCCGAGCAGGACCGCGGCGATCACCGCGTACTGCAGTTCGCGGACCTGCCACAGCCGTTCCGGACCGTGATCGGGGGTCGTCTCGCTGTCGGGGTTCGTCGACTTCGCGGGGGCGGGCCCGCAGCATGCGTCAGCCACGACCGACCTCCGAAATCTCGATGACGTCTTCGGGTCCGGTGGTCGCCGAAGGGAGGTCGTCGCCGAGTACCGCGCGCACCAAGGAGTGACCGCGGCCGGTCAGCGCGTACATCACCAACCGGCCCTGGCGCCGCGAGGAGACGAGGTCGGCGATCTTGAGTTGCCGCAGGTGGTGGGAGACCAGATTCTGGGCCTGCCCGACCACCCACGCCATATCGCACACGCAGAGTTCACCGCCGGAGTACAGGGCGGTGGCGATGGTCAACCGGGTGGGATCGGACAGCGCCCGGGCCGCAGCGGCGGCCGGCTCGACCTGCCGCAGGTGCGGCAGGGTGGCACGGATCCGCTCGGCATGCGGAAGGTCCAGGCACAGCAGGTCGCAGGTATCGACGCGTTCCTCAGTCACATCAATATACTAACGATCATTGATATGGGAGGGAACCCTCCCGGGTCGGTCATCTCAACGCTCGTTAGTATGGCGCGCATGTCTGCTTCGCCGCTTTCGTCCGCTTCCGGCCCGCGTCCGGGGTGGAGTGCTCGATGAGCCGCAACGTCAAGTTCTCCCTGGCCCTGGTCGTGGTGTTCGTGCTGGGACTGTCGGCGGTGCTGCTGGCCAACCGCTCCGGCACCGACAGCCAACCAGTCGCCGGCGCCGCCGAGGCCACCGCGGTGGCGGTGCGTCCGGACAGTCACCGGCTGTCCTCCGTTCCGGATGGCCGGGTGACGTTCGTGGAGTTCCTCGACTTCGAGTGCGAGGCCTGCCGGGCGGTGTACCCGGCGACCGAGCAGTTGCGCGCCGAGTACGGCGACCGGGTCAGTTTCGTGGTCCGCTACTTCCCGCTGCCCGGACACTTCAACGCCGAACGGGCGGCGCGGGCGGTCGAGGCCGCGGCGCAGCAGGGCCGATTCGAGCAGATGTATCAGCGGATGTACGAAACCCAGGCCGAGTGGGGTGAGCAGCGCGTCCCGAAGGACGAGGTGTTCCGGGGTTTCGCCGTCGACCTCGGCCTCGACCTGGCCGCGTACGATGCCGCCTACACCGCGCCCGCCACCGGCGACCGGATCAATGCCGACGTCGCCGACGGACAAGCGTTGGGTGTGCAGGGCACACCCACATTCTTCGTCAACGGCGAACGGCTCGAGCCGGCCAGCTACCAGGATCTGACCGATGCCCTCGACGCCGCGCTCGGCTGACGCGCTCGACACGACCGGGACGGCCGCCTCCGGCGTCCGCGTCGGCGGTCTCGAGCGGGTGCTGCCGTGGCTGCTGCTGGTCGGCGGCCTGATCGGCCTGTTCGCCTCGTTCGTGCTCACCGTCGAGAAGTTCGCGCTCGCCGCCGATTCCAGCTATGTCCCGACCTGCAGCCTCAACCCGGTGCTCAACTGCGGGTCGGTGATGGCCACCGAACAGGCCGCGGTGTTCGGATTCCCGAACTCGCTGCTCGGCATCGCCGGCTTCGCCGTCGTCGCCGCAACCGGCTCCGCACTACTGTCCGGCGCCCACCTCGCGCGCTGGTTCTGGCTGGCCCTGCAAGCCGGCCTGACCGCCGCGGTGGTGTTCGTGCACTGGCTCATCGCGCAGAGCCTCTACGTCATCGGCGCCCTGTGCCCGTACTGCATGGCGGTCTGGGCGGTGACCGTGCCGCTCTTCTGGTACGTCACCGTCCGCAACCTGCGCACCAGCCGCGCGGGCTCACCGGTGCTACGGGCCGCCGCCGCCGCGACCGTCGACCACCTGGTGCCCGTCACCGTCTGGGTGCTCGCACTGGTCGGACTGATCGCCTACCGGTTCTGGCCGTACTGGTCGGGACTGCTGTGAAGTGCGCCCGGCCCGGTTACCTGGCGGCGCGGGCCATCTCCTGCGCGAGATCCTCCGGGATCGGCATCGGCGTCATCAGACCGGCCGCGGTGCGCCCGGTGTTGCCCTCCGGGTATCGACCGGCCAGCGACCCCGGCGCGGCGGCCACGATCCGGATCACCTGACCCAACGCCTCCCGCCGATCATGTTGTGCCATAGCCAGAGCGAACATCGCGACATGGTTGCGGGTGTGCAACCACGGGTGCGGTTGCGAGACGATGTGTGCCCGCTCGAGATGCGCCCAGCGCTGCTCCGCGTCGGGAGTCCCGCGCGCGGCGGTCATTTCGCGCTCGTAGAGGTCCCGCACTGCGGGGGTGAGGGTGGGCATGTCGGTCTCCTTCGATGGTCGCGTTCGCGGCGATCAGCAGCAGTTCTCGGCGTCGGCCTCGGGGCAGCAGGCCGAGTCGACCGCGAGGACCAGGCCGATCAGGTCGTCGAGGGCCCGACCGATCCGCGGATCGGCCAACTCGTACCGAGCACGCCGGCCCTCCGGGAGGGCGACGACCAGGCCGCAGCCCCGCAGGCAGGACAGGTGGTTCGACAGGATCTGCCGGGACACCCCGATCTTCTCTGCCAGCTCGGACGGATACCCCGGCCCCTCGCGCAGGCTCAGCAGGATCCGGGTGCGGGTGGCATCCGACAACGCGTAACCGAATCTCGACAACGCCTCAGTGCGGGTCACGGTATCCATAATCCAACAATACAGAAATAACTGAATTCAGGACACTATGAATTAATGTGGGATGGTGGGCACGCACATGGGGACCGGCGACTTCGACCGGACCTTCACCATGATCAACGGCCCGATACTTCAGCTATGGCTGCTCAAGGTCATGTGGGGTGTGCTCGAAACTCGCGCCCTCCACATCAACGGTGTCATCGCCGAGCGCTTCCGTCTCGGAGTAACGAAGGAGACGCTGTCCAAGATCCTCTGGAGAGGAGCGCCTCCGCCAGCGCCGGTGGCGGTGAAGTGGACCGAGGCATCGCGCCGGCGGACCGTTCCCCGCATCCAGGCGTTGTTCATCGCGACTCCCGACCGCGATCCCAACACCTATCTCCCGCCGCGGGCTCTACGACGAAGACGACACGTTCCCGCTACACGCAAGGCGATGGAAGCGTTGGGCCGCGAGGAACGTGTACTACGCTCAGGTCTATCTGTGTCCGCGCATGCTGCTGTACGGGCCACGGGGAGCGCGCCCGAGGTGTTGACCGCGGTGAAACCCTCCCCCGACCGGAGTAGGCGGGTGATTACTCCCCCTCACCCCGCCTTTGTGTCGGCTCCGGCGCGCCGGCGGGAGCGGAGAGTTTCTGGTTGACCAGCAGATTCAGTGAGACACCTTGCTCCTCGGCCTCGACCGCCAGTGTGCGGTGCACCCGTGGTGAGGTGCGCACCGTGAAGGTGCCACTGTAGGAGCGGTCCGCGATCGGCACGGGCGGGCGTTCCCCGGTGCCCACCATGTCGTCGAGGACCTCGCGGACGACGGTGATGATGCCGTCGAGGGCCTCGTTCTGGGTTTCGGCGAGCCAGGACAGGGAGGGGAATTCGGCGACGGTGCCGACGAACTCGCCGTCCGGTTCCGACCAGGTCACCCGGTAGGTGTAGTGCGATGCGTCAGCCATTGTCTGCCTCCTTCATGAGCTTGTCATAGGCGGCGAGGACCTGGTCGACCTGGTAAGGCTTGGCCTTGCCGCCTTTGCTTTTCTGGATGTTCACTCGGGGTCCCCCGGCCACGGGGTCTTGAACACCGCGTGTGAGGTGCCGTTCTGGCGCGGATCCCCGAAGACGTCGCAGCAGAAGTGTGTCAGTTTCGGGAGCCCGCCATCCGACGAGCGCCTCGACCGAAGGTCGCTTTCTGCAACCGCGAGTTCTCCCGTACTATAGTACGGGCAGACGTACAATAGTGCGTGAACCTTGAGGTCCTGAGGAAACGGAATTTATGGATCTGATCCGGCCGCTGCAGACAGTGACGCCCACCCTTGATGGCGATGTGCTCGCTGCGCTGGCAGCCGCATCTGAGGCGACATTCACGACGGGCCAGCTGCACCGGGTGTTGCACCGCCACTCGGAGGAGGGGATACGGAAGGTGTTGCAACGGTTGAGTAAGCAGGGCACGGTGGTGTCTTCGAGGGTCGGAAACGCGTTCGTGTACCAGCTCAATCGTGAGCACTTGGCTTTCCCTCATGTCATGGGTCTCGCCGATTTGTCTGGCGAGTTCCTGCGCAGGCTTCAGGCGCGGTTGGCCGACTGGGAAATTCCCCCGGTGTATGCCGCCGTGTTCGGGTCGGCTGCACGCGGAACGATGACGATCGACAGCGACATCGACATCTTCTTGGTCCGGCCGGACGACGTCGCGGAAGAGGAGTGGGATGAGCAGGTGGCGGAGCTGATGGCCGAGGTGACCAGATGGACCGGCAACGACGCGCGGGATCTGCAGTTCACCGAGAGTGAGATCGCCGGCCGCGCCGCGGAGGAGCCGGTCCTGCGGGATGTGGCGAAGGAGGGGCTGACGGTGGCCGGTTCACGGGCCGGGTTCACCCGGTTGCTGCGGCGGGGGAATCGGTAGTGGGGCGTACGCGGCCGTGTGACCAGGCGGTCCGCCTGGGCCGGCTGAGAAAGGCCGAACAGTTCTTTCACCTGGCCGAGATCGGTCGCGACTTCGCCGACGAACCGGACGGTGTCGATGATGCGGTCGTGACGTTGTGGGTGCACGCGGGCATCGCAGCATCGGATGTCATCTGTTGCGCGCGACTGGGTAAGCATGCGCAGGGCGAGGACCACAAGGATGCCGTCATGCTCCTCAGTTCCGTCGACCCGGCTACAGCGAAGCACCTCAGCGTGCTGCTTGGCCTCAAGACACGGTCCGGTTACACCGATACCCCGACAAGCCGTACCGAATCGAAGCGCGCTGAACGTGCCGCAGAAGCTTTGATCGGAGGCGGCCCGTCGCGCGCACGCTCAGGCCGGAAACTGAACGTAAGGGTTGGTCCTGGATACGGCTCGTCCCGTGCCCTCAGCGAATTCGCCGTGGTTTAGGCAGATTTGTGCGCCCAAACACGCTGCCAGAAAGGCGCTTCCGGAGTGCCGGTGATAAGCCTTATGTCAACTTAACCGCTCGGTATTGCATCAGCTGCCGATGCGAGGTGACGAATATATTGCCCTAGCGTGGCAGCTGGGAGAACAGAATGCCCATCCCCGAAGCGGGGGACGTTCGTTGGGTGTGGGTGGGCGCGCAAGGCTGGAAACCGCTGAGTGGGGCTGCCGACAGGGGTGCTTACGCCCCGGAGACCTCCTACACGAACCACTTCCCTCGGCTATTGCCTCGGGCCCCCACATCATGGCGGTGCCGGTTGCGGCGACGCAACAGCAAGGTCCGTGACCTGCAGGGAAGCAGCTGGCAGACACCCGAGCTGCCCGTGACTGCCAGGCACAGGTTCTTCCGCAGCGGCCTGTGCGTCCTTTCTCGGTCTCCTCCGTCTGTTCTGGTACCCATCCCCACGGATCAAGGAGTCACCATGACCAACCGCAACGAGTTCGACACCCCGGTAACGGATCGGACGGACACAACCTCCCAGGCTGCGGCGCCGACGTGTTGCAGCACCGAACGGCAGACCACCTGCTGCGATCAGAGCGAGAAGTCGACGTGCTGCGGTGCGGCGGCGACGGCCGGCG
The DNA here is from genome assembly GCF_042738615.1 of Rhodococcus sp. NPDC059968. Lineage (NCBI taxonomy): Bacteria > Bacillati > Actinomycetota > Actinomycetes > Mycobacteriales > Nocardiaceae > Rhodococcus > Rhodococcus sp. NPDC059968. Next base: position 16,626 of record NZ_JBHWUE010000151.1, read on the forward strand.
GCGGGTGCGGCTGGACCTGGCCGGGGTGCGGAGCAAGGCCGCTTTGATGCGGCGGTGCGGGGACGCGTTGCGGGTGCCGGGCTGGTTCGGCGGGAACTGGGACGCGTTGGCGGATGCCC
>NZ_JBHWUE010000152.1:0-16545 GCF_042738615.1 Rhodococcus sp. NPDC059968
TATAACACCCTGTACCCGGGGGCCCGCGGGGGGCTTGGCCCCCCCCCCCCAAACACACCCATGGGGGGGGGGGGGGGCCCCCCCCCCCCCCCGCCACCCGCTGGAAATCGGGGAACTGTCGTTCCCTACGGCTGGATTGCCTTTTCGATGTCGGTGAGCATGCTGTCGATGCCGTGGAGCAGTTCCGAGAGCACCGCGTCGTCGGCGACGAGTGGCGGCGAGATCATCAGCATCGTGGCACCGCGGTCGTCGCCGCGGAGAATCACCTTGGTGCGGGCGAACGCCTCCGGCAGCACCTTGCGCAACACCGTCAGCGACTCCTGCTCGGTGAACTCGCGGCCGCTGTCGCTGTCGGCCATCAATTCGATCGCGTAGAAGAATCCGGTGCCGCGCACGTCCTTGACGCAGCGGTGCGCGCTCATCAGGGAGTCGAGTGCCGACCGCAACTTCGGGCCGCGCGCGGTGACGTTGCCCAGCACGTTCTCGTCGCGCATCGCGGTGATGTTCGCGACCGCCACCGCCGTCGACACCGGGTGTCCGCCCCACGTCGCGCCGTGCGTGAACACGCCGCCCTTGGGCGAGTCGTAGAGCTCGCGAACCAGCTGCTCACGCACGATCAGGCCGCCGAGCGGGGCGTATCCGGAGGTGGAGCCCTTCGCGAATGTGATCATGTCCGGCACCACACCGGTGAGTCCGTGCCCGAACCAGTGGCCGAGGCGGCCGAACGAGCAGATCACCTCGTCGGAGACCAGCAGGATCCCGTGCTTGTCGCACAGCGCGCGCAGCGCAGCCCAGTATCCGTCCGGCGGGACGAGGGCGCCGCGCCCGTTCTGAACGGGCTCGGCGAACACGGCGGCGATGGTCTCGGCGCCCTCTTCTTCGATGACGGCTTCGATCGCGGCGATGCAGTCGAGTTCGTTCGCCGGGCCGCAGTCGCCGAGGTAACCAAGGGTGTTGGGTACGGAGCGAACCCCGGGCAGCAGCGGGCCGAACGGGTCTTTGATCTTCGGCAGCTGTGTTACCGACAGCGCACCGAGAGTGGTTCCGTGGTAGGCCATCTCGCGGCTGATGATCTTGGTTCGCTGAGGGTTGCCCTGGCTGCGGTGGTACTGCCGGGCGAACTTGACGGCCGTCTCCACGGCCTCGGATCCGGAGTTGACGAAGAAGGTCGTCCCCAGATCACCGGGCGCGAGGTCGGCGATCAGCGCGGACGCCTCGATCGCGGGAATGTGCGCGCTGCCCCAGTTCGAGGCGTACGCCAGCGTCCCGATCTGCTCGCTCGCCGCCTTCGCGATGTCGTCGCGGCCGTGACCGATGTTCACGCAGAACAGGCCTGCCAGACCGTCGAGGAAACGGTCCCCCTCGGTGTCGATCAGATAGCTTCCCTCGCCACGAACGAACACCGGGAAGTCGCTTTCCCAGGTGTCCTTACGGGTGAAATGAGGTCCGAGGTGCCGGCGGGCCCGTGCTCGCAATTCGGTGACGTCCACGACCATCTCCTTCGTTGTCGAATGGCTGTGATCCACAACATACCGACGAGGCAGAGCGCAGGTCAGGGCCAGAAGAGCGGTATTCGACGGGTCCAGTCTGGTCCCCGTAGACGGCGCTCAACTGGTCCTTCTGGTCCCATGCCAGAGTGATCCAGACTTCGGTATCGCTCGGGGACCACGACGTGTGGTCGGAGCGGCGAACAGCCCCAGCTAACGGAGGTCTCAGATGAGGATCGGTATCCCCAAGGAAGTCAAGAACCACGAGTACCGGGTGGCGGCCACTCCCGCCGGTGTCCACGAGATGGTCGCCAACGGGCACGACGTGTTCGTGGAACGCGGTGCGGGGGAGGGCTCGTCGATCGGCGACGACGCCTACGGTGCCGCCGGCGCGAAGATCCTCGACTCCGCCGATGCGGTGTGGCAGAGCGCGGAATTGCTGCTCAAGGTCAAGGAGCCCATCGCCGAGGAATACCACCGGATGCGTTCGGACCTCACGTTGTTCACCTACCTGCACCTCGCCGCGGGTGAGGAGTGCACCCGGGCACTGCTCGCCGCCGGCACCAATTCCGTTGCGTACGAGACCGTTCAGCTTCCCGACGGTTCCCTGCCGCTGCTGTTCCCGATGAGCGAGGTCGCCGGCCGGCTCGCACCGCTCGTCGGTGCGCAGGCACTCATGCGCCCCGAGGGTGGCCGCGGCGTACTGATCGGCGGCGTGTCCGGTGTGTCCCCGGCTCGCGTCGTCGTGATCGGTGCGGGCGTATCGGGCATGAACGCTGTCGCCGTCGCCGCAGGCACCTGGGCCGACGTCGTCCTGTTCGACAAGAACGTCGACAAGCTGCGCGCCGCCGACCGGATGTACCAGGGCCGGATCCGCACCCTCGCCGCCAACGCCTACTCGATCGAGCAGGAGGTCATGCAGGCCGACCTCGTCATCGGTGCCGTGCTCGTCCCGGGCGCCAAGGCCCCGAAGATCATCTCGAACTCGCTGGTCTCGCGGATGAAGCCGGGCAGCGTCCTCGTCGACATCGCGATCGACCAGGGCGGTTGCTTCGAGGATTCGCGTCCCACCACCCACGCGGAGCCCACCTTCAAGGTCCACGACTCGGTGTTCTACTGCGTGGCCAACATGCCGGGAGCGGTGCCCCACACGTCGACGTACGCACTCACCAACGTGACCTTGCCGTACACCCTGCAGATCGCCGAGAAGGGCCTCGCGCGCGCGGCCAGGGAGAATGCCGCACTCCGCGCCGGTGTCAGCACCGTCGCCGGGCGCCTGACGAACGATGCGGTCGGTGCCGCACTCGGGATCGAGTCGGTCGGCGTCGACGACGCGCTCAACCTGGTTTGATTTCGCCGCCGGCCCGGCATACTGAGAAGTGCTCGTTCGAGAACTTCTCGGCGTGCCGGGTCGGCCTACATCTGGCCACTCTTGGATCCACAGGAGGCGATGCGTGCCGAGAACACTGATCGAGGTCGACCGCAATTCCGCCGAACCGCTCTACCGCCAGGTTCGACGGGCGATCGAACACGGCATCGCCAACGGACTGTTCGATCCACGCCACCGCCTTCCGAGTTCGCGTGAACTCGCGGTCGATCTCGCGATCTCACGGAACACGATCAACCTGGCGTATCAGGAATTGATCGCCGAGGGACTCGTTCAAAGCCACCAGCGCTCGGGCATGTTCGTGAATCCCGACATGATCGAGACGCTTGCAACGGACGCCCGCGCGACCATTCCGCGCATCGACTGGTCGTCCCGTATCCGGCGTTATCCCGACGCCGACGTTCCGCACATCGAGAAGAACGTCGACTGGCACAGCTATCCGTACCCGTTCCTGGCCGGGCAGATCGACATCCGCAGCTTCCCCGCCCGCGCGTGGGTGCGCTGTCTCCGCGACGCGCTGTATCAACCCCACGCCTACGCGAGCCTCCAGGACAGCGTCGGTGCGGACGATCCGATGCTGATCGACATGATCCGCCAGCATCTGCTGCCCTCCCGCGGCATCGAGGCGAGCGCGGACGAGGTTCTCGTGACGGTCGGTTCCCAGCAGGGGCTGGACCTCGTCGGACGGGTTCTGCTCGGACCCGAACATCGGGTTGCCATCGAAAACCCCGGCTACCTCGATGCGCGACACATCTTCCTGCGCACCGGTGCCCAGGTGTACGGCATCGACGTCGACGATCGCGGCCTGCGCCCGCCGGAGACTCTGCGCGGCACGGACCTGATGTATCTGACACCGAGCCATCACCATCCGACCAACGCGACGCTCGGCATCGACCGTCGTCAGCGTCTACTGCAGCTCGCCGCGGAGTCCGGCACCGTGATCGTGGAGGACGACTACGACAGCGAGTTCCGCTATCACGGCAGTCCCAGCCCGGCGCTGAAGGCGCTCGATTCCAGCGGCGACGCCGTGTATCTCGGCACGTTCTCGAAGTTCCTGGCCCCGGGTCTGCGTCTGGGCTACCTAGTCGGACCTGCGGACCTGGTGCGCGAACTGCGGAAGGCCCGACGATACGTGCTGCGTCATCCACCGGGTCACCAGCAACGGGCCCTGGCCATGCTCATCGACAGCGGGGAGTACCACCGCGCGCTGCGCCATCACCGTACCCAGATGAAACACAAATGGGAGCGGCTGTGTTCGGCCGTCGACAAGTACCTCCCGTGGCCGCAGGAGCCGTATCCGCCCGGTGGCGTCAGCTTGTGGATGACCGGTCCGGAGAATCTCGACTGCCGGGTGCTCGTGCGCGAGGCGGAGGCGCGCGGCGTCCTCATCGAGCGGGGCGACATCTTCTTCACACAACCGGTCCCGCCCCGCAACCACTTCCGTATCGGCTACGGCGCGATCCCGCTGCGTTCCATCGAAGAAGGCATCGCGCTCCTCGGCCAGGCGTGCCAGGCGAGTTTCCGCCGGTAGCCCGGAACCCGTCCTCGCCTGATCGGCGGGGACGGGTTCCAGTTCCTTTTCAGCTGAGGCACTTACGTTCGGGCTAGCGCATATCCGCCGCTTCTCCGTCGATCATGACCATTGTGGGACGGGGTATTTCGGTGGTGCCGTCCGCGAGATCCGCGAGGCTGCCGTCGAGCGCCACCAGGTCCGCCCGGCGGCCCGCCGTCAAGGTGCCGACACGGGTCTCGTCGTGCACCAGGTACGCGCTGTCGATGGTCATCGCCCGGATCGCGCGATCCACTCCGATCCGCTGGTTCCCACCGAGCACCGTGCCGCCCCTCGTCATCCTGGTGACCGCGGTCCTGATGGTCGCGAGCGGATCCATCGGGGTGATCGGGCAGTCCGAATGCAGTCCGAATCGCAGACCCAGCTCGTCGGCGCAGGCGAGGGGATCCATCTCGGCGGCGCGCTCGGGACCGAGGAACCGGTCGCGGTGGCGGTCGCCCCAGTAGAAGACGTGATTGACGAAGAAACTCACCCCGAGTTCGGCTTCCCGGATCGCGGCCAGGTCGCTGGGTGCGCTCACCTGGCAGTGTTCGATGCGGTGCCGTCCCACCCGGCCGTCGGTGGCTTGCGCCCTCCTCAGCGACGTGATCGCGGCGCCGACCGCCGCGTCGCCGTTGGCGTGCACGGCGACCTGGCCACCTGCCCGATGGACCCGCAGGATCATCTCGTCGAGTTGCGCCTGAGGGTAGAGCAGGTCGCCGTGATGGCTGGGATCGCACGCGTACGGCGTGCGGAGTGCGGCGGACAGTCCCTGGATCGATCCGTCGGCCCAGAACTTCGCGCCGGCCAGCCGGAAGCGTGCGCCGGCCGCGGGTGCGTGCTCGAACGTGACTCCCCGGTCGTCGAGGGCCTCGAGCGCCATGTCGCCGCGCAGGAACCCGACGACGTGCACAGGTAGCTCACCCGAGGCGTCCAGCGAGCGGTAGGCGGTCAGCTCCTGCTCGCCCGCCGAGAGACCCACCCCGAGATCGTGGATGGTGGTGATTCCCCGCGACCGCGCCGACAGCAGGCTGCGAAGCAGGGCGCCGTTGACCTCCTGCTCGGTCAGCGCGGGAACCGCCGCGGTGAGCCTCGCCACCGCATCGATTTCCCACGCCATCCCGGTCAAACGGCCGTCGGCCCCGCGGGGGAACAGCGGGTCGTCCACCGGCACCGTGGTTTCGTCGATGCCTGCGGCCGCGAGTGCGGCGGTGTTGGCGACGGCGAAGTGCCCGCAGATGTGCAGCACGATGACCGGACGATCGGTGCTGACGGCGTCGAGATCCGTCCTGGTCGGATGCCGTCCCTCGGCGATCTGGGTGTCGTCGTAACCCCACCCCCTGATCCATCCGCTGCCGGTGGCCGCGGCTCGCAACGCCTGCTGGATGTCGGCGATCGACCGGCACGGTGGTGTCCGGCAGTCCGCCCAGCCGTCGGTGAGGCCGGCGTAGGTGGGGTGGATGTGCGATTCGATCAGTCCCGGGATCACCGTGGCGCCGGGCAGGTCGAGGCGGCGGGCCCCGATTCCGGCGCGGTCGGCCATGTCCTTCCTGGTGCCGGTGGCGACCACGTCGGCTCCGTCGATGACCAGCGCTTCGACGGTCGGCGACGACGGGTCCTGGGTATGAATCGACTCGGCGGTGAGCAGTGTCCTGGACATCAGGCACCCACTTCGCTGCGTGCGGCCACGGATCCCGCGGCAGTGCCGGACGTTCGGCCGTCGGCGCGAAGGCCACGGACGGGATCGGTGGGTGGCCAGAACACCCGCGTCGACACCACGAAGAGGATGTTGAGGACCAGGGCGGCCGCACCGAGGTTGACTCCGTGCTCGGCGAGCCACACCGACACTGGGCCGTGCTTGTCGAGATACAGCCACAGCACCACGACGTCGCCGAGGACCACGCCCATGGCGAGGGCAGCGGGCCGCAATTTCCATCCGAAGACCATCGTCGCGAAGACCACCGCGGCCTGGGTGACGCCGTAGTACGCGGTGTTGACCAGGGTGAGCAGGAGCTGAGGTGTCGCGAGGGTGAGCAGGAGCGAGATCCCGAGGTACGCCACGACGACTCCGCGCACCCAGACCCGTTGGCGGGATTCCGGGATCCCGGGAATGATGTTGCGCGACACGATCGCGCCGATTCCGAGGGCCGCCCCGCACAGCACCACGATCGCGCAGAGGGCCGCGCCGCCTGCGACGACGCCGGTCAGCCAGTCGGGCAGCAGTTGTCGCGACAACTGCAGGAGCACCTGGTCGGATTCCGTGCCCTCGAGCTTGGTGGGCAGCAGCGTGATCGCCCCGAAGGCGGCGGCGACGAGGAACGGGTACATGAGCATGTACAGGGGATTGAACTTGGCGACCCGCTTGATCGTCGCCTCGGACTTCGCGGCGAGCACGGCCTGCACGATGATCGGGAAGATGAAGAACCCGACCGATTGGAACACGATCGTCGTCAGTACGAAAGTCAGTGACGACCCGGTGACCGTGGAGTGTGAGGCCGCGCCGCCACCACTGGCTGCCGCGGCGGCGAACAGCTTCTCGGTACCACCTGTCTCGACCACTGCCGCCAGTCCGATCAGGACGGCACCGAGCAACAGGGCGGTGTCCTTGACGTAGGACACGAATGCGGGGGCGCGCACCCCGGACAACATGAGGAACAGCAGCGCGAGGGCTGCGCCTGCGAATACCGCGACGGTGGGGTCGATGGAGATACCCAGACCGGTCAGCGCGATCTGCAGTCCGGCGAGCTGAAGCTGGCCCCACGGGATGAGGAATACGACCGATGCGATGGCGATCGTCAATTCCAGCCCACGCGACCGGAAGTGGCGTCCGGCCACATCGGGCAACGTCATGGCGCCGTATCTCTTACCGGCGCGCCAGAGGTAGGGCGCGAAGAAGTATCCGATCGGGTAGGCCAGCAGGATGTACCCGATGAACCAGACGCCGTAGCTCGCCCCGTGCGCGTACACGCCGCCGGGGAACCCGATCAGGGTGCCGATGCTGTACGCCTCGCCCGCTCCCAGGATGAAGACCAGCAGCGGACCGAACGACCGGCCGCCCACCAGGTAGTCGGAGATCTCCTTCTTGCTGCCGCGCCGCGACAGCACGCCGGCCCCGAGGGCGAGGACGAGCACGAGGGTGAAGAAGGCCGCGGTCATGACTGGTCTCCCGTCCGAGCGCTCGCAGCGGCCGATTCGGCGCGCTCGGCAGCTTCGAAGTCCTTGCGGTCGAAAAGCTTCCAGGCGAGGTGGAGGCACAGCGAGGTGAGCGGCATCCACAGGAACAACCACGCGAACAGGATGGGGACTCCGAAGACCGTGGCCGTGGATCCGGACAGGGCGACGATGCCGCCCAGAACCCCGGTGAACGGGACACCTATCGCGAGTAAGGCGCTTTTTGCCTCGTTGGACATGATTGTTTTGTCTCCTATTCCGACTGCGTCCACCGGCGTCGCGGATTGGGTCCGGTGCCGGTCGACGTGCACTCTGGCACTAGTGTGGTCTGAATCACTCCCCTCGGGCCATGGGCGAATCCCGGAAAACGCCGAGCCGGTTCGTGAATTTCACGGGAGTGTGGAAAACGAGGGAGAGGGTGCCCGAGTCCGTGGGTGAAGACACGATCCAGCGGTTGTGCCGGCAGGTCTCGGAGGAGATCGAGTCGGTAACCGACCGGGCGGTGGGTCAGATTCGCGCCGAGTTGCAGTCGTACGCCGCCGTACCGATTGACGAGCAGCGCGGATACATCAGTCGGCAACTCGCGGCGACGTTGCGCGCCCTCGCGGACAGCGAACCTCTCGCCGACGACGTCCTCGAGCGTTCGCGTCAGCTCGGCCGGCGCCGGGCCATGCAGGGATTGCCACTGTCCGACGTCATCGAGACGTACCACATCGCGTCCCGCGAACTGTGGAACACGATGGTGGCCACGGCCGCCGAGCCGACAACCGACCTGCTGCGCGCAGGCGGCATGATGTGGGACCTCGTCCACACCGCCACCAGCGCGGTCGCCGTCGGGCACACCGACGCGACCCGAAGCGAACAGGCCATCCGCGCGGGGGTGCGATACCGGTTCTTCGAGGCCCTCGCGAGGTCGGCCGACGGCGACCACCGCGATGTGCGCGAGCTGGCAGAGGCGCTGGGTTTCACACAGCAGCACGAGTTCCAAGCGGTGTGCGTTGCCGCGGAGGAGTGGTCGGAAGCGCAGCTCGAACGGCTGCAACGCACCCTCGACACGATCCCCGGCACCACTCAATGCAGCGGGCACGGCACCGTCATCATCGCCCTGAGCCAGCGCGCACCGGTCGACGACATCATCCGCGAGGTTCGGCTCGGTCACCCGGGCACCACGGTCGGAGTCGGATTGGGCCGCCCCGGGCTGGCCGGCGCCGCGATGAGCATCATGGACGCGCGTCGGGTCCTGCATCTGGCTTCGCCTACCGGCGAGGTGGTCCGTTTCGCCGACGAATGGGTTGCCGCCACCCTGGCAGACCATCGCGACGAGCTCGCCACGCTGCTGGAGCCGGGTGCCACCGTCGCCGCGGACCATCCGCACCTCGTCGAGGCGGTATTGGCATTCGCCCGCAACGAGTTCTCCATCAGCGCGGCCGGGCGGGACATCCACCTGCATGCGAACTCGATCACCTACCGGCTCGACCGCTGGCAACAGCTGACCGGCTGGGATCCCCGGACTCTCGACGGCCTGCAACGGTCGGTGTCGAGTCTCTCACTGTTCCAGCGCGATTCGGGCTATTCGAGTTCCCGGGAAACGCGGTCAGCGCAACGCCACCTGCACGAGAACGGCGGCGCCGAGGAAGCCGAGTAGCCACAGCACGCGTTGACGGACCTGCTGGGCGGTGGTGCGGTCGAACAGCCATTTCCCCGCGGCGGCGCCGAACATGCAGAGCGGCGTGAACAGGGCGATCTGCGCGAGGACGGGCACCGTGAGGAGACCACCGGCAGCCGACCCCGCGGCGCCGAACGCGTCGATGACGAGGAAGAACACGACGAGCGAGGCGCGCCCGGCCGCAACGTGGGAGGACGCGGAGAAATACATCAGGACGGCGGGCGGGCCACCGAGGGCGAAGCCGCCGTTGAGGAGACCGGACGCCACTCCCGTCACAGTCGTCACCCCGGGGCCGGGCAGCGACTGCCGGTCGGGGACGGCGGCCATGGCGACGGCGGACCCGATGATCGCGACGCCCAGCAGCACCCGCACCAGGTCGCCGGACAGTTGCGTGAGCGCCCACATCCCCAGCGGCATTCCGATCAGGGTTCCGGCGAACAACCAGCGCAACGACTTCCAGTGCACCTGCCGCCACACCTGGGGCAGCATCGCGGCACTCGCGACGACCTCGAGGACGAACACGGCGGGGATCACCGACGTCGGCGGGAGCAGGACGACGAGTCCCGCGACCCACACCATCGCGCCACCGAACCCACCGAAACCGCGGACGACACCGCCGGCCACCACGACGCCGAGCGCGAAGAGAAGGGCAGGCAACGACAGATCCCACACCGTTGCCGCCATACCCTGTTGCACCGCTTCCGTTCGCCGTTGTCTCCGTCAGAAGTGTGGGGGTCGCGGCGGCGAAGCGACAGGTCCAGACGACGTCGAATCGTCGGTACCAGGAACGCACGGGACGTGGCCCCCGGCGTGTGCGCCGGGGGCCACGTGCTCGCAGGGAGCGGACTACACGTAGTCCTTGTACTTGTCGAGCAGCCGAACCGGCTTCGCCAGCGCGTCGCGGCGGAAGGGGTCGCCGAGTTCGCGGGTGCACATGATCTCGATGACCGTCGTCTTGCCCTCGTTCATCTGTGCGGCGACCGCGCGCTGCAGTGCGGGACCGACCTCTTCGAGCTTGTCCACGACGATGCCCTCGGCGCCCATCGCCTGTGCGATCCCGGCGAAGGACTCGCTTTCGAGCTCACCGGCGACGAAGCGGCGGTTGTAGAAGTCGACCTGGTTCTTCTTCTCCGCACCCCACTGCCGGTTGTGGAACACGACGGCGGTGACCGGGATGTCGTGCCGGACAGCCGTCATGACCTCGCCCAGGCTCATCCCCCAGGCACCGTCGCCCGCGTACGCGATGGCGGGGCGTTCCGGTGCCGCCGCCTTCGCGCCGATGACGGTCGGCAGTGCGTAACCGCAGTTACCGAAGCTCATCGGGGCGAGGAAGCTGCGCGGCTTCTCGAACCGCAGGTAGCTGTTGGCGACGGAGTTGATGTTGCCGATGTCGGTGGACACCATCACGTCCTCCGGCATCGCCTTCTCCAGCTCCCGCAGCACCTGACGCGGGTGCAGCCAGTTGCCGTCCTCGCCTTCCTGTTCGGCGATCATGTCGAGGCTGAACGGATCGCGCTCGTGCGTCCATTCGTCGAGTTCCTTCTCCCACGCGGCCTTCTCGGCGTCGATCGTCTCGCCGCGTGCCGCACGGTTGGCGTCGCAGACGAGGGCCTTGCCCTCGAGCCGCTCGGTGAGCGCGACAGCAGCGGCCTTCGCGTCGCCGCAGATCCCGACGGAGATCTTCTTGACCAGACCGAGCATCTTGTGGTCCGCGTCGATCTGGATGATCTTGGCATTCTTCGGCCAGTAGTCCATTCCGTGCTGCGGGAGCGTCCCGAAGGGGCCCAGGCGGGTGCCGAGGGCGAGCACCACGTCCGCCTTGCTGATCAGCTTCATCGCGGCCTTGGAACCCTGGTAGCCGAGCGGTCCGGTCCACAGCGGGTGGCTGGCGGGGAACGAGTCGTTGTGCAGGTAGCTGTTGACGACGGGGGCGCCGAGACGCTCGGCGAGTGCCTTGCACTCGTCGACACCGTCGGCCATCACCACGCCGCCGCCGGAAACGATCACCGGGAACTCGGCCTGTGCCAGCAGTTCGGCCGCCTCGTTCAGGCTCGTCTCGCCACCGGGACCGCGGTCGAGGCGGGTGGGCTGCGGGATCTCCGTCTCGATCTCGCCGTAGAAGAAGTCGCGCGGAATGTTGAGCTGCGTCGGGCCCATTTCGGACATCGCGCGGTCGAAGCAGCGGCCCGTGAACTCGGCCATGCGCTTCGGGTTGTTGACGTGCCCCTGGTACTTCGTGAATTCCTGGAACATCGGCAGCTGGTTGGCTTCCTGGAAGCCGCCCAGGCCCGTTCCCATGGTGCCGGCCTCGGGAGTGACGATGACGACGGGGCTGTGCGCCCAGAACGCGGCGGCGATCGCGGTGACACAGTTGCTGATACCCGGACCGTTCTGCCCGATCACCATGCCGTGCCGCCCGCTGACCCGGGCATATCCGTCGGCCATGTGCCCCGCGCCCTGCTCGTGCACGACTGGGACGAGTCGAATCCCGGCGGGAGCGAAGATGTCCATCGCATCCATGAAGGCGGATCCCATGATGCCGAACATGTCGGTGACGCCGTTGGCGACCATCGTCTCGACGAACGCCTCCGACGGTGTCATCTTCTGTACACCGGAGACAGCGGTGCGATCGGCACCGTTCTTCTTCTTGCTCATGTGTGATCCTCCTTCAGGGAAGCGCCGGAACCGGCAGAGAATGTCAAAAATCGGAACGTTTCGTTCGCGATTTTGTGATCTGCAGTGACAGTAGGCCACGTCACACACTTCGTCAATGAATGTTCCTAAAACTGGAACGGGATGTATGATTTTTCGATACACGATGCGAATGCGTCGCCGTTTCGGCCAAGGAGGAACCGTGGGTGAGATTCACCGGATCGACGAGTCGAACGGACACCCGACAACGGAGCTACCCGGAGACACACCGACGCTCCGCCTGTTCGCACTGCTCGAGATGGTCGCGTCCAAGGACCAGCTGTTCACGTTGCAGGGGCTCGTCGAGGAGACGGGCATGGCCAAGCCGACCCTGCACCGCATGCTCCAGCAACTCGAGGGCGCCGGACTCCTCACCCGGCAGAACAACGGCAGGCATTACGGCACCGGCGTGCGCCTGCGACGCTTCGCCGAGAATCTGCTGCTCAACGACACCCACCACGGCGCGCGGCACGCCATCCTCCGGAACCTCGTCGCGGAACTCGGCGAGAGCTGCAACGTGACCACCCTGTCGGGTAGCGAAGTGGTGTATCTCGACCGGGTGGAAACCTCCGAGCCCCTTCGCTTTACACTCCATGCTGGTTCGCGGGTGCCCGCGCACTGCTCGGCCAGCGGCAAGATGATCCTGTCGCAGCTCAGCCCCGCCCAGCGCCGGCGACTTCTCGGGCGGATGCCGCTCGAGAGGTACACCAACAAGACGGTCACCGACATCGAGCTGATCGAGACCGAACTCAAACAGGTCCGCCGCGACGGCTACGCCATCGACGACGAAGAGTTCCTCCCCGGCCTCGTGTGCGCTGCGGTGCTCGTCCCTTGTGCCACAGGCAATTCCAATCTCTGCATCGCAGTCCAGGCCCCGGTCATGCGACTCACCCCCGACAAGGCGCTCAAGCTTCTGCCCGCACTCCGGCGGGCAGCCGACGCCATCGGCGAGATCGAGAACGAGGTCACGGACGACGGTTCGTCAGACATGAACTGAAGGAGGGCGCATGCCCGAAATGACCACTGCGACACCCAGCCACGTGGTGTCCGCACGCGTGCTGTTCGGACTCGACACCGACCTGACGGTGCGCGCCTTCCGCGAACCCGTCGACCACGTCCCCGACGTCGACCCCGCGTACCGGTTCGACCACGCGGTGACCACGGCCCTGCTCGCCGGGTTCGGCCGCAACCGCCGGGTGATGGTGCAGGGTCTGCACGGCACCGGCAAGTCCACGCACATCGAACAGGTCGCGGCGCGGCTCAACTGGCCGTGTGTGCGGGTCAACCTCGACGGACACCTCAGCCGGCTGGACCTGATAGGCCGGGACGCGGTGGTGCTGCGAGACGGCAAGCAGGTCACCGAATTCCAGGAAGGCATCCTGCCCTGGGCACTGCAGCGACCCGTCGCCCTCATCCTCGACGAATACGACGCCGGCCGCCCCGATGTCATGTTCGTCATCCAGCGTCTCCTCGAACGCGACGGGAAACTCACCCTGCTCGATCAGAACCGGGTCCTGACTCCGCATCCGGCCTTCCGGTTGTTCGCCACCGCCAACACCGTCGGCCTGGGCAATCTCAACGGGTTGTATCACGGTGTGCAGCGGCTCAATCACGCGCAGATCGATCGCTGGAACATCGTGGCGGCGCTCGATCACCTCCCCGCGGAACAGGAAGTCGAGATCGTGTCCGCGCGGGTGCCGTCGCTGAGCCGGGATCTCATCGGGTCGATGGTCGCCGTGGCCAACCTGACCCGGAGTGGTTTTCGGGTCGGCGACCTGTCGACGCTGATGTCGCCGCGCACGGTGATCACCTGGGCCGAGAACATCGAGATCTTCCACGACCCGGCGCTGGCATTCCGGTTGTCGTTCGTCAACAAGTGCGACGAGGCCGAGCGGCCCGTCGTCGCCGAGTACTTCCAGCGGTGCTTCGACTCGGAACTGGAGCGGTCGGCGATGCTCGCGACGAGCACGGCCTGAGCGGGCAGTCATGACAGAACTGCCTGTGCGCCCCGCGTCGGTCCGCCGTCAGCAGGAGGTGCACGAACTCTGTGCGAGCACGATCCGCGCCCTCGCGAGCCAGGGTGAGTTGCACTTTCGCGGACCGGAACTCCATCACGGACATCGGCGCGTGCCGATGCCCGCCCCGCACCTGCACCCGTCGTTCGAAAGCGCCGGCTTCGCGTCCTTCCGCGGCGCGGCGGACGGCATGGCGTCGCGCCTCCTCCACACCGACCCCGTCCTGCATCGCAGCCTGTGCCCGGAGGACACGGCGGGTCGGCTGATCTTCGAGATCCTGGAACAGTTCCGCGTCGAGTCGCTGGCCGCCGACGCGTGGGGCGGCGTGCGAGCCAACCTCTCCCACCGCTTCACGCAGTGGTCACAGGACTACGTGACGTCCGGGCTGACCGAGACCGTGCACGGGATGCTGCTGTTCACCGTGACGCAGATGTGCCGGGCCCGGATCACCGCCGAGCCGATACCCGAGGCCACCGAGGACCTGATCGAATCGACCCGGTTCGCTCTCGCCTCCGTCCTCGGCGACCACCTCCCGTGGCTGCGGCGAACCCGTCTCTCGCAAACCGACTTCGGGGTCCACGCACAGGCAGTCGCCGAGCTGATCGGCCGCCACCTGGAGTCACCCGCCGATCCGGGCGCGTCGGCCGACGACCGGAGCGACGGCCGGGCGGCGTTCTCCCTCCTGTTCGACTTCGACCCCGACGACGACGAGACGGTTCCGACCGCGGTGTCGGGACGCAGTCGCGCGCTGGGGGAGGGCGGAGACGGATACCGCGTGTTCACCCGCGCCTACGACGAGACCCGGCAGATCGCGTCCCTCGTCCGGCCCGCGTTGCTCCAGGACTACCGCCGGCGACTCGACCTCATCATCGACACGCAGCGCCTCGACGTCCGGAAACTCGGACGGCGACTGAAGGCGCTGCTCGCGGAACCGGTCCCCGACGGATGGGAAGGCGGCCGGGAAGAGGGGTACCTCGACGGTCGCCGGCTCGCCCAGCTGGTCACCTCGCCCACCGAGCGCAGACTCTTCCGGGCCGAACGCACCGAGCCGCACAACGACACGACGGTGACCTTCCTCATCGACTGCTCCGGTTCGATGAAGGAGTTCGGTGAACCGGTCGCGGTGCTGGTCGACGTGTTCGCCCGGGCACTCGAACTGGCCGACGCCCGGTGCGAGATCCTGGGTTTCACGACCGCCGCATGGAACGGGGGGCGAGCCCGCCGAGACTGGCTCCGGTCCGGCCGTCCGCGCAACCCGGGACGGCTCAACGAGGTCCGGCAGCTGGTGTTCAAGGACGCCGAGACCTCCTGGCGCCGAGCCCGTCCCGCGATCGCCGGGCTGCTGAAGCAGGACCTGTTCAAAGAGGGCGTCGACGGTGAGGCCGTCGACTGGGCCTGCTCCCGGATGCGGGACCCCCAGGGCCGCAGGCTCCTGTTCGTGATCTCGGACGGAAGCCCACTGGACGGCGCCACCGCACTGGCCAACGACGAGTTCTACCTGGACCACCACCTGCAGGTCGTGGTCGAGCGACACGAGGACGAGCGGGCCGTCGAGGTGTACGGACTGGGAGTCGGGCTGGATCTGAGCCCGTACTACGACCGCTGCCGGACGCTCGATCTGTCGCACGGTACCAACAGCGACGTCATTGCCGACGTGCTGTCGATGATCGCCCACTGACAGCCATCACCTGCCAGTGGCGCAACAGTGAAGGAGTCACACCCATGACAGCACACGGGGTTTCCCTGGTCACCTTGGACATTGCCGGAACGAGCGTCGACGAAGGCGGCGCCGTGTACGTCGCGTTGCGCGACACCGTCGAGAAGCACCTCGGCGAGCCGATTCCGGACGATCGGTTCGACCGGTGGAAGGGCACGGGCAAGCGGCAGGCCATCGAGGGACTGCTACGGGAGACCGGGGTGCCGACGGAGAAGAATGTTCTGGACGCCGTCGAATCCGATTTCACCGCAATGCTTCTGGACGCGTACCGGAAGACACCGCCCACCGCACTGCCCGGGGTTCGCGACGCCTTCGGTGCGTTGCGGCAGCGCGGCATCAAGATCGTTCTCCAGACCGGCTATTCACGCGAGATCGCGGAACCGCTGCTCGAGCAGGTCGGGTGGGAGATCGGGCGGGACATCGACGGTGTGATCACGAGCGATCAGGTGCGGATGAGCAGGCCGTCGCCCTATCTCATCTTCCGCGCCATGGAGCTCGCCGGGGTGCAGAGCGTCGACGAGGTCTTGGTGGGTGGTGACACCCCGAACGATCTCCGGGCCGGGACGAACGCCGGGGCGCGGTACGTGGTGGGTGTCCTGACCGGCGCACACGACGCGGCGACGCTGCGTCCGGAGCCCCACACGCACATCCTGGAGAGCGCGGCGAAGATCCCCGAACTGCTGGGCTGAACGACGACTGTGGGCCGGTTCTGCTGCACGACAGCGGAACCGGCCCACAGTGGTTTCGGAGGAGCAGGGTTCAGAACGTCACCAGCCGCGTTCGGCGAGCCGGTGCGGGACGGGGATGTCGTCGACGTTGATCCCGACCATCGCCTCACCCAGACCGCGGGACACCTTCGCCA
>NZ_JBHWUE010000153.1:0-16183 GCF_042738615.1 Rhodococcus sp. NPDC059968
TACTTCGCCGCCTCCGCAGGCGGAGCCCCACTCGCCATCATCGCCGAGTACATCACCAACCAAAAACGACCCGAACCCACGAAAGAAAGCGACCCCGCTACGCGCGATCGCGCAGTACAGAATCAGCTTCCTCCCGGCCCTAAAGGGCCAGGCTTCCTCTGATTAATCCGGTGAAAATTCTGTGCAGGTTTGCCCGCGGTTCCGCCGCGGGGTGGGAGATGGGCACCCTGGGGTGCCTGTCGAAAGGCTCGCGGCCGGCGCAAGCTTGGTCTATCAGCCCAGCTAGACACCCCAATCCATCGGAGGCACCCCATCGTCCACACCGCAACCCGCATCGCGATCGGCGCAACCGCCGCCCTCACGTTCTCCCTCGCAGGAGCCGCCGTGATCGTTATTGCCGGTGGACATACCGAGGGTGCTCCGACCCCGAGCTCGGAGGGGGCCGTCTCGCAGCAGCAGCCGGCTCCGGCGATCGCGCCGACCCCGAGTCGGATCGTCGTCGCAGACCCCGGCTATTCAGTGAATCCCGGATACTCGGCGGAGCCCGGCTATTCGGCCGACACCGAAACGGCGGCGGCGGGACCAGGTGTCGTTCCGCCCATCGTGGCGGCACCGCCCATCGTCCGGGCACCGATCGCCCAGCCGCCGGTTGCCCAGCAGCCCATCGCCCAGCAGCCCGTCGCCCAGCCGCCCGTTGTGGTGGACCCGCCCGTCGTGGTCGATCCGCCCGTCGTGGTCGACCCCGTTCACCCGCCGAAGGGTCCGTTCGAAGGACCGGGCCAGGTCGAGCCGGGCGTTCTCGAACCCGAAACCAATCCCTTCCCCGTCGGCGGCGGCCCGAAGCCTGCCCCGCCCGCGGCCCCGCAGACGCCCGGCGGAGTCGGCCCCGTCGACGGCGGAACCGTCGTCGGTCCCTGATCACCGGAGGAAATTCACACCATGTCCCACACCAAGACCCGCATCGCGATCGGCTCGGGCGCGGCCTTCGTCCTCTCGGTCGTCGGCGCCGCCGGGATCGCCGTCGCCAACGGCACGGCGTCACCGATCGCCGACGTGAGTGTCTCCGAGCAGCACCAGGAGGAGGACACGACGTCCGCACCCATGCCGGTCTTCACGCCCCCGGCGCTGCGCACCCCGACACAGGAACCGCCCGGATCATTCGACACCGCGTCGGCCGGCCCATTCGAACCAGCCCCCTGGCGGTAACTCGAGCGCCGGCGGCTGCTCTCGACCGTCCGGTGCCTCGACGAGCGCGTGGACCGGTTCCGGCCACAGTGTTTCCACCCGCTCCGCGGCTTCGGCGAACACGGCGGAATCGAGGTCGGTCCGAGACTCGGGGACACCGAAGTAGGGCCACGCCGTGATCATCGACCAGCGTTTCGGCGGCGGGAGCGGCTGGAGAAAATACGTCTTGTCAGCGGTGAGTGGTCCGCCGCGCCCTGCCCCGCCGTGCAGGCCGTCGGTCATGCGGGCGCCGGGAAGGTTCGTGAACACCCTGCCGTCCGCGTACTCGACTCCGAACAGAAACGGCCCGCTGCTCTTCGGCGACGCGGGTTTGCCGAATCCGAACATGTCGAGCAGCACCGTGGACTCGGGCCTGCGTGCCTGGACCGTGAATTCGACACCACAGCTGTACACGTGAACGTCGGTCAGCCACAGCACGAGCGACTCGGTGCGGGCCAGCACGGTATCGACCGGCACGGAGACGGGGATCTCGTTCTCCGGGGTCGATTGGAATCGGATAGCGGTCATCACGAGACCTCCACTTCGACATCCTCGGGTGCCTTGTCGTCCCTGAGTCCCCGCCAGCTGGGGTGCCGCAATCTCTTCGAGCCGGTCCAATCCATGAACCGCACCTCCGCGACCAGTGTCGGGGTGACCCACACGGCCCCCTTGCGGTCGGCGGTGGGCAGGTCTTCGACGAACGGGCTGGTGTCGGTTTCGAGCGGGCCCAGGGTGGACGCGAGTTCCTGCAGATCCCGTTCGGTGAAGCCGGTTCCGACGCGCCCGATGTAGCGCAGTCCGCCGTCCTCGGGGACGCCGAGCAGTACCGACCCGATTCCCGTGGACCGCCCCCCTTGACCGCGGCGCCACCCGCCGATCACGGCTTCCTGTGTGCGCCAGTTCTTCACCTTGATCCAGCTCGACCCCCGCTTGCCCGGCAGGTACACGGATTCGCGGCGTTTCGCCACGACACCTTCCCAGCCCTTGCCGCGGCTCTCGTCCAGAGCGTCCTGCGCGGACCCGTGCAGTTGCGGGGGAACGACCAAGTCGTCCACCTTGGCCGCCAGGGCTTCGAGGACGCGGCGCCGGTCGGTGTACTTCTTGCGTAACAACGACACTCCGTCGAGGTACAGCACATCGAACGCGAGAAAGTGCGGATCGTTGCCCTGCTGCAGCAGGCCGAAGTTCGCGACACCCCGGTCGTCGAACGCGACCACTTCACCGTCGAGGACCACCTCATGGTCGCCGAGAGAGTCTGCCAGCCAACCCAATCGAGCATAGTCGCGTGTCTTGTCGTTGCCCGCCCGGCTCGTCAGCTTCAGCTCGCCGCCACTGATCTCGGCGATCACCCTGATCCCGTCCCACTTCCCTTCGAAGGCCCACTCGTCGGCGTCCAGTCCGTCGAGGGTGCCGGGACTCGCGAGCATCGGCGACAGTCCGCGCGGCAGTTCGGACGTGTGCGACCCACCCGGTGTCTGATCCTTCATCAGGTGCATCAGCCACTGGTCGGCCTTCGTGCGGATCAGCGCGAACCGGCCCTCCACCTGCTCGCCGTGAATTTGGACGATCACCTCGTCGTCGCGCCACTTCTCGGTGTCGTACGTTCCCCTGTCCCAGATGGTCATCTCGCCGCCGCCGTACTCGCCCTTCGGGATGGTCCCGGAGAACGTGAGGTATTCGAGCGGGTGATCCTCGGTGTGCACGGCGAGCCGGTTCTCCCCCGTCGTCGTCGGCACGTTCTTCGGCACCGCCCACGACACGAGCACCCCGTCGCGTTCGAGCCGCAGGTCGTAGTGGAGGCGCCGAGCGTGGTGTTCCTGGATGACGAAACTGTTGCCCTCCCCCGGCTGCACCGTGGCCGGCATCGGCTCGGGTGTCCGTCCGGGATCACGCTTACGGCGGTACTCGGCGAGGGCTGCGTCGTCCTCGATCGGCGGATCGAGTCCGGCGAGCAGGTCGCCGTCCGACTCCCACCGTTCGAGTACTTCCTCGAACCGCAGCTGTCGTAGGTCGGGGTCGTCGAGTTCGTCCCAGCTCCGCGGCGCCGCGACATACGGCTGGGAGCGCCCCCGCAGCGAATACGGTGCGATGGTGGTCTTGGACGGATTGTTCTGGCTCCAGTCGACGAACACCTTTCCCGCGCGCACCGCCTTGGCCATGGTGGCGGTGACGAGTTCAGGCCGGAGCTTCTCCAATCCCGTCGCCACCTGCTTCGCGACGGTCGACGCGCCCGAACCGTCCAGCTTCCGGTCGAGCGGCACGTACAGGTGAATACCCTTGCTGCCGCTGGTGACCGGATACGCGGTCCAGCCGAGGTTCGCGACCAGATCGCGCACGGCTCGTGCCACCTCCGCGCATTCGGCCAGGCCCACACCGGGACCGGGGTCGAGGTCGAAGACGATCCGGGTGGCGGGACCCCGATGTGAGCCGTCGAACCGCCACTGCGGCACGTGCAGTTCGAGTGCTGCCTGCTGCCCCGCCCACACAAGGGCCGCGACCGAGTTCAGGAGCGGATAGTGCACGGACCGATCCGAGTGCTCGAGTGCGCGGCGCTCCAACCACCCCGGTGCGGAGGCCGCGAGGTTCTTCTCGAAGAACGGCGCGCTGTCCACCCCGTTGGGCCAGCGTTTGCGGGTGGCGGGACGGTCGACGACGTGCGGGAGCATGGCGGGCGCGATCCGCGTGTAGTAGTCGATCACCTCTCCCTTCGTCGTGCCCGACTCCGGGTAGAGGACCTTGCCGAGATTGGTCAGGGACAGGCGATGTCCGTCGACCGTCAGTTGCCTAGTTCCCACAGTGGCCACGCGCGCCTCCCTCCGCCAATACATACATATTGTGCGCCGCGCGGCCGCTTCGCTGGCCGGATCGCTACCCGCCAGGCAAGATGGCGGGGTGCACCGAGGACCTAAGACAGCCGTCGCCGCCATATCCGCTGCACTGACATTGCTCGCCGGATCCTGCTCCACCGACACCCCATCGGAGGTCGACGCACAGGCCGAAGCCACGACGATTCCCGAAGCGTTCACCAAACTTCCGTCCACCCGCGCAGTCGGCGACTGCGCTCCCGGCAGCGGCGTCACCGCGCAAGACGGCGTGGTCACCATCGCCACCGACAGTCCGTCGTACCAGCCGTGGTTCGTCGGCGGTGACCCGTCCAACGGCAAGGGCTACGAGGGCGCCGTCGCCCGGGAAGTGGTCGAGAAGCTGGGATACGGTCCGGACCAGGTGCAATTCGAGACCGTCGCGTTCAACGACGCGCTCGCGGCCGGTGAGAAGAACTTCGATTTCGCCATCGACCAGTTCACTATCGTCGACACCCGGCGCGAGACGGTCGATTTCAGTTCGCCGTACTACGCCGTCACGCAGTCGGTGCTGGCGCTGAAGAACTCTCCCGCTGCCAGAGCCAAATCGCTCGCCGACCTCGCGCCGTTCCGCCTCGGGGCGCAGGTGGGGTCCACGAGTTTCGACGCCATCACCCAGACCGTGCAGCCCCGCCAGGCACCGATCAGTTTCACCACCACCGACGACGCCAAAGCCGCCCTGGCCGCGGGCGCCATCGACGCGTTGGTGGTGGACATCCCGACCGGATTTCAGATCACCGCCAACGAGGTGAAGGACAGTATCCTCGTCGGGCAGTTCCCGCGCCCGAACGCCGTCACCGAATTCTTCGGCCTCGTGCTGGAGAAGAACAGTCCGCTCACCGCGTGCGTCTCGGCGGCCGTCGATTCCCTCTACGCCGACGGGACGCTGGACGCCCTTGCCGCCGAGTGGATCACCGACACCGGCGGCGCGCACGTCCTCGATTGATCCGTGAATCTATCGGCGCATACCCAGTCCTTCAGGTCCGGGACAGCCGACCTGGTTTTGTCGGACCGTGTGGCTAGTGTCTGAGTTATGGCGGGGAGGGTGGTGAAGCGGGCGTTCAAGTACCGCTTCTATCCGACTGCGGTGCAGGCGGAACAGCTTGCTCGGACCTTCGGATGCACCCGGTACGTCTACAACCGGGCGTTGGCCGAGCGCTCGCGTGCCTGGTCGCAGGAGCAGCGGCGGGTCACCTACAGCGACACCTCGAAGATGCTCACCGGATGGAAGCGGGACACCGAGACCGCGTGGTTGTCAGAGCCGTCGAAGGGGCCGTTGCAGGAGTCGCTGCGGCAGTTGCAGGGCGCGTTCGACAGGTTCTGGCGCAAGCAGTCCCGCTACCCGCAGTTCAAGAAGAAGGGTCACTCGAAGGATTCGGCGACCTACTATTCGAACTGCTTCACCTACCGCGGCGGGCAGATCCGGTTGGCCAAGCAGTCCGAACCGCTGGACATTCGGTGGTCGAGGCCGCTACCGGAGGGGGCGACACCGTCGCAGGTGACGGTGTCGCGTAATGCTCGTGGTCAGTACCACATTTCGATTCTCGTCGAGGACACGATCACCGAGCACCCGTCGACCGATCGGGTGGTCGGGCTCGACGCCGGGATCACGAGCCTCTACACACTCTCGACGGGGGAGAAGATCACCAACCCGCGCCACGAGCGCACGGACCGTGAGCGGCTGGCGAAGGCACAGCGGGTGCTGGCCAAGAAGCAGAAGGGATCCCGTAACCGGGCCAAAGCCCGACTGAAAGTCGCGAAGATTCATGGCCGGATCGCTGATCGGCGCCGTGATTATCTGCACACACTCTCCACTCGACTGGTGCGCGAAAACCAAGTGATCGCCATCGAGGATCTGAGTGTGCGAAACATGGTCAAGAATCGGTCGTTGTCTCGGGCGATCTCCGATGCGAGTTGGTCCGAGTTCCGGTCGATGCTCGAATACAAGGCCGACTGGTACGGGCGGCAGGTGGTGGCGATCGACCGGTTCTATCCCTCGTCGAAGACCTGCTCGGTGTGTGGGGCGATCGCCTCGGAGATGCCGCTGACCGTGCGGGAGTGGACGTGCCGATGCGGCGCCGTCCACGATCGGGATGTGAATGCGGCGAGGAATATTTTGGCCGTCGGACTGGCGGTGGCAGCCTGTGGAGATGGTGTGAGACCGCCCCGCACCTAACGTGTGGGGAGGCAACTGTCGGTGAAACAGGAACCTCGAGACGCGAGTCCCGAGGGGATTCTCGGTCGTTCACGGCCGAGAGGACGTCAACACGCATACAGCTCGACGAATGTCTTCAGGGACTTCTCGATGTCGCCCTTCAGCGCCTTCGCGACACCTGAGCCGATGGGCCCGAACAGTGGTGCGCCACCGAGTTCGATGGTGAACGCCACCTCGGACGCGTCACCCTTCGCCTTGACGTCGAGCACCATTCCGAGCTTCACGCCGCCCTTGCCGTCACCCTTGAGAACGATGCGGTTCGGGGCCTCGTACTCCTTGATCGTCCACTTCACGCGATTGCGGAGTCCCTTGACCGTCACGACGGAACTGATCTCGGTTCCGGCCGTGAGGGTCTCGGGAAGTTCGCCGCGCCAGCCGTCGTGGACCACGAACCACTTGTCGAAGTCCTGCAGATTCGAGGCCTTGTCCCAGGTGTCCTGGGGGCTGAGGGGAACATCGGTCTTGACCGTGAGTTTCGCCATTCGTGCAGCCTACGGCCTGTGAGTACTTATTAAGCCCGGCGGCGTCGCGGCCTGCGCGGCGCACCGCCCGCGGTTAATAAGTACTCACAGGCCGAAGGCATTAGTGGGAGACGGCCTTCTCCACACCGACACCGGTGAGCGAGCGGACCTCCATCTCGGCCTGCTTGGCGGGATCCTCCGCCTTGCTGCGGCCGATGTAGGTGCCGACGATGCCGAGCACGAACGCCAGCGGGATGGAGACGATGCCCGGGTTGGCGAGCGGGAAGAAGTCGAAGTCGGCGTTGGGGAACATCGACGACGGCTTACCGGACACGGCCGGGGAGAACACGATCAGCAGGAGGCAGCTGATGAGGCCGCCGTAGATGCTGAAGAGGGCACCGGTGGTGTTGAACTTCTTCCAGAACAGCGAGTACAGCAGTGTCGGCAGGTTGGCCGAGGCGGCCACCGCGAAGGCGAGCGCCACCAGGAACGCGATGTTCTGGCCCATGGCCATGATGCCGAGGACGATCGATACGAGGCCGATCACGACGACCGTGATCCGGGATACCCGCACCTGGGACTCTTCCGACGCGTGTCCGCGCTTGATGACGCTGGCGTAGATGTCGTGGGCGAACGACGCGGACGCCGTGATCGCCAGCCCCGCCACCACCGCGAGAATCGTCGCGAACGCGACCGCGGAAATGATCGCCAGGAAGATGGTGCCGCCCAGCTCGAACGCGAGCAGCGGCGCCGCCGCGTTCTCCTTGCCGGGCGCTGCGAGGATGACGTCGGGGCCGACCATCTTGGCGGCGCCGTAGCCGAGGACGAGCGTGAACAGGTAGAAGGCGCCGATCAGTCCGATCGCCCAGGTGACCGAGCGGCGGGCTTCCTTGGCGGTGGGGACGGTGTAGAACCGCATCAGCACGTGCGGCAGGCCCGCGGTGCCGAGGACCAGTGCGATGCCGAGCGAGATGAAGTCGAGCTTGCTCATCGAGCTGATGCCGTACTTGGCGCCGGGAGCGAGGATGTCGCGGCCCGCGATGGCCTCGTTCGTGGAAGTGCTGACCGTCGCCTGGGCGTCGGCGAGCAGCTGGGAGAAGTTGCCGCGCACCGCGAACAGCACGAGGAAGAACATGACGCCGGCTCCGGCGACCAGCAGCACCGCCTTGACCATCTGCACGTAGGTGGTGCCCTTCATGCCGCCGACGAGCACGTACACGATCATCAGCACGCCGACGACCGCGACGACGACGCCCTGACCGACCTTGCCGTCGATGTTCAGCAGCAGCGCGACGAGTCCGCCGGCGCCGGCCATCTGCGCGAGCAGGTAGAACAGCGAGACCACCAGCGTGGACAGCGCCGCGGCCATCCGCACGGGACGCTGCTTGAGCCGGAAGCTCAGCACGTCCGCCATCGTGAACCGGCCGGTGTTGCGGAGCAGTTCCGCGACCAGCAGCAGGGCCACCAGCCAGGCGACGAGGAAGCCGACCGAGTACAGGAAACCGTCATAGCCGTACACCGCGATGGCGCCGGCGATGCCGAGGAACGATGCCGCCGACAGGTAGTCGCCGGCGATGGCGAAACCGTTCTGCGGCCCGGAGAACTGACCGCCGCCGGTGTAGAAGTCCGAGGCCTTCTTGGTGGTGCGGCTCGCGCGGATCACGATGGTCATCGTGATCACGACGAACGCCACGAAGATGCCGATGTTGAGGATCGGGTTGCCGACGTCGGTGCCTGCGGCGAGTGTGGTGATCACTTGAGTGGTCCTTCCAGCTCTTCGCGGATCGCGGCGGAGCGGGGATCGAGTTCCCGGTTGGCGAACTTCACGTACAGCGCGGTAATCACGAACGTGGTCACGAACTGGCCGAGACCGAGGATGATGCCCAGGTTGACGTTGCCGATCACCTTGGTGGCCATGAACTCGGGCGCGTACGTGGCCAGCAGGACGTACGCCGCGTACCAGGCGAGGAAGAACGCCGTCATCGGGAAGACGAAACTACGCAGGCGGTGTCGCAACTCCTGGAACTCCGGGCTCGCCTGCATGTCTACGAAGGCTTGCGCATCAGGGGTGCGCCGCTTCTGCGGTGCGCCCTCACTGAGGTCGGCTGTGGTCACTGCAGACTCCTTGGTCGTGTGAAGTGAACTAATTGCCGACGTTAGTGAGAGTTGAGTCACAGAAATAGGCTGTGGCGTCTGTCACACGGCGAGCTGCCGGACTGTGCGCCGAACGGTCACCCGACCGCGACAAGCGGCTCCGCCGCCTGTGCGCCTTTCTGGTTGCGGGAGCTACCAGAAAGGCTCACGGGGAGCGGAGCTCCCCCTCGCGGTCGGAGCCCACATCGAGGCGTTCCGGGGCGTGCATCCGGGTGAAGATCCGGCTGAGGTCGGCGGGAATCTGACGCTTCGTCACCTTGCTGACCAGCACCATCGTGACGAAGGCCAGGGGAACGCTGACGGCGGCCGGGTACGCGACCATCGCCGCGGGCCAGCCGTTCCAGGCGTCGACGGTGAAGCCGCCCAGCACCGACACCCCGGCGGCACAGCCGGCGACGAGCCCGCCGGCGACCATCCCGGCGCCCGCCCCGGCGGCGGTCAGACCACGCCACCAGATGCCGAGCACGAGCAGCGGGCAGAGCGTCGACGCCGCGACCGCGAACACCAGCCCCACCGTCCGCGACAGGTCCAGCGACGTCACCCCGAGCGACAGCACCAGCGGCACCGCCCCGGCCAGGACTGCGGCGATCCGGAAGTCCCGGATCCGCCCGCGCAGGACGTCGGTGCTGAGCACCCCGGCGATGCTGACGAGCAGGCCGGACGACGTGGACAGGAACGCCGCGATGGCCCCGGCCGCTACCAGTGCGGCGAGGAGTTGCCCGGCCCACCCGGAAATCACGGAGCCCGGTAGCAGCAGGACCGCGGCATCGGACGTCCCGGTGATGAGCAGTTGCGGCACATACAGCCGCGCGAACACCCCGAGCAGCGTCGGGAACAGGTAGAACACTCCGAGCAGCCCGACCACGACCAGCGACGTCAGCCGAGCGGCCCGCCCGTCGGGGTTGGTGTAGAACCGGACGAGCACGTGCGGCAGCCCGAGCGTGCCGAGGAACGTGGCGAGGATCAGCGAGTACACCTGGTACATCGGGTGGTCGCCGCCGAATCCCCAGCCTGGGGCGATCCAGTCGGAGTTGTCGGCGGGAGCGCCCGCGACCACGGGAACCGGTGCGCCCGCCTCGAGGGTCATCGACGTGCCCTCGCCGAGGTGGTGTTCGCCCGGCTCGAGGCGAACGTCACCGGTCGCCGGGGCCCCGTCGATCGTCCCCGACCCGCCGACGGTCACCGGTTCGGACACCTGCACGACGACGTCGGTGGTGATGTCGACGGTGGTCTGCTCGCTCACGGTGGGCGGTGCGGCGGCGCCCAGTTCGTGGTGGTCGGCGAAGAAGTACACCGACAGCACGAGCGCCGGGATCGCGACCGCGGTGAGTTTCAGCCAGTACTGGAACGCCTGGACGAACGTGATGGATCGCATGCCGCCGCCCACCACGTTTGCGATGACGATGAGCCCGACGACGACGGCCCCGACCCAGCTCGGCACCCCGAGCAGGATGTTCAGGGTCAGTCCCGCCCCCTGGAGTTGCGGGACGAGGTACAGCGCGCAGACGGCGGCGACGACGAGCATCGCGAGGGTGCGGAGCCGGCGGGACCCGAGCCGGAACTCGGCGAAGTCCGGCACCGTGTACGCGCCGGAGCGTCGCAGCGGTGCGGCGACGAACAGCAGCAGCCCGAGGTAGCCGGCCGTGAAGCCGATCGGGTACCAGAGGGCGTCTGCGCCGTATTTCGCGATCAGACCGGCGACACCGAGAAAGGATGCGGCCGAGAGGTACTCGCCGGAGATGGCGGCGGCGTTCCACCGCGGTCCGACGCTGCGGGACGCGACGAGGAAGTCGGAGGTGGTGCGGGCCAACCGCACTCCGTAGATGCCGATGGCCACCGTCGCGACCGCGGCCGCGGCGAGACCGGCCAGGGTCAGCCAGGGAATGGGTTGGTCGGTGGTCACGGGATGCTCAGTCGTCCACCAGGTCGGCGAATTCCTGTTCGTTGCGCTCGGCCTGCCGCACGTAGATCCAGCCGGTGGTCAGGAGCACCGGGTACACGAGCGCCCCGAGCACCACCCACGGCAGCCGGATCCCCAGCACCGACACGTCCGACAACGCCGGGAACAGGAACATCACGAGCGGCACCGCGCACAGCAGGCACGCCGCGAGGAGCGCGAGCCGGATCGCCAGCACGAGCTGGGTGCGCACGAGCCCCCGGATCATCGCGTCCCCGACCGCGGTCTGTTCCTGCACCTCGACCCGGGTGCGGACGATCCGCGCACCGCGGCGCTGGGCGAGGACGACCCGCACCCGCTCCGGCGAACTCATCGCGCAGTCCACGTTTGTTTCGGCGCCCGGACCAGCCGGTCCTTGAGCATCCGGGTGTGCCTGCGGCTGACCGGCAGTTCGACGGGCGGGCGGTCACCGTGCGCGCGGAGGCACACGACGAGACCGTTGCCGACGGTCCGGATTCCGGTGACCCTCGGCAACGCGACGAGGTACGAGCGGTGGACCCGCAGGAACCCGGCGTCCGCCCAGCGCGTCTCCAGTGCCGAGATGGGGATGCGGACGAGGTGGGAGCCGTCCGCGGTGTGCAGGCGCGCGTAGTCGCCGTCCGCTTCGACCCACTCGACGGAGGATCGGTGCACGAGCGTGGTGATGCCGCCGAGTTCGACCGGAATCACCTCGTCGGTGGGGGCGGCCGGTCCCGCGTCGACCCGCCTGCGGCGCCCCTCGACGATGCGGCGCACCGATTCCGCCAGCCGCTCCTCGCGCAACGGTTTGAGGAGATAGTCGACGGCTCCGAGGTCGAATGCGGCGACGGCCCGGTCGTCGTGGGCGGTCACGAACACCACCTGCGGCGGCGACGCGAAATTCGCGAGAATCCCGGCCAGCTCGAGACCGTCGAGTCCGGGCATGTTGATGTCGAGGAAGACGGCGTCGATCTCGCCGTCCCGGAGTATGCGCAGCGCCGTGGTGGCATCTCCCGCGGTCCGGATGTCGCCGACCGCGTCCTGGGCGCGCAGCAGGAACGCCAGCTCGTCGAGGGCGGGTTTCTCGTCGTCGACGGCCAGCACGGTGAGGGGTGCGTCCGGAGACTTGTCGTCAGTGTGGTTCACAACGACAGCAATCGTCGCACGGACACTTCCCGTTCACGTCGAGATCCCCCGCCGGAACTTCGGGACCCGCATGCTCACCTTGGTGCCCGCACCGGGCGCGGTCTCCACCACGAGTCCGTAGTCGTTGCCGAACGCGGCGCGCAGGCGGTCGTCGACGTTGGCGAGCCCGACGTGCGCCGCCTCCTTCACCCCTGACGTCTCGGCCACCGAGTCCAGCGACCCCGACCGCAGCAGTTCGGGATCCATGCCGACCCCGTCGTCCTCGACGCTGATCACGCAGTCGGTGCCCTCGTCGGCGGCGACGATACTGACGGTGCCGCCGTCCGGTTTGGCGGCGATTCCGTGACGCACCGCGTTCTCGACCAGCGGTTGCAGCGCAAGGAACGGCAGCACCACGTTCAGCACCTCCGGCGCCACCTGCAATTTCACGGCGAGGGCGTCGCCGAACCGGGCGCGCTCGAGGGTGAGGTACCGGTCGATGTTGCGCAGTTCGTCGGCCAGCAGGGTGAACTCCCCCGCCGAACGGAACGAGTACCGCGTGAAGTCGGCGAACTCGAGAATCAGTTCCCGGGCGCGATCGGGATCGGTGCGGACGAACGACGCCACCGTGTTCAGCGCGTTGTAGATGAAGTGGGGGCTGATCTGCGCGCGCAGCGCCCGGACCTCCGCGCGGTCGAGTCGGGCGCGGGACGCGTCGAGGTCGGCGAGTTCGATCTGGCTGCACGCGTACCGGGCGACCTCCGTGACGGCGCCGAGCATGCCCGGACCGGGGTCTTCCGTGGTGACGATGCCGAGCACCCCGACCACCCCGGTGGCCTCGATGAGCAGCGGCTGGGCGACCAATGCCCGCACCGCGCCGTCGCCCGTGCCCCGGACGAGGCCGCCGTAGGCGACGAGCACCCGGCGCTCCCCGTCGACCGCGCGGGCGGCGGCGTCGTGCAGTTGTTCGGTCATGGCCTCGTGCGGTCCGCTCCACGCGAGGAGATCACCGGCGGCGTCGAAGACGCCCACCGCCTGCGCGCCGGTCAGCAGGCGCAGGTGCGGCGCGGCCTCCTCCGCCGACGTCTCGTCGAGCCCCCGACGCAACGGCCGCGCCGCCAGCGACGCCGTGTGGAGGGTCGTGTGAACGGCCCGTTCGGTGGGTGTCGTCAGCTCACGCCGGGCGCGCAGCCACACGGCGGTGAACGTGACGACGGGGACGAGGACGAGCAACGCGACGACGGCGACGACTGTTCCCGTCATTCGCCGTCGTCCAGTCGAGCGATCACGGTGTTCCTCCCTCGGCACACGTGTCGGGTGCGGGCACGTCGGCGAAGCGGTCGGCAATCCACTGCACCGCCCCGGGGACGGAGCGCCCGTCCGCGTGCCCTTCCCCTGACCGGAAGTCGAACTCGACGACGTCGCCGAGCGCGCACGCGTGATCGACGGCCTGCGAAGTCCATTGCGGCAGAATGAGGTTGTCCCGCTCCCCCACCACGACGAGCATCGGCCCGCCCGCGCCGTTCCTGGGCAGGGCGATGTCCTCGAGCCACACTCGCATGCGCTCGGCGTCGGCCTCCGTCCGCGGACCCGTGTCGGCCGGGGTGAGTCGGGTTGCCACCGTCCACTTCTCGGGGAGTTTCGCGGCGACGCACGACAGCGTGACGTCGGGCGTGGCGGCGAGGGCGCCGCGCATGTAGTCGTCCGGATTCAGCTCGGGGTGCACCACCTTCAGTCCCTCGAGGAGATACGGGAGGAACATCTTCTGCGGCAACGACAGTGGTTCGACGGTCCCGTCGGCGACGATCCCCGACAGATCGGCCGCGGGTGACAGATTCGCCGAGCCGACGAACTCGAGCCCGTCGCCGTAGTCGTCCGCGTGCTCGGCTGCGGACCACGACGCCTGACCACCCTGCGAGACCCCGATCGCCGCCCAGCGCGTCGACGCCTCCGGCACCACGTTGCGCGCCGCCCGGACCGCGTCGATCAGGTCGTAGGCGGCGGTGGCGGGTTCGAGATAGGGGTGCGGGCCGTCGGTGCCGAGGCCTTGGTAGTCGGTGACGGTCACGACGTAACCGCGCTGCAGCAGCGGGCGGACGAGGTTCGTCGTGCCCAGCAGGGTCGGTGACGACGAGGGGGCGCACTCGTCGGTGACGCCCGTGGTGCCGTGCCCGACCGTGACGACGGGCCGGCCGCCGGCCGGTGCGGGACCGGCGGGAGTGAACACCGTGCCCACGACCTCCGAGCCGCCGCCGTCGACACCGGACGTCGACCGGTAGACGACGCGGGTTGCCGTGGCGCCGAGGGCGGTGATCGCCGGATCGATGTCGGGCATCGGCTCCTGACTGGTCAGCGCGCCACGCTGATCCCCGGTCGGCGCCCGGGGAACGGAGGGGGCGGAGGATGCGGCCGCCGAGGTGGTGGGAGACGGGCTCGGGGACGCCTCGTCCGTGGCGCAGGCGGTCATCGCCACGACACCGGCAAGAGCGATCACGGCGGTTCGCACCGGACGAACACCCACCTCGCACCTCATTCGCGACGTCTCCGCACCCGCTCCTCGGCTGCTGCCTCCTCCACATCGAGGCTTTCCAACACGCTACGCATCACTTCGTCGTCGAGCGTGCCCGCGTCGCGGGCGGCGATGATCGCCTCGCGCTGCGCGCGCAGGGCTGCGCGTCGGAAGTGGTCGAACAGTGCGCCGGCCCGCTGCATCTTCGCGGCGTCCTCCGCCTCCTCGGCCTGGAGCCGGGCCCGCATCGACCGCCGCACCCGGTCGAGGATGTCGGTCAGGTCGGCTCGGTCGATTCCCTCCGGCGGGTGTTCGGCGAACTCGACGAGGGCCCGTTCGCCGGCGTCGCGTGAGATCGCGCGGGCCAGCTTCACCTGGTCCTCCTCGCGCTCGCGTTCGCCGGGATCCGCCAGATCGAGCATCCGGATCAGCAGCGGCATGGTGGCGCCCTGGATCAGCAGCGTGCCGACGGCCACGACGAACGCGATCGCCTGGATCACCTCGCGCCCCGGAAACGGCTGCCCACTCGCGATCACCACGGGCACACCGGACGCGGCGGCGAGCGTGACGACCCCGCGCATTCCCGCCCACGACACGACGAGGCTCTCCCGCCACCCGAGTTCCACCGAGCCGCCCGGCGCCGTGATCGCCAGCCCCAGCCGGCGGCGGAGCCAGTGCAGCAGGATCCACGCCGGCCGTATCGCCATGACCACGGCGAGGACCGCGAAGCCGTAGAAGAAGACGTGGTGCACCGGTAGGCCCTGGTCGCGGACGTCGTCGATGACGAACTTCAGTTGCAGCCCCATGTAGGCGAACACGAACATCTCGAGCAGGAGGTCGACACTCTCCCACAGCGACCGCTCCTGGATGCGGGTGGCCACGGAGGCGTCGGTGGCCTTGTGCCCCATCAGGAACCCCGCGGCGACCACCGACAGCACACCGGACGCGTGCACCTCCTCGGCGACGAGATACGCGACGAACGGGAGCATCAGCCCCAGCACCGTTTCCAGCGGTGAGTCGTACATGCGGTGACGCACCCACTCGACGATCTTCGCGAGTACCAGTCCGATGAGCACGCCGCCGATCACCTCGTAGCCGAAGAACACCACGGGAGGGACCGGGATCGTCGCCCCGACGACGGCGGAGACGGCGACGGTGAACAGCGTCAGCGCGGTCGCGTCGTTGACGAGTCCCTCGCCGGTGAGGATCGCGATCACCCGGTTCGGCAGGCCGAGCCTGCGGCCGACCGCGACGGCACTGACCGCGTCGGTCGGCGCGACGACGGCGCCGAGGACCAGCGCCGCGCCGAGCGTGAATTCGGGGACCAGCCAGTTGGAGAAGAAGGCCACCCCGATGGCGGTCACGAGGACGGTGAAGATCCCCAGCCGGAGAATCGGTGCGAGGTGGCGCCGGAACGTGGCCACCGAGAACTTCAGCGCCGCGGAATACAGCAGCGGCGGCAGCACCACACCGAGGATGGCGTCCGGGTCCAGTTCGAGCCGCGGCATCCCGGGGATGAACGACGCCACCGACCCGATGGTCACGAGCACCAGTGGCGCCTGGAGGTCCCGGCGCTTCGCGAAACTCGTCACGGCAATGGCGGCAATGATGACGAGGAGCACGAGGACGCCGTTCACGACACCGATTCTGCCGCGCCCGCCCGCCGTGCGCGGGTCATCTCCGAAGACGCGCGTGGGCCCCGGTCCGGAAACCGGGGCC
>NZ_JBHWUE010000154.1:0-16131 GCF_042738615.1 Rhodococcus sp. NPDC059968
CCTCATTTCACCGGCAACTCGCCGACCACTGCGTCCAACAACACAACCCACCCTGAACAGCAGAAATGACGCCCACACAAACCTCAGGAGCGCCACATGTGTTCTACCCTAGCGAAATCCCTTGCGCTCCACAAGACCCCGAAGAAGAGCCTGCCGCCTAACCACTCCCCGCGACGATGGCGGGCACGGTGGCGGCGACGATGATTGCGGCGTTGACGGCCTCGACCGAGTTGCGCACGGCCTTGCCTGCCCAGTCCCCTTCGGCGATCTCCTTCGCCTGTTTCTTCACGGCGCGACGATCGGCGTCCGGGAACAGCTTCGGAGCCGCGTCGACCGCGGAAAGCAGCGAGATGAGCGCGGCGGTGCGCGAAGTGGGGGTGACCCCGTCGAGGAGTGCGGCGCTCAGGTCGGACCGCAGCGCGCGTTCGTGGCTTCCGTCGACCTCCGGCCAGCGAGTGGTCGGGAAGATGCCCAGCACCTTGCCCTTCTCCTCCCGGACCCATCCCGCGTCGACGATGCGTTTCGCGAGTTCGTCACGCAGGTTCTTGGCGAGCTTCTCGATGGCTGCTTCCGGTTTCAACGGCTTGGACGTACCGATGAGGTCGACGGCCCGGGCGAGCAGCGGATCCCGCGGCCGCGCTCCGTCCCGGACGACGAGACGCCCCTTCTTCACGTCCTCGCCGGGTTCGGCCGGGGTGACGACATCACCCAGGGCCAGTTCCAGAAGTACGGCACCGGCGAGGACACGCGGCATCCGGGTCCCGTCGACAACGGGCTTTCCCGAAGTGTCGTCGAGCAGCAGCAACAGCAGGTCTTCGGCGAGCAGCGTCATGCTTCCACGATAGGGCGGACGTCGCGGCGAAGTCCGGTGTCCGTTCAGCCGCCCCGGGGAATGTTTGCCGGTTACCGTGAAGGGGAAATGTTCTGAGCACCACCGGACGGTTGTCGGGCACCGCAGTCAAGCACGAGGAGCGGCTATGAGCGCGATCGGACACTGTCGGGCACTGTTGGCGGTCGCCGTCGTTGCGTCGTCGGCCATGTTCGGTCAGGTGGCAGCGGCGTCGGCGGACGTATGGCGAGCCCTTCCAGCCGACAAGCCGGCTTCGGCAGACGGATCCGTCCTCGACCACACCGAGGAGATCGACGACCGTCAACTGAACATGTTCGTCTACTCGGCGGCGATGGATAAAGTGATTCTCCTCGAGGTGATCCGCCCCGCCGACACGAGCGTGCCCCGGCCGACCCTGTACCTGCTCAACGGCGCCGGTGGCGGCGAGGATTCGGCAACCTGGCAGGCGAGGACCGACGTGGTCGACTTCTTCGCCGACAAGAACGTCAACGTCGTCACTCCCGTCGGCGGGGCGTACAGCTACTACACCGACTGGGAGAAGCCCGATCCCGTCCTCGGCGTGAACAAGTGGACCACCTTCCTCACCGAGGAACTCCCCCCGATCGTCGACGCCGCACTCGGAACGAACGGCGAGAATGCCATCGCAGGTCTGTCGATGTCGGGCACATCCGTCCTGAGCCTGGCCGAGGCCGCCCCCTCGCTGTATCGCGCCGTCGGCGCGTTCAGCGGGTGCGCCCAGACGAGCACCAAACCGGGCCGGGACTACGTCACCTTCGTCGTCAGCTTCCGCGGCGGAGACGTCGAGAACATGTGGGGACCGCCCGACGACCCCGCTTGGGTGGCCAACGACCCCGTCGTCAACGCCGAGAAGCTGCGCGGCATCGACTTGTACATCAGCAATGCCACCGGGCTGCCCGGCGTCCACGAGAACCTCAACGGCCCGGACATCAACGGAGATGTGGGCACCCTGGCCAACCAGGTGATCATCGGCGGCATCATCGAGGCCGGTACCAATGAGTGCACCCATCAGCTGGCCGACAGGCTTAACGCTCTGGGAATCCCGGCCACGTTCGACTTCCGGCCCACCGGCACCCACTCGTGGGGCTACTGGCAGGACGACCTGCACAACTCCTGGCCGATGATCGCCGGTTCACTGGGCCTCTGACCGGCCGTCCGGACGGTGTCCCGGACACCCGACGTCGCATAGGGTGTTTCGGGTCACACGACGACGAGAGGACGTGCATCGATGAGCTCCCCGGGGACTACGCCTTCGAGCGACGACCATGGCCAGAGCTACGCCGAGGTGTACCGCCGGAGCACCGACAGTCCCGAGGACTTCTGGCTCGCCGCCGCCGAGGCAGTGGAGTGGGTGAAGCCGCCGACGCGGGCGCTCGACGATTCCGCCGCCCCGATGTACCGCTGGTTTCCGGACGCGTCGCTGAACACCTGCTTCAACGCTCTCGACCGGCACGTCCGGGACGGCAACGGCGATCGGGCGGCGTTGATCTACGACTCGGCGATGGCCCCCGGCGCGTCCCGCACTTACACCTACGCAGAACTTCTCGACGAGGTGTCCCGGTTCGCCGGCGTCCTGAAGGACCAGGGCGTGGTGGCCGGTGACCGGGTGATCGTCTACATGCCGATGATCCCCGAGGCGGCGATCGCGATGCTGGCGTCCGCCCGCATCGGCGCCGTGCACTCGGTGGTGTTCGGCGGTTTCGCCGCGAAGGAACTCGCGACCCGCATCGACGACGCCGGACCGGTGGTCCTTGTGACGGCGTCGGGCGGCCTCGAACCGGGGCGCACCGTCGACTACCTGCCGATGGTGGCGAAGGCGCTGGAGCTGTCCGGCACCCCTCCGCACACGGTGATCGTCAAGGACCGGGCGCAGGTCCCCGGTTCGGCCGCCGACTACCGGGGCGGCGACGCGGCGTGGTTCGACTGGAACGCGCTGATGGCGGATGCGGCACCCGCGGAGCCGGTTCCGGTGGCCGCGACGGACCCGCTGTACATCCTCTACACGTCCGGCACGACCGGGAAGCCGAAGGGCGTGATCCGCGACAACGGTGGGCACGCCGTCGCGCTCACGTGGTCGATGCGCAACATCTACGACATCGGTCCGGGCGACGTGTGGTGGACCGCGTCCGACGTGGGCTGGGTGGTCGGGCACTCGTACATCGTCTACGGGCCGCTCCTGGCCGGTGCCACGTCCGTGCTCTACGAGGGCAAGCCGGTCGGGACCCCGGATGCGGGCGCATTCTGGCGGGTGATCTCCGACCACGGCGTGTCGGCACTGTTCACCGCCCCGACCGCGATCCGCGCCGTACGCAAGGCCGACCCGGACGCGAAGGAGATCGAGAAGTACGACATCTCCTCACTGAAGACGCTGTTCGCGGCAGGCGAGCGCCTCGACCCCGACACGTACGCGTGGGCCACCCGAATCCTGGACCGTCCCGTC
Organism: Rhodococcus sp. NPDC059968; assembly: GCF_042738615.1. NCBI lineage: Bacteria > Bacillati > Actinomycetota > Actinomycetes > Mycobacteriales > Nocardiaceae > Rhodococcus > Rhodococcus sp. NPDC059968. The sequence goes on from NZ_JBHWUE010000154.1 coordinate 3,309, forward strand.
GTCGACCACTGGTGGCAGACCGAGACCGGCTGGGCGATCTGCTCCAACCTGCGCGGGCTCGAACCCATGCCGCTGAAGGCCGGCTCCCCCACCGTCCCGGTGCCCGGGTACCGGGTCCAGGTCGTCGACGGTGAAGGGAATGCGGTTCCCGCCGGGACCGAGGGCAACATCGTGATCGGACTGCCGCTGCCCCCCGGCACCCTGGCTGGGCTGTGGCGCGACCCGGAGCGGTACGTGAGGTCGTACCTCGCCACGTTCGACGGCTACTACCTGACCGGCGACTCCGGTTACATCGACGAGGACGGGTACGTGTTCGTCCTCGGCCGCAGCGACGACGTCATCAACGTTGCCGGACATCGGCTTTCGACGGGCAGCATGGAGGCGGTGGTCGCGGGCCACCCGGCGGTGGCCGAGTGTGCGGTGGTCGGGATCCGCGACGAACTCAAGGGCCAGCGGCCCAGCGGCTACGTGGTGCTCAAGGCCGGGGTCGAGATCGACCCGGAGACACTCCGCAACGAATTGGTCGCGATGGTGCGCGAGCAGATCGGCGCCGTCGCCACGTTCCGCGACGTGACGGTCGTGCAGGCGCTGCCCAAGACCCGCTCGGGCAAGATCCTGCGCAAGACGATGCGGCAGATCGCCGACCACGAGGAGTACACGGTGCCCTCCACCATCGAGGACGTCGCCGTTCTCGACGCGCTGAAGAAGCAACTGGGCGGCTGACCTCTCAGACCCGGACGGCCGCGTCGAGTGCGTGATCCACCAGCACCTCGACGCGGTCTGCTTCGAGTGGGTCGAGGTCGAACAGGATGCGGTAGATGATCGGCGCCACGACATGGTCGATCACGTGCTCGACCACGCCCTGCGCGGGTGAGCCGACCGGCTCGCCGCGTCCGAGGATCGTCTCGATCTGGGTGCGGCAGAACGTGGCGCACTTGAACTGATTGGTGCCGTTCTCGGACCTGATGGTGTCGCCGCTCATCACGACGTCGCGCAACGCCGCCCGCCCCACCGGCGAGGACATCTCCTCGAGGTAGTCCTGCGCCCAGGCGACGAGGTCGCCTCGCACACTGCCGGTTTCATGCGGGGACGCGTCTGGACGCAGTCGCTCGAGCGCGACGTCCGCGAACACTTCGGTGATGTCACCCCAGCGCCGGTAGATGGTCGACGGGGTGACCCCTGCGTCGGCGGCGATCATCGGGACGGTGATGTCCGCTCGGTCGCGCTCGTCGAGAAGTTTGCGCGTGGACGCGTGCACCGCCTGCTGGATGCGGGCGCTGCGACCACCGGGGCGTGGACCTGGAGCCGGACTCATACCCCTCATGCTAACGCAAAGATGTTGCATTAAGAATGGCAGCGGCGTAGCGTCCGTTAACGCAAACCTTTTGCATTAACGTTCTCCGGGAGTACGCCATGACGACGCTTGCCGCACCCGAAGCACCACCGACCTCCCGACCCGCAATGCGCCGCGGAGCCGCCTTCACGCTCGTCGCGGTCGTGATCGCCACCCTGCTCGGCGCATCTGCCGCACCGACACCGCTGTACGAGGTGTACCAGTCGAACTGGGGCTTCTCGTCGCTGCAGTCGACGCTGGTCTTCGGCATCTACGCCGTGAGCCTGCTGCTGGCGCTGCTCACCGTCGGGTCGCTCTCGGACTACGTCGGCCGACGGCCTGTGCTGATCACGGCACTCGTGTTCGAGGCCGCCTCGATGATCATGTTCGCGACGGCCGAAGGCATCGGCCTCCTACTGTTCGCCCGCGTCGTGCAGGGTTTCGCGACCGGCGCCGCGATCAGCGCGCTCGGTTCCACACTCCTCGACCTCGAACGCACACCCGGACGCGGCGCCACCGTCAACAGCATCGCCCCCACCGTCGGCCTCGCGCTGGGCGCCATCGGATCGAGCCTGATCAGCGAGCACCTTCCCCGGCCCACCAGCACCGTGTTCCTGGTGTTCTTCGCGCTGTTCCTCGTCGAGATCCTCGGCATCTGGGCCGCCCCCGAGACGGCGGTCCGGCAGAAGGGGGCTCTGGCATCGATGCGGCCCGCGCTCGCGGTCCCGTCCACCGCACTGGGCATGCTCGTCCTCACGGGCCCCTGCCTGGTCGCCGTGTGGGCGCTGGGCGGCTTCTACCTGTCCCTCGGGCCTTCGCTCGCCCGCAATGCACTCGACGTGCACACATCGCTGATCGGCGCCGTCATGGTCGCGACGCTCACCGGGACCGGCGCATTCGCGGTGTTCCTGCTGCGCAACGTGGCGCCGCGGCGCACCCTGTACGTCGGAGCGTCCGCACTCGTCGCCGGGGTCGCCATCACCCTGGTCGGCGCCGAAACGTCCTCGGCGCTGTGGATTCTCGCGGGAACCGCGGTGGCGGGCATCGGGTTCGGCGCCGGCTTCCAGGGCACCGTCCGCACCGTCATGCCGCTCGCCGAACCGCACGAGCGCGCGGGCCTGCTGTCGAGCATCTACGTGATCGCCTACCTCGCCAACAGCGTTCCGGCACTGATCGCCGGATACCTCGTCGGGAAAGTCGGGCTCGTCGACACCACCCGCATCTACGGCGGCCTCGTCATCGTCCTCGCCGCGGCGGCGTTCCTCGGGCTCCTCACGCGCCGAGCGCCCGTGAGTACTTCTTAACCGCCCGCGGTTAACAAGTACTCACGGGGCCTTTATCTCACCGTAGCGGGCGAGGGCCTCCTGCCGTTCGTGGGCGTGGTCGACGATCGGCGGCGGATAGTCCTCGGGGCGGCCGTCTTTCAGAGCGTGAACGGCCTTCCCGCTGATGCCGCGCAGTTCGGGCACCCACCGCCGTACGTACTCGCCGTCGGGGTCGAACTTCTCCCCCTGCGTCGTCGGGTTGAACACCCGGAAGTACGGTGACGCGTCCGTCCCCGATCCCGCGGTCCACTGCCAGCCGTGCTGGTTGTTCGCCAGATCCCCGTCGACAAGCTGGTTCATGAAGTAGCGGGCACCCCGCCACCACGGCAGGTGCAGATCCTTGACGAAGAACGACGCGACGATCATCCGCACCCGATTGTGCATCCAGGCTTCGGCTTTCAGCTGACGCATCCCGGCGTCGACGATCGGGAACCCCGTCCGGCCCTCGCACCACGCCGTGTACGCCTCCTCGGCGTCGGGCCCGCTGTCGTAGCGGATGTGGTCGAAGCGGCGGTCGTAATTTCCGCGGGCACTGTCCGGACGCTGGAAGAGGATGTCGGCGTAGAAGTCCCGCCAGGCGAGCTGCCGCCGGTACTGTTCGGCGCTCTTGCTGCGGCGCCGCGCGAGATCGCGGAGCATCGTCCGCGGATGAATGTTGCCGTACTTCAGGTACACCGACATCCGGCTGGTCGCGTCGAGACCGGGACGGTCCCGCGCATCCTCGTACCCGGCGAGGTCGTCCTCGCAGAACTCCGCCCACCGCTGCAGCGCCGCCGCCTCCCCCGCGGGGCACCCGTCGGATTCCGGTTCGGGGATCGTCACCCGCCGCGCCTTCACGTCGTCCGGGTCCATCCACTCCACCGTCGCAGGCCCAGTGTCGATCGGCGCGCGCCACCCGTGGTCGAGCCACTGTCGGAAGTACGGGGTGAACACGCGGTACGGCTCCCCGTCCGTCTTCGTCACCCGGCCGGGCGCCACGGCATACGGCGAACCGGTGGCCACCAGATCGACGTGCTCGGCGACGGCAGTGTCACGCTCGCGCCCGTAGGGCCCGTAGTCCGCACTCACGTGCACCTCGTCGGCCGACACCTTCTTCGCGACCCTCGGAACCACGTCGACGGGATCGCCCTTCACCACCAGCAATCGGCCGTCGAGTTGGTCGTCCAGTGCGGCGAGACTGCGGAACAGGAAGTCCCGGCGAGCACCACCCGATGTTTGCAGCAGCCGATCGTCGAGGACGAACAGCCCGAGCGAACGCGCCCCCGACTCGGCCACCGTGTGGAGCGTCGGCAGATCGCCGAGCCGGAGGTCGCGCCGGAACCAGACGAGTGCGGTGTCCATACCTGCCACGGTAACGAAGCGCGGGCCGATCAGTTGGTGGAGCGAGCCGAGGACAGCACCGACAGGTACGGCGCGTCGATGTCGTAGTGCTCGAACGCCGACAGCGCCGCGCGGGCGAACGTCCGCTGCACCGCCCACTGCCTGCCGGGCTTGGTCCGCGCGGTGATCCGCAGTGTGACCGATTCCGCGGTCACCGAGTTGACGCCCAGCAGTTCCGGGGGTTCGAGTACGTCGGCCGCGATCGCGTCGCCCTTGGCCGCCTCGGTGACGGCCTCCAGCGCCACCTCACACGCCCGCTGCACGTTGGCGGCGTGCGCGATCGGCAGATCGACCACCGCGACCGCGTAACCCTGGCTCATGTTGCCGACACGCACGATCTCACCGTTGCGGCAGTACCAGAGGGTGCCGTTGACGTCGCGGATCGTGGTGACCCGCAAACCCACCGTCTCGACCGTTCCCACGGCCTCGCCGAGGTCCACGACATCCCCGACACCGTACTGATCCTCGAGCAGCATGAAGATGCCCGACAGGAAGTCCCGGACGAGGTTCTGCGCACCGAAACCGAGTGCGACACCGATCACACCGGCGGACGCGATGAACGGCGCCACGTTGACGCCGAGGACGGCGAGAACCTGGAGCACCACCCAGACGAGCACCACGATCGACACCGTCGATTTGAGCACCGACCCGATCGTCCGGGCGCGTTGCGCGCGGCGCTCGTTGACCATCGCCTCCTTGACGCCACGCGGGGCGCGTTCCCGCAGAGGACGGAGCATTGCCGGTTTGTCCGAAGGCTCCCGGGGCCGCGTCATCCGGTCGATCATCCGGTGCGACGCGAAACGCAGCACGAGCGCCAGGACGACGTAGGTCGCGATCTCGGCCGGCCGGTGAATCAGCCAGTCACGGTTGGTTTCGGTCAGTTCGAATGCCTGCAGTGAGGAAAACATCGACCCCGAGTGTACGGACGAGACACGCTCCCACAACTGCCATCCGCACGCTCAGTGGTCGCGCCCACGGCACAATGCAGGAGTGACCGTCACCGACTCAGCCAGTGTCCTCGTGGTCGACGACGACGAGGACGTGCGGACTTCCCTCGAACGCGGCCTGCGACTGTCCGGATTCACCGTCCTCACGGCCGTCGACGGCGCCGACGCGCTCCGGGTGGTCAGCGAACGACGTCCGGACGCGATGGTGCTGGACATGAACATGCCGGTCATCGACGGCACCGGCGTCGTCACCGCCCTGCGCGCGATGAACAACGACATCCCGATCTGCGTGCTCAGCGCCCGCGATACCGTCGACGACCGCATCTCCGGCCTGGAGTCCGGCGCCGACGACTATCTGGTCAAGCCGTTCGTCCTCGCCGAACTGATCGCCCGGATCCGGGCGATGCTGCGGCGGCACGGATCGACGGCCGCCGCGCCGGCCGACTCGCCCGCGACCCCACCGATCCGCATCGGTGCGCTCGAGATCCGGATGTCCGCACGCAGGGTGTTCATGGCGGGCGAGGAGGTCACGCTGACAAAACGGGAATTCGAACTCCTCGAGGTTCTCGCCCGCAACGTCGGCATCGTGCTGAGCCGTGAGCGGCTCCTCGAACTGGTGTGGGGGTACGACTTCGTCGCCGACACCAACGTGGTGGACGTGTTCGTCGGCTACCTGCGTCGCAAGTTCGAAGTCGGTGGTCAGCCGCGCATCCTGCACACGGTCCGCGGAGTCGGATTCGTGCTCCGGGAACCGTCGTGAAACGGTCGTTCTCGCTCCGGACCCGCGTCGCCGCCGCGACGGCGCTGGGGGCGACGATCATCGTCGTGGCGCTCGGCATCCTGGTGTCGCTGGCGATCAACCGGAACAACCTGTCGCAACTCGACCGGCGGCTGGAGACGGCATCGGACGTCCTGGTGCCCAACGCCGCCACCGCGGGGCTGTTCCTCGGGGCGCTCGGCGACAAGGGCGCGTTCGCCATCACGATCCGTTCGGCCGACGGCGACACCGTGCTCGTCAGCACCCCCACCCAGTTACCCGAATTGGACCCGGGCACGCAGACCGTCGAGGTCGGTGACACGAAGTACCGGGCGTACACGGCAACCGTGCCGTTTCTCGGCACCCGGATCTCCCTGGCCGTGCCGTACGCCGAGGCGCAGGACGTGACATCCGAGCAGCAACGGCAGGTGGCCCTCGTCGGCGTCCTCGCCGTCGCCGCGGCCAGCGGTCTCGGCTGGTTGTTCGGAGGACGTGCCGTGCGCCCGCTGGTCGACCTGACCGGCCGCATCGTGCGCCGCGAACCGAAGCTGACGCCCACGACCTCCGGCGTCCGAGAGGCGGACGAACTGGCCTCCGCCGCGGAATCCATGCTGCGCGACGTCGCCGAGGCGCAGGACGCGACCACCGCCGCACTCGCCACCGCACGCGACTTCGCCGCCGTGTCGGCGCACGAACTCCGCACGCCGCTCACCGCGATGCGCACCGACCTCGAGGTCCTCACCACACACGACCTGACGCAGCCGCAGCGGGACGAGATCTACCGGGACCTCGCCCGCTCGCAGGGCCGGGTGGAATCGACGCTGTCCGACCTCGAGCGCCTCGCCCGCGGCGAACTGTCCACCGACAAGGACTTCGTGGACTGCGACCTCGTCGACATCAGCGACCTCGCCGCCGAGGAGGCGATGCGTCACAATCCCGGACTGCAGGTGACCGTCGACGCAACCCCGGTGACGGTCCGGGGCATGCCCGGTGGGCTGCGCCTCACCTTGGACAACGCCATCAAGAACGCGGTCCGGCACGGCGGCGCGACCGCGGTGACGATCACGCTGAGAGCGGCCGACGGCATCACCACCATCGTGGTCGACGACAACGGGTCGGGAGTGCCCGAGGCCGAACGGGCCGTGGTGTTCGAACGGTTCCACCGCGGTTCCAACGCGACGAAGAGCGGGTCGGGCCTCGGCCTCGCGCTCGTCGCTCAGCAGGCGGCACTGCACAACGGCAGCGCACGTTTCGAGGTCAGCCCGCTCGGTGGCGCACGCCTCGTCGTCGAACTCCACACCGACACCACACACCAGCCCCCGAAAGCAGAAACACGGAAAGCACAAAGCCCCGCCTCACCCTGAGGTGATGCGGGGCTTTCGGTGCTGCGGAGACTATTCCTTCACGTCCAGCAGGTCGATCATGAAGACCAGCGTCTTGCCGGACAGCTGATGTCCGGCGCCGGCGGGACCGTAGGCCAGCTCCGGCGGGATCGTGAGCTGACGTCGTCCGCCGACCTTCATGCCGGGGATGCCGTCCTGCCAGCCCTTGATGAGACCGCGCAGCGGGAACTGGATGGACTCGCCGCGGCTCCAGGAGGAGTCGAACTCCTCGCCGGACTCGAACTCGACGCCGACGTAGTGCACCTCGACGGTGCCCCCGGGGACGGCCTCTGCGCCGTCTCCGACCACCACGTCCTTGATGACCAGGTCGGTCGGGGCGGGTCCGTCTTGGAACTCGATCTCGGGCTTGGTCATATGTCCTCCTCGGTGAGGGCTCTATGGTTCGGCACAGGTATTCGCGATCAGCGACCTGTGACGTCCTTGTAGTCACGCTCGGTGTAACCGGTGTAGATCTGGCGCGGACGGCCGATCTTCGTAGCGGGATCTTCGTGCATCTCGCGCCAGTGTGCAATCCACCCGGGCAAGCGGCCCATGGCGAACAGAACGGTGAACATGCGCGTGGGGAAGCCCATCGCGCGGTAGATCAGACCCGTGTAGAAGTCGACGTTCGGGTACAGCTTGCGCTCGACGAAGTAGTCGTCGGTGAGCGCCGCCTCTTCGAGCGCCATCGCGATGTCGAGCAGCTCGTCGTCGCCGCCGAGCTTCGCGAGGATGGTGTGTGCCGTCTGCTTGACGATCGCCGCGCGCGGGTCGTAGTTGCGGTAGACGCGGTGCCCGAAGCCCATGAGCTTCACACCGTCTTCCTTGTTCTTGACCTTGCGGACGAAGTCGTCCGCGTTGCTGCCGCTGGCCTTGATCTCGTCGAGCATCTCCAGCACGGCCTGGTTGGCGCCGCCGTGCAGCGGGCCCCAGAGTGCGTTGATGCCACCCGAGATCGAGGTGAAAAGGTTGGCGTCGGAAGAGCCGACCAACCGCACCGTCGACGTCGAGCAGTTCTGCTCGTGGTCGGCGTGCAGGATCAGCAGCATGTCGAGAGCCTTGGCGATCTCGGGATCGATCTCGTAGGGCTCCGCGGGGAAGCCGAACGTCATCCGGAGGAAGTTCTCGACCAGGTTCAGGGAGTTGTCCGGGTACAGGAACGGCTGCCCGACGGACTTCTTGTACGCGTAGGCCGCGATGGTCGGCAGCTTCGCGAGAAGACGGATGGTCGACAACTCGACCTGTTCCGGGTCGGCCGGATCCAGGGAGTCCTGGTAGTACGCGGACAGCGCGTTGACGGCGCTGGACAGGACCGGCATCGGGTGCGCGTTCCGCGGGAATCCGTCGAAGAACCTCTTGAGGTCCTCGTGCAGCAGCGTGTGGCGCCGGATCCGGTCGGTGAACGACTCGAGCTGCGCCGTGGTGGGCAGCTCACCGTAGATCAGCAGATAGCTGACCTCGATGAAGGTCGACTTCCCGGCCAGCTGTTCGATCGGGTACCCGCGGTAGCGGAGAATCCCGTGCTCACCGTCGATGTAGGTGATCGCGGAGCTGGTGGAGGCGGTATTGACGAAACCCGGGTCCAGGGTGGTGTACCCGGTGCTGGCGAGCAGCTTGCCCAGTTCGATACCGTCATTGCCCTCGGTTGCCCTGGCAATGGACATCGTGTGCTCACCACCAGGGTAGGTAAGCGTGGGCTTTGTGTCATTGTCAGGCACGAAGCATCCCTCTCAAGCTCAAACCAATGAGTAACAACTTCATTCAGGTAGAAACTAGTCCCACTCTGGCCTGCGTGCCGAAGGCGGGTCCGCTCAGAGCCCGTGATCCGGGTCCGCCGCGGGATGCGCGGCGACCACGGAGAAGGGTCGTCGAACGGGATCGGCGAGTGTCCGATTTGCCCGCACGGCGCGGGAGCGGAATCGGCGAGGGCCAGTTACCCGAGACTGGACTGGCCGCGTTACCTGCACAGATGCCGAATACGGCGGAGAACGCACACCGCGACGCCCCCCGCGGTGAGGGACGAACAGACGGGTGGGGCAGAGCCCGGCAGACGCGACAGAAGAACCCCCGCCCGACGTATCGGCCGGACAGCGACCGGTGTTACACCGTCTCACCAAGTGGGCACCCGATGCTCGAAAGTTGAACCGCTACGACCCCAGCGCGGACATGCCCCACGCACCGGTCCACTGCTGCCCCGGAGCGAGCACCAACTGATCGATCCCGGAGTTGAACGCGTCCGGCGGGCACGTCATCGGTTCGAGCGCAAGCGCCCGCCCGCGGCCCGGATACGACTTACCGGCGTCGGGATCCGCGACGAACGCCTGCAGCCAGCCGAACTCGCGGGCCGCCCACAGGACCGTTCCGGTGCCGTCCGGCGCGCGCAATTCGTGCCGCGACCTGCCGTCCGCGTCGACGTCCAGCGCACTGAACGGGGTGTCGAGAGCGACGCCCGCCAGCGTGCGCGGGCTGGTGAAGTCGTATTCGGTGCCTGCCACGGGCTGCGAACCCCCACTCGGCAGCATGCGCTCGTCGAGGGGCAGCCGGGTGCCGGCGGACAGGTGCAGCGTGCACTCGTCGAGCGGGACGTCGCCGGCGCGGACGTAGGAGTGGAAGCCCATCCCGAACGGAGCCGGGATGGCTCCCGTGTTGGTGGCGGTGTGCGTCACGGTCAGGCCGTCGTCGCCCAGGACATACGCGACGGTGAGATGCAGCGGGTACGGCCACCCCTTGTGGAGGCCGACGTCGATCGACAACTCGATGCGGTCGTCGGCGTGATTCACGACACGCCAGTCCCGGCGGCGGACGAATCCGTGACTCGCATTGCCGAACGTCGGTTCCGTGATCTCGAGCTGATGGTCGATGCCGTCGAAGACGAACTGGCCGTCGCGGATCCGGTTGGGCCACGGCGCGAGGATCAACCCCGCCGACAACGGTGGCCGGGTTCCGATCTCCCACGTCTCGGTGAGCGACATCGGTCCCTCCGGACCATCCCATTCGAGTAGCCGGAGTCCGGCGCCGGTGGCCGCGATGCCGGCGCGGTAGCCGCCTCCCCGGATCTCGAATCCGGCCGTTGCAGGCCTGTCCGTCTTCGAAGACTGCGGTTCACCCATGCACTTCAGTGTGCCCGAGATGGGCACGAGATATGTGATGGCGCACGGGAACTTAGCGAGTGACCTTGTAACGCACCAGTGCCGGGAACGCGAGCGCGGCGATCACCACACCGACGACGACGAGGACTCCGCCGCCCGCGGCAGCCACGCTCGTTCCGACCGCCGCGGCGGCCGCGCCGTGCATGACGTCACCGATCCGCGGGCCACCGGCAACGACGACGATGAAGACGCCCTGAAGTCGTCCGCGCATCTCGTCCGTGGCGACCTGCTGGAGCATGGTGCTGCGGAACGCGGCGGAGACCATGTCGACGGCACCACCGAATGCGAGGAACGCGAGAGCGATCCACAACAGGACCGGACTGTCGCCGGGTGACGCGATCCCCACCACCACGCCGAAGCCCACCATCGCGACACCCCACAGCACGATGCACACGATCACGGCGAGGCCCTGGCGCCGGACCCTCGGCAGCCACCCGGAGAACACCCCACCGGCCACCGCGCCGAACGACATCGCCGCGAACAGCAGTCCGAGCGCGACACCGCCCGATGCCGGGTCGCCGAACGTGTCGTGCGCGATCTGCGGGAACAACGCCCGCGGCATGCCGAACACCATGGCGATGATGTCGACGACGAACGACGCGAGCAGCACCTTCTGCGTCGCGAGGTAGGCGAACCCGTCGAACACCTCGCGCAGCCCGGCCCGGCGCGACTCCCCCGTCGGCGGGATGGCAGGCAACCGGAGCACCGCCCACAGCGTGGCCAGGAGGGCGATCGAATCGACGAGATACAGCGTCGACAGCCCGACCGTCGGAATCATCACGCCGGCGAGCAGCGGTCCGGCAATGGCGCCGAACTGCATGACCGTCATGTTGAGCGAGTTGGCGGCGGCCAACTGTTCCGCCGGGATGAGCCGCGGTATGATCGCGCTGCGGGTGGGCTGGTTGACCGCGAAGAACGCCTGTTGCAACGCCAGCAGCCCGAGTACCAGCCACACGTTGTCCAGGCCCAGCGCCGCCTGCACCCAGAACAGCACGGATGTGGCACCGAGTCCGACGGTGGTGATCGTCAGCAGCTTCCGCCGGTCCATGACGTCGGCCAACGCGCCGCCCCACAACCCGAACACGATCAGCGGTACCAGCGCGAAGACACCGGTCAGACCCACGTACGCCGAGCTGCGGGTGATCTCGTACACCTGCTGCGGCACGGCGACGACACTGAGTTGTCCGCCGATCACCGTCACGATTCCGGCCGTCCACAGGCGGCGGTAGTCCCGGTTCTGCAGCGGCGCCGTGTCGGCGAGCAGCCGCCGCTTCTTCTTCTCGGTGGCGGTCTCGGTCATTCTTCCCTTAGCTCGTTTCCCATACTCACTATTCCCTGGCGGTCACGGCTGCAGTCGCTCCACCGTCCACGAGCCGTCGACCAGCGACGTCCGGATGCGGTTGTGCATCCGGTTGGCGCGGCCCTGCCAGAACTCCACGACCGCGGGGCGGATCAGGATTCCGCCCCAGTCCGGCCGGACCGGGATGTCGACGTCGACGGGGAAACGCTCCGCCGCGTGCAGCAGCGCGGCATCCAGTTCGGCCCGCGAACCGATCGGCCGCGACTGCTCGGAGGCCCACGCCCCCAGCCGGGATCCGCGGGGCCTGCTGTGCCAGTACTCGTCCGTGACCTCGGCACTCACACGCTCGACCGGACCGCGGACGGTGATCTGCCGGGCGACGGGCACCCAGGTGAACGTCACCGACGCGTACGGCACCGCCTCCAGCTGGCGGCCCTTGTCCGAGTCGTAGTTGGTGAAAAACAGCACACCGTCGGCACTCAATCCCTTGCAGAGGACGGTGCGGGTGCACGGATGTCCGTGCTCGTCGACGGTTCCGAGTGTCATCGCGTTGGGTTCGGGAACCCCGGCCTCCACGGCGTCCTCGAGCCACCGGCGCATCAGGGGAAGCCAGCCGTCGCTCACCTGGTCGACGTCCAGATCGGAGTCGTCGTACCGTCCGTCAGCGACCTGGTGTCCGTAACCGACCCGCATCGCCGCGAGGTCCTTGTTCACCGGTTTCGGCTGTTCTGCATCTGGAGACACAGCCGAGAACGCTACTCCCGGGTATGCACTGATCAACTCTCCGGTGACACCGGCTAAAGTTTTGGGGACCGAACCCGTCCCCTCGGATTGCAGCCGCGATCGTGCGATGCCCGGGGAAGGGAAGTCGATTGCGCGGACGAAGGTGCCTGCCCATCCCGCACGCACGCTCAGCGCAATTGTCGAACGCCGAGACAGTGCCGCTCTGACCGGGGGCACTCGAACGAGGAGAGTCCACGAGCTATGTCAGCTAGCGCTGCAATACCGGACGATTTCGTCAGCGGACTGGAAGGCGTGGTCGCGTTCACCAGCGACATCGCCGAACCCGACAAGGACGGCGGCGCCCTGCGCTACCGCGGCGTCGACATCGAAGAACTCGTCGAGGGGCACGTCACCTTCGGCAACGTGTGGGCCCTGCTCGTCGACGGCCGCTTCGGCCCCGGACTGCCCCCGGCCGAACCGTTCCCCCTGCCCGTGCACACCGGCGACGTCCGCGTCGACGTCCAGGC
>NZ_JBHWUE010000155.1:0-16075 GCF_042738615.1 Rhodococcus sp. NPDC059968
AAGAAGGCGTCTGCGGGGAAGTTGCCGGCGAAGACGGCTGGGGCGAAGTCGACGGCCGCGGAGAAGATTGTTGCCACGAAGGTATCGGCGGTGAGTAAGGCTCCGGCGAAGACGACGACCAAGGATATTCGAGAGTGGGCGATCGGAGAGGGTCGCGAAGTGTCTCCCCGCGGCCGGATTTCGGCCGAGATCGAGCAAGCTTTCCATGACGCTCAGGCATCGAAGGCTCAGGCAAGAGCGGTGCCGGCGAAGAAGGCGGCCGCGAAGAAGATAGTCGCGGCGAAGGCTCCCGCGAAGAAAACGGTCGCGAAGAAGGCTCCGGCGAAGAAGACGGCTGGGCCGAAGAAGACGGCTGCGAAGAAGGCGTCTGCGAAGAAGTTGCCGGCGAAGACGGCTGGGGCGAAGTCGACGGCCGCGGAGAAGATTGTTGCCACGAAGGTATCGGCGGTGAGTAAGGCTCCGGCGAAGACGACGACCAAGGATATTCGAGAGTGGGCGATCGGAGAGGGTCGCGAAGTGTCTCCCCGCGGCCGGATTTCGGCCGAGATCGTGCAAGCTTTCCATGACGCTCAGGCACCGAAGGCTCAGACAAAAGCGGCGCCGGCGAAGAAAGCGGCCGCGAAGAAGATAGTCGCGGGAAAGGCGGCTGCGAAGAAGGCGTCTGCGAAGAAGGCAGCCGCGAGGAAGTCTCCGGCGAAGACGGCTGGGGCGAAGTCGACGGCCGTGGAGAAGGTTGTCGAGAAGGAGACTCCGGTGAAGGGAGCGGCGGCGGGCACGGCTCCGGCGAAGAAGACGGCAGCGGGGAAGACGGCAGGGGCGACGACGGCAGGGGCGACGACGGCCGCGGAGAAGGTTGTCGAGAAGGAGGCTCCGGTGAAGGGAGCGGCGGCGGGCACGGCTCCGGCGAAGAAGACGGCCAAGGAGATTCGAGAGTGGGCGATCGGGGAGGGCCGTGAAGTGTCCTTCCGCGGTCGGATTTCGGCCGCAATCGTGCGTGCCTTCCATGACGCTGCGGCAAAGTTGCCGGCTGTGGGCGGCTGAACCGAGTGGTGTCGGCTCTTGGGCGTGACCCACCGACTCCGGGTTGCCGGGTTCTCTCAATCCGACGGACGTTCAGTGGACGAACCCTTGCCTGTCTCTTCGAAGCCAGGCTCACCGAAGATGAGAGCGCCGGTGTCACAGCCATGAACGCGGGCGGACGGTCGGTGCGACTGGTACGGGATTTCGCTGGGGGTGTGTGCGGGTCTGCTCGTGGGGTTCTTTTGCTATGTGCCGTCGGTGATCTTGTGGCAGCACTTTTTCGTTGTTCCGCGACCTCGGGTGTATCCGCATGGCTCGTTCACTTCGTTTGGCCGGATCCGCCGCCGGTCGGGTATTGGGACCGGTGGCATCCGGTTGCATTCAGGCGTGTGACAACGGCGGGAGACCGGGTACGCCGCCGGGTGGGAGTGCACGAAAGACGCGTTCTGGTGTCATCGGCAACTCGGTAAGCTGGGCGCCGACCGCGTCGGCGATGGCCTGGGCAATTGCCGGGGCGATGGGGAGCATGCCGCCCTCCCCCATGCCTTTGGCGCCGAAGGGACCGGCGCCGTGTCCCTGCTCCTGGGTGATCGAGACGAACCGCTCGGGGAGGTCCTCCGCGAGTGGGACGCGGTACAGCAGGGCCTCGGCGTTGAGAAGTTCACCGTTCTCGTAGCGCATTTCCTCGAACAGTGCCTGCGCGAGTCCAAGTATGGCGGCGCCTTCATCCTGACCGCGGCAGCCGATCTTGTTGATCACCTTGCCCGCGTCACCACTGACCACGAGCTGAAGGACCGTAACCCTGCCGGTCTCCGGGTCGACTTCGACCTCGGCTGCTGCCCACCCGATCTCGTAAAAGACACATCGGGCGGCCAAGGGCGCGTCGGCGTCGTTACGCACTTTGTAGTAGCCGTCGGCCGAGAATTCGAACCCGGTGTGGCCGAAGAACTCCATGATCCGCTGGAAAAGCGGATATACCTCGCCTGTGGGGGTGCGCACTGTCCAGTCGTCGAGCACTGCGGTGGCCGGGTCGAGGGTGAATTGTTCACCGGCCCACTCGAGCACTTGTCTACGCAGGTTCTCCGCCGCGTTGCGGACGGCCTGTCCCATCACCACCACGCCGGACGAGGCGTTGGTGCCCTGATCGAAGGGGGTGTGGTCGGTGTCGATGCGCGTGTACACGACGCGGTCGCGGCTGGTGCGCAGGACGTCGGCGACGATCTGGGACATCGCGGAGTGCCCGCCCTGGCCCATTTCGGTGAGCGCGCAGTTCAGGAAGACGTCGCCGTTGGCGGTCACCTTGACCCGCGCCATCGCGGGCTTGTTGCCGCCGCCACTGTCCTTGAGGCCGACGCACACTCCCATGCCGCGGTTCCGCCGGCGATCCCTGTCGTGGTAGCCGATAGCGTCCGCGACCAGACGCATCCCCTCGGCGAGGTCGGAGTCGATCCCCGCATCCCCCGGCACGAATTCTTCGCCGAGTTTCTTGAGGTTCTTCAGCCGCAGTGCGTAGGGATCGATGCCGAGTCGCTGCGCGATGAGGTCGATCTGACGTTCGCCGGCCCACGTGGTCTGGGTGGCCCCGAAGCCGCGCATGGCGCCGGCGGGCACCGTGTTCGTGGTGACCGCCTTGCAGACGGTGTCGATGTGCTGCCAGCGGTACGCGCCCGGCATCCGATAACCGGCCTTCTCCGCCACCGCCGGACTGTGCTCGGCGTAGGCCCCGCTGTCGAGGAGTACCGTCGATTTGCGGGCGATAAAGGTGCCGTCCGCCTTGACGCCGGCCTTGACGATCAGCTTCGCGGCGTGCTGCGACACGGTGAGGAAGCCCTCTTCCGTGCTCATGCAGAACCGCACGGGCCGGCCGCCGCTGAGCTGGGACAGGCGGATGGCGACCGGGTCGGCCTTGGGGCCGTTCTTCGCTCCGAACGCGCCGCCGAGCAGGGCGACGTGCACCCGGATCCGGTTTTCGGGGAGGTTGAATACGTGCCCGAGTTCCTGGCGGAGGTTGAACGGGCTCTGTGTCGCCGTCCAGACCTCGATCTGTTCGTCGGTTGCCTCCGCGACGGTGACGAACGGTTCGAGATGCATGTGGTTCATCCGGGAGAAGAGGAAGGTGTCCTCGAAGATGTGGTCGCACTCGTCCCACACGTCCGGTGATCCAGTGCTGTACCGGAATTCGTAGCTGACATTGTGGTCGCTGCGCAGCGACGCCGACGCGCCGTTCTGGTACGGGGGCAACCCGCCGCGCGGCTCGAGCGGATGGATGGTCGGCGACGACGGATCGAGGGCCTCGTTAACGTCGAATACCGCGGGCAGGATCTCGTATTCGACCTGAATGAGGTCCAGTGCCGCCAGGGCCGTGCGCTCATCTACCGCAGCGACGGCGGCGACGATGTCGCCGACATAGCGGACCGCGTCGGTCGCGACGACCGGCTGGTCCTTGACCATGGTGCCGTAACACGCCAGGCCGTCGGTTTCGTTGCGGGTCAGTACCGCGGTGACGCCGTCCAGTGCCTCGGCGGCGCTCGCGTCGATGGACACGATACGAGCGTGAGCGTGCGGACTACGCAGCACCTTCGCGTGCAGCATGCCCGGTCGCACGATGTCGGTGTTGTAGACCGCTTTGCCGGTCACCTTGACCGCGGCGTCCGCGCGCGGCAGATCGCGTCCGGTGACTCGCTTGTCCGGAGAGGCGGTCGGCAGCGAATACACGGTGTATCCGCCGCTCGTGGCGTCGGAGTGGACGGCGTGAGTGAAGGACTCGGCTGTCGTCGTCACGCGGATTCCCCGTTCGTCTCACCGGTCAGTTCGGCAGCGCGCTCGACCGATTCGAGGATCATCTCGTATCCGGTACAGCGACAGGTGTTGGAACTGATCCATTCGCGGATCGTGCCGCGATCAGGTTGTGGGTCCTGACGCAGCAGCCCGGTGGTGAGCATCAACATCCCGGACGTGCAGAAGCCGCACTGGAAACCCCCGCACTCGGAGAATGCACGTTGCTGCGGGGACAGCGTGCCGTCGGGCGCGGCCAACCCTTCCACTGTCTCGACCGAGGCGCCGTCGATGCTGAACGCGAAGGTCGAACAGGAGGCGACGGGCAGGTCGTCCACGAGCACGGTGCACGCTCCACAGACCCCGCGCTCGCAGGAACCGCGAACGCCGTTGCAGCCGTGGTTGTTGCGCAGGACGTCGAGCAGGATGGCGTTGGCGGCGACGCGCACGGTCTGCTTGACGCCGTTCAGGGCGAACTCGATGCAGGTGTCGAGTTCACCGTCGGGGGCAGCGGATCGGTCGGTCTCGCGATCGGAGTACTCGGTCATCTCGTTGTCGTTCCCTTCAGCTGCGCACACGCCGCGGTGAGCAGGCGGCGCGTCAACACACGCACCAGGTGCCGGCGGTACTCCGCCGAGCCGGTGTAATCGGCACAATCGTCCGGTAGCTGCTGGGCAAGCTGCGCACTCACCTCGAGCGGATCGAGTTCGCGGGCGCAGGTATCGGCCGTCAGAGCGAATCCGTGGCGGTACTCCGATCCCGATTGCGCGCGCACCTGCAGGGTGCCGTGGGGGTTGCGGCGCACCGCGAGGGCCACTGTCGCCGTCGGACGCATCGAACGCTCATATCCGAACCAGACGAGGTCGTCCGTTCGTACGGTGATGTCGGTCAACAGGCCTCGCTGATCGGTTCCGCTGTGTGCCCACAACGACGCGACCGGGCGGGAGAGCGCGCCGGCGTCGAAGACCAGGTCCGCGTCGAGCGCCCCGAGAAGCAGCGGCATCTCGTAGCGGTACCGCCGCGCCATCAGGTTTCCGCCGACGGTCGCGGTGTAGCGGATCCGAACCGTGGCGATCGACGCCCATGCCGCCGCGAGGTTCGGGATCGCGGCGGCGACGATCTCGTCCGTCGCACCCATGTGGTGGGTCACCATCGGGCCGATATGAAGTACGCCGGCCTCGTGTCTGGTGGCGCGGAGCGCATCGACCTTCTGCAGCGACACCAACGTGTTTGGGGCGCACCCCTCGCGGATCTGGGCGACCAGATCCGAGCAGCCGGCGGCGATGACGGCGTCCGGATGTTCGGACACGATCGCGAGGGCGTCCTCGATGGTGGTGGGGCGATGGAGCCGGAAAGGGGCCATCGCGAATTGGGTCTGCGCCACCAACCCGGCGCCGAGGGCCTGGGTGCGCATCAGCGGGCTCCCCGCACGAGTGTGCGGCGCGGTCTGCCATAGCCGGTATGCATGTGGTGATTCACCCCTTGTAGGGCGCGCCGCTCGACGGCCGCGAAGGCGACGTCGAGTGCGGCGCGGACGGCTACCGAACAGAATCCGGTGTAGACGAACTTACGCCGATTCCGGCCCCGAAGATGGTCGCGAACGACGATCGGATCCTCACTACCAACGCAGTCGTAGGCGGCCCTGTCGGGGAGGAACAGCACGGTGGCAAGGGAGCCACGCGCGCCGATCCTGCCGTCTGCTGGGTTCTGCTCGGGGGTCGCAGCGCCGCGCGAGGGTAGGGCGATCACTGTGCCGCCGCCGCCCTTCGCAGCCACCGTGGCAAGGCCGCTCTTGTTCATGTGCCTCTTTCCATTTGAAAGGACTGCGGATGCCGGTCCAAGAAGACTCAGCGCAAAGTATCTTTGCTATAAGACAATTTAACGTTCTCGGCTTCACGAGGTCAACAGCTCGGCCACGGTCGCCCCACCGATCAGGCGAGGCTTACCGAGCCGAGGCACACCACCCGCCGAAGGGATGCAGGTCACAGCCGTGGCTGCACCGAAACACCGCCACCGACGCGTCGCTGTACTACCCCAAGAACGCGCGCGAGCACGTGAAGCGACCCGGGGCGTCCGCCCGAGGAGTTTTGAAGACGAGCCTTATGCAGATGCTGCACCGAGCGACTTTGCGACATTCTCCGATGCGGCAGCCTGTAAGGAGCCCTCGAGAACGAACAGAAGATCGGCGAGCTGCTCGCGCTGACCACCCTCGAGTCCACCCTGCATCCGCGCCAGCTCCGCGAAGTGCGCATCCGAGACAGCGTCGACAAGTTTGCGGCCCGCGTCGGTGAGCGTCACATACACCACGCGGGAGTCGATGTCATCGCGCTCACGCAGCACCAGGCCGGCATCCTCGAGCCGGTTCACCCGCATCGTCAGGCCACCCGTGGTGATCAAGGTCTGCTTCGCCAGTTCCCCGGCGGTGCGCCGGAACGTCGGTTCCGCACGCCGAAGGCAGGCGAGAACGTCGAACCCCGCCTCGTTCGTGCCGAACTGTTCGAACAGCTCGTTGATCTGAGCCCGGTACAGCAGGAAACTACGATGCAGCCGTCCGAAAACCTCGAGCGCCGACACGTCCAGTTCCGGGCGCGTCCGGGCCCATTGCCGGATGATCTCACCGACCCCATCCACCCGATCCGATTCGGCCACTTCACACTCCAGATTCGACAAGGGCACGGTGCCGCGAATCAGTCTCGCCTGCCGGCGACCGGCTCACGACAATTTCAGGTAATTATCTTTGCGCAAAACTATTGTACGATCCTCGCCACCACCGCGATGGTTCCCCAGCCCCGGTCGCCGGAACCGTGATGCCAACAGAATTGCGAGGCACCCGTGAACACCGTCCTGCGCGACATCCACACCGAATGGGAAGCACACCGCGCTGTCGCGGTCGCCACCGTCATCGCCACCCACGGATCCTCTCCGCGAGATCCGGGCGCCATGCTCGCCGTCCATCAGGACGGAACCGTGGTCGGCAGCATCTCCGGCGGCTGCGTCGAAGGCGCCCTCTACGAGACCGCCCTCGACGTCCTCACCACCGGCCACCCCCGAATCGAGCACTACGGCCCGACCGGCGACATCCTCGAACCCGGACTGACCTGCGGCGGATCACTGACCGTGCTCGTAGAACGAGTAGACCGCGAGACCATGCCGCAACTCGCCGACCTCATCGAACGGACAGTGCGCGACGACACCGTCATCCTCGAGACCGTCCTCACCGGACCGGAAGCAGGTACCCACCGCATCGCACACGAACTCGACGACCCCACCGGCCTGACCCCATCCGGAACACTGATACGACGCTTCCCATCCCGGCCACGGATGGTGATAGTGGGTTCGACCGACTTCGCCGCGGAGACCGGGCTACTCGGCACCCGAATGGGCTACCGCGTCACCATCTGCGATGCCCGCCCCGTGTTCACGACACCACAGCGATTTCCCGATGTCGACGAAGTCGTATGCGAATGGCCATCAGACTGGATTGCACGCCAACGCAACGAAGGCCGATTCGATTCCCGCACAGTCATCATCGTTCTCACCCACGACCCGAAGATCGATATCCCGGTCCTCCTCGAATGCCTCGACGAGGCCAAATGGGCACACCCCCTCGCCTATATCGGTGCCATGGGGTCCCTCACCGCCGACGCCAACCGACGACACGCACTCACCGCAGCCGGTCTCCGCCCCGAACACCTCACCGCACTATCGAGCCCGATCGGCCTCGACATCGGCAACCGTGGACCAGCCGAGACCGCCATCTCCATTGCCGCCGAAATCATCATCGGGTCCAACCAGGGCCGATCGTCGCGGCCCTCGACATAGATCCCGCCGGGCGGATCACCGAGCAGCGTGAGCATCAACTCACGGGCCGCCGGAGAGGCACCGGCAAGCACCTCGTCCCGATGCTCCTTCCAGTCCACCCACTCCCAGCCCGCACCGGCAGCAATGTAGCTCTCGGCGTCTCGACAGGGAGTGTCCGATTATCCAACCTCGTCATTGCGACGCCCGCATCTCGCAGGTCGTCGCGGCCTGTCATGCCTGCCAATTTGGAGAGCCGGGTCGCCGCCGACCCGAGATCTTCAGCGACTGGCTGGTGCTGGCGGTGGCGTTCGGGCTGGCGTCGTTGGCGCCGAGCAGGAGGGCGCCAACAGGGTTGTCGATGTCAATGACCTGCCCTTCCGAAAGCGGATCGATGACCGGTCACCCCCAAGAGCTCCGGGTGTCGGCTGGTTACGGATTGTTCGGTTCCCGCTAGAAGATGGCCCGTGGGATCAATCGGGTGGTTCGTCCATCCTGATCAAGGACATGTCCTGCCCTCTTGAATGTGTGGAGGCTGATGAACCGGTCCGAAATGGTGATGGACGGAAGTTCTCGCGTGAGTGCAGCCGCGAATGGCGCAATCTCGCTAATCGTCTGAAACCACATCGTGGCGACGATTGTCGAGGTTCCGGTAGTGGCGTTTGCAATTCGGCATTTTGGAATTCGGCTCAATAGGTTGCCGACCGTGTTCAACTCGCTCGGTGCGGTCGTGATCATGAAAGTCGTCTCAACGACTGGTCCGACAAGTGTGTTCGCTCCCTCGCAGCGCAGGGCCACGCTGCCCCCGTCGATCAGCCTTTCGACGCGGCGTCGCGCGGTCGGTCCGGTCACATCGCATTGCTCGCCGAGTGTGGTCCATGCTTGACGCCCATCTTTCGCCAGGGCTCCGAGCAGAGAACGATCGAGATCGTCCAGGAATGGAATCGTTTTCCTGCGCGTGGGCGCTGCCTGGGGTAATTGGAGAAGATGGGCCTGTTCCAGGTCTAACGCCTGGACGCGCCACCGCGCGCCTTCTGTGTAGTTGGTGAGCACGACCGTCGTTGCCACCGACCTGATTCCTTCGATCACCTCGATGCGGTCGGTGAGCAGACGGGTGAGGTCGGCAATGCTGGAAACGAACACGATCACATGGAAGTCCGACGTCCCGGATGTGCTCGATACCGTGTCGACTGCTGGTTCGGCAATCAGGGCTTCTGCAACGTCATGCTTGCTCTGGGGTCTGCAGGTGATCGCAAGCCATGCGGCACATCCGAATTTCAGGAAGGTCGGGCCCGGAGCCACCGCGATCCATGCCGAGCCGCTCTCGGACAACAGCTTCCATCTTCGGGCGAGTGTCTTCGGCGAGTACTGAAGTGCCTCCGCCAAGTCCGCCCAGTCAGCGCGGGGGTTGAGCTGCAGCGCGCCGATAATTGCAAGGTCCAGTTCTGCTGCAGCCTGAGAGGTCATATTGGACATTATGGCCGTAAAAATTATGGAAATCGGCCAAAACCCAGGTCTCGTGAGGTGCGCCACTCAGAGTGGTTGAGCGCGAGTTGCGCAACCGGGACTCCCGGCCCACGAAGTCGAGGTCGATGCATGTGGACACAATCCGTCAGGGGTGAGCAAGGTGCCGTCCAACGGGCGGGTAGACAGCGGGCGGGCGTTGTGGCGCACGTAGTCGGGGCTGGGACCGGTCCCGCTCTCCTGCTGCGCGGAATCGGTGGTAGCGCCGACGGTTTCGCACCACAATTCGGTGAGCTCAACAGTTCCCTGAGGCTGCTCGCGTGGGACGCCCCCGGTTCCGGGCGCAGCGGCGATCCCGGACGTCGGTTCGACCTGGACGACTACGCTGACGCCGCGGCCGAGGTGATCAGGGACCGCTGCGGCCAGGTAGGCCAGATGCGTCCTGGTGGTCCACCCTCCTCGGGAGCGCCGCAACGCGTGGTCGGCGGGCTCGATCTCGATCTCGACCTCGCCGGGCGGCACGGACTGTGCCTCGGGAGCCCAGCGCACGCCCGCCGCATGCTGGTGAGCCTGCGCGATGGTCGAATCCATGCTGACGTCCCACACGATCGCACCCCGCGCGGCTTGGGTGAGTGCCGGCAACCCCGTCAGGATCCGCATCTCTGCGGACATTTCTGTTCGTGGTGTGCCAGCTTGCCGCTGACCACGTTTCGCAAATTAATCCCACGTGGATTTCTCTTGCTTTCCGCCCACGAGTGGAAATCGTTAACTGTGCACACGGTCTATTTCTTCGTGCGAGCCATGCGTGGCTGATTCCGCCGAGGTGTGTAGCGGCGTTTCGGGCCGGAGAATCCATTTTCCGCTCTATTTCATCTGTCACTCAGTGCCCGAATCTTGCGGTCTCGCGGTTCGGCATAACAGCAGGTTGAGGGCTCAAACTTTCAAAAATGAGAGCTTGCGCACAACTAGCCTCAGCGTTAAGATATTGACCACTTAAGTAATTTGCAGGTTTTCAACTGTGCACGTTATTCAGAAACAGAGGCTCCCTAGAACGCCCTGATTCGCCACGCGGTTCACGCGCCGCGTGATCGCATGTTCGCCAAATAGCCGGGAGGCACAATATGGGTGGTGCAGTCGCACGACCAGCGGGCGCAGGCTCGCCGAAGAAGGTCGCGCTAGCGAGCCTGATCGGCACAACCATCGAGTGGTACGACTTCTTCATCTACAGCACCGCAGCGGTGCTCGTCTTCAACCATCACTTCTTCCCCAGCTTCGACCCGGCCATCGGAACACTGCTGGCCTTCTCGACCTTCGCCGCCGGCTTCGTCGCCCGCCCGATCGGTGCCATCGTGTTCGGTCACTTCGGGGACAGGGTGGGCCGAAAATCGATGATGGTCGTCACCATCTTGATCATGGGCGTCGCCACCGTACTGATCGGCCTGCTGCCGACCTATGCCACCATCGGCGCCTTCGCTCCGGTGCTGCTGGTGCTGCTGCGACTGACGCAAGGCTTCGCGCTCGGCGGCGAATGGGGCGGTGCTGCGCTCATGGCGACGGAGCATTCTCCCGATAGCCGTCGCGGCTTCTTCGGCAGCTGGCCGCAGGCGGGTGTGGCGGTCGGACTGATCCTGGCGATGACCGTGTACCTACCCCTCGATGCAATGGCCGATAATCACTTCATGGCCTGGGGGTGGCGTGTTCCGTTCCTGCTCAGTGCGGTACTGGTGATCACCGGACTGATCATCCGGGTACAGGTCGCGGAGAGCCCGGAGTTCGACCGGGTCAAGGGTGTGCACGCGGTCGTGCGCCTGCCCATCATCGAAGTTCTTCGCACACATCCGAAGCAGGTCCTCCTGGTCGCCGGCGCCAGCCTGTCGCCGGGCATCTTCTTCTACCTCCTGACCGTGTACAACTTCGTCTACACGCAAGAGTCGGGAGGCCTGAGTCAAAGTTCGATGCTGATTCTGGTGATCGTCACCTCGGCGGTCGGATTCGTGGTCACCCCAATCGCAGGTGCGCTCTCCGACAGGTTCGGCCGGCAACGGCTCTTCCTGCTGGGCCTTGCCCTCATTGGTTCTCTCGCCTTCCCCCTCTACTGGGCGCTCGACTCGGGCTCGTACGGCTTCATCGCTGTCTGCTACGTCGCCGCGACCATCGCCGTATACATCCCGTGGGCGCTGCAGCCGGCATATTTCTCCGAGGCGTTCGACGCACGAGTCCGCTACAGCGGGCTGTCGTTGGCCACCACCCTCGGCAACCTCTTGGGCAGCGCTATCGCGCCTCTCATTGCCGGCACACTACTCAGCGCAACTCATGCGTCCATCTCCATTTCCCTGTATGTCTTCGTCACCGCAGCACTGTCGTTCGTCTGCGTACTGGTGCTCGGACGGACGAACCGGAAAAAAGACACGCAAGCCGACAGCGGAATCGGCACCGATAACGTGAGCGGGCTCCGCACTCCCACCTACTCGGAGTGATACCCCTCATGGACGTCGCCTCTCGGGCACGGAAGCACTCACAATGACAGCGAACTCTGATCGGGTCCCACGGCTCCTGAAAGAACAACCTCTCGGAGAAGGGGTGCTCACCGTCCTGTGTTCTAGGGGTTCAGGCCCCGCCCGCCGCGGCACAGAATTCGCCCCATCTAGTAACAGATAACACGCTGACGGAAGGAAACCCTATGAGCAGCAATGAATCACGCTACGAAACATTCACCCTGGAACGCGCAACACCAACCATCGGGGCGTTCATCCACGGCCTGGATCTTCGTGACGAGATCACACCGCAGTGCCAGACCGAACTGCGCACAGCCTTCCTGGAACACGAGGTCCTGTTTCTCCGCGATCAGCACCTCGATCCAGAAGATCAGCTCCGATTCGCGAAGGTGTTCGGCGACCCCCAGGAAGTAAGTGCATTCTTTCCCTCCCTTCCGGGGAACCCGTTCATCGAGGTGCTCGAATCACGCGGTCGCGCAGCCGGAACCGACGTCTGGCACTCCGATCTGACCTGGCAGGCGACTCCGAATTCCGCGACCTGCCTCCACGCTCAGGACATCCCGCCCTGCGGCGGTGACACACTGTGGTCGAGCATGACGGCCGCGTATGACGCGCTGCCGGAGACGATGAAGAACCTCATCGACGGGCTCGAGGCCGTGCACGATTGGGAAAAGGAACTGACCGGCGTTGTCCGCCAGGGAGATGACGGGGAAGCACGGTACGAGGAAACACGCCGAAAGTATCCTCCGATGACCCACCCCGTCGTGCGCAAGCATCCGGAAACCGGTCGTAGACTTGTCTACGTCAACGAGTTGTTCACCTCACGCATCTCGGGGGTTCCTCCGCAGCTGAGTGACTCGCTACGAAACATGCTCACGGGCCTCGCCAAGACCCCGGAGTATCAGGTCCGATTCCGTTGGGAACCGAACTCCCTGGTGATCTGGGACAACCGGTCGACGCAACACTACGCGGTCGGCGACTACCACCCGCACTACAGGCGCATGCACCGCGTCACCCTCAGAGGCGACCGCCCGGCCTGACACCTGATCGCCTGCAGGGCGACCCGATCACCGGTCGCCCAGCAGCGCTCATCCCCTCGATGGGCTGATCAATGACGGTGACAGCACCATCGAGGAGGAGAACACAGGCGGGTGGTGCACATTCCGGAGATCATCCGAACGCGATAGGCGTGCTCCACGGCGTCGTCGGTGTTCGGGGTGAAGAGAAGCGGACCTGGACCTCCCTTCCTCTCTAGGCCCGGACAACGGACCGTCCGCTCCAATATCTACCCGATGCAGTGAAATTGAGGATTGCCGTCCCTGCGCTATCGATCACGAGGCCGTGTGTCATCGTTGCTGGGCCTGCTCGACCACCCAGGCTGCGATCTGCGCGCGGGAGGTGAAGCCGAGTTTGGTGAGTAGGTGCTCCACGTGACCTTGCGCGGTGCGGGGCGATATCACCAGTCGGGCGGCGATCGCCCTGTTGGTCAGGCCCTCGGCGGCGATCAGTTCGGCGACCTGCCGTTCACGTTTGGTCAGTTTCACCGACGTATCAGGCGACGCGTCCGGAAGCCGTTCGCCGAGGGCATAGGCGATGGCGGCGTCAAAGCCCAAGCGCCGCCCCTCTCGGCGCGCCGTCTCCACGGAGCTCTTGCCGAGCGCCCGATAGGCCCTCTGCTCGGACTCCTCACGGGAGACGAGCAGATGGGGGAACCCCACCGTGGGGCTGCCCACCGTGCGCCCGAGTTCGTCGGCGGCCGCCATCAGGATGACCGCGCGTCGCGCGTCGCGCGCTTCGGCGGCGAGCGAGCCCAGTGTCTCGAGGCACGCGATGGCGGTGCGCGGGGTGTTCACCCGCCGGGTCAACTGCAGTGACTGTTCGAGTAGCCGAACTGCCCGATCGGTATCACCGTGGCGCCACACCGCGTCACCCATGGCCCAGAGCGCGAACGACTGGTACATCGATTCACCGTGCGCCTGTGTGATCGCGACGATCTGTTCGTAACAGTGAATCGCCCGCTGGGATTCGCCGAGTTGTTCGTAGGCCATCCCCAGCCGGTGCAGGACCCCGACGTGTGAAGCGTCCTCCCGCGTGCCGAAAACGGTGCCGGCGCTTTCCAGTCGCGCGCAGGCGCGAGTCGGATCATCCCTGAAAAGGGCAAGAAGGCCGTCCGCGTACTCGATGTATGCGTGGCTCACCGCGTCGGTAGTCTGCTCGGCCAACCCGCGGCCCTCCTCCACCAGTGCCGCCCCCGCGGAGAGGTCGCCCTGCAATTCGGCCAGGACGCTGCCGGCATACACCGCCTTGATTCGCTCCAGGGTCGGCTCCGCTGGAAGGTGTGCAAGGACGCGGCCCAGCCAGTACCGCCCCTCGCTGAGCAAGCTCCGGGAGAGCCAGAAGGGAAGCAAGCTCGCGGCGATGCACAGTCCGACGTCGGGACTGTCGGACACGCAGAACTCCATCGCCTCCCGTAAATTCGCCTGTTCACGCTCGAGTCGTGCGATCCAGTCCAGTTGCCGGAAGCTGATCCACTCGGCCTCAGCCTCGGCGGTCAGTCGCTGATACCAGTCCCGGTGCCGCCGACGCAGTTCGACATACTCCCCGGTGGCCTGGAGCTTCTCACGACCGTACTCGCGCAGCGTCTCGAGCAGACGAAAGCACACGGCCGAGCCGGATTCCACCCGGATCACGACCGATTTGTCCACCAGGGAGGCCACGACATCGAGCAAAACCGACGATGCCAGGCCCATACCGCAGACCTGTTCCACCGCATCGAGTTCGAAGCTACCGGCGAACACCGACAGCCGAGACCACACCAGTTGCTCCTGCGGGGTGCACAGCTCGTAGCTCCAATCGATACACAGCCGAAGAGTCTGCTGACGAGAGGGTGCGCCTCGGCTGCCGCGGGTCAGCAGCGTGTAACGGTCGGTCAGCCGCGCAAGGATCTGCTCAGGCGACATCGCCCGCAACCGCGTCGCCGCCAGCTCGATCGGCAACGGCAATCCGTCCAGTCGATGGCAGATCCCGGCCACCGCGACAACGTTGTCCTCGGTGACCTCGAATCCGGGCACTGCAGCGGCTGCACGCTCGGCGAACAAGGTCACCGCATCGTAACTGGGCAGCCCCTGCAGGGAGGGCGGTCGGTCGGGGTCGGGGACAGTGAGCGGAGGCACCCGCAACATTGATTCCCCGCCGATACCTAGGGGCTCGCGGCTGGTGGCGAGGATCCGCAATCCCGGACACGTCCGCAGCAACGTCTCGGCCAGCCCCGCGACCCCATCCACGATTTGCTCGCAGTTGTCGAATACCAGCAGCAGCTCACGCGGCACCAGAAACTCCACCAGCACCTCGATTAACGGCCTGGCCGAGTGATCACCCAATCCCAGAGAGGCGGCGACCATATCGACGAGCAACGACTCGTCACGCAGCTCGCCCAGCTCCACGAGCCACACTCCGTCGGCGTAATCGCGGCGCGTGATGGTCGCGACCCGCAACGCCAGACGCGTCTTCCCCACACCACCGATCCCGGTAAGCGTCACCAAACGGGACACCGACAACAGTCTCTTGAATTCTGTCACCTCGTTCCGTCGGCCGACGAAACTGGTGAGTTCCAGGCGAATATTCGTCTTGACGTCCCCGACGGTGCGCGCCATCGTCAGGCGCCGCACGACAGAGTCCGGCAGTTTCCGCGGCGCGGACCCCGTAACGCCCTGCAGGGCCATTCCGTCGACCGCAAATCCCCGGTGGAGCTGGATCTCACGGAGTTCGTCGCCGAGCTGGACGGCGGACGGACGCTCGTGCGGATTCGTCGACATCGTTCGCTCAATCGTGCGCGCCACGTCGTCGGAGATTCCCTGCTCACGCAGATCCGGCACCGGCTGTGTTGTGATCCTCAGGAACTGGGCAACCAGTTGCTCACCGCTGCGCCGTTCGAACGCGGCGTGCCCAGTGAGTGCACAGAACAGCGTCGCCCCGAGGCCGTAGATATCCGAACTGGAGGTCGGCGGATCGCCCGCTAGCACCTCGGGCGCGGTGAATGCCGGCGAGCCCGTCACGGTCCCGGAGGCCGTCTCGAATCCTCCGGAGATATGTGCGATACCGAAGTCGGTGAGCGCGGGTTCGCCGTAGTCGGTGAGCAGGATGTTCGCCGGTTTCACGTCACGGTGCAGGATCCCGAGCCGGTGCGCCGTCTCCACCGCGCCAGCCAGCTTCACTCCGAGCCGCAGCGCGTCGCTCAATGGCAGGGGACCGTGGTCACGGATCCGCACCTGCAAGGAGTCCTGCAGGTGATAGGGCATCACGATGTAGGGGCGGCCGGTGGCGGTGGCACCGACTTGCAGGACAGGGACGATGTTCGGGTGACCGGTCAACCTGCCCATCGCCTGCTGTTCCCGGAAGAACCGTGCCCGGTTCTCCGCTTCCATGTCGGCGGTGAGGACCTTCACCGCGACCGTTCGGTCCAGCTCAGTCTGGATACACCGGTAGACAACGCCGAAGCCACCGCGGCCGATTTCCTGGGCGTC
>NZ_JBHWUE010000156.1:0-15889 GCF_042738615.1 Rhodococcus sp. NPDC059968
TTGTGGGTGGTGTGTTTTTGTTTTATTCCCCCCGGGGGGGGGGGGCGGGCCCCCCCCCCGCCGCGGGGGCCGCCCCCCCCGGCGCCAGGCATGTGGCGACGGAGCTGAAGGAGGGCTGGTCGAGCGCTGCGCCCGGAGCGGTTCTGAACCCGCCACGACAGTGCCCCCGGTTCGCCGCGGCGGATACCTCACAGCTTCCAGGTCGTATGGGGTCACGGGCGCAGAAGCTGTTAGTCGTAATGGTCGTCCCGAGCGCTTCACTGGCACACAACCACGTGTTCGGTCGAGTTCGTACGATGATCGCAACACAAACGGATCGGGGGTCCTGCCGTCGGCGCACCGGTATCGGGTGGTACCCGTGCCCCATGGCTGTAGCGCGTAGGCTCCGCCCCGAGATGGTGACGAGAGCGAGGTGATCGAGGCGATGCCCGGCAGGTTGCGCGCGCGGTTCACCAGGTCCGACGTGCTCACCGAACGCCCCGACTTCGCGCTGGTGGGAATCCTGCGGGTGCCGCAACTGCACAACAGTCCCGGGCGGGCCATCACCCGGCGGATCGGCTACGCCCTCGCCGCGTTGGCCGCGGTGGTACTGGTCGTGTACCTCGACCGCGACGGCTACCGCGACGTGCAGGAGAACCCGCTCTCGCTGCTCGATTGCCTCTACTACGCCACGGTATCGCTGTCGACCACCGGCTACGGCGACATCACCCCGATCACCGCACAGGCGCGGCTGGTCAACGTCCTCGTCGTCACGCCGCTGCGGATCTTCTTCCTCATCGTCCTGGTCGGCACCACCCTCGCGGCGTTGACCGAGAACTCCCGCCAGAGCTTCAAGATTCAGCGGTGGCGGCGCAGCACCCGCCATCACACCGTCGTCGTCGGGTACGGCACCAAGGGCCGCGCCGCAGTCGCCGCGATGCTCGGGGCCGGCGCCGACCCCTCGAACATCGTGATCGTCGATACCGATCCGGTGGTGCTCGAGACCGCGTCCGGGCAGGGGTTGGTGACCGTCCACGGATCGGCGACGCAGTCGGACGTGCTGCGGCTGGCCGGTGCCCAGCATGCGTCGTCGATTGTCGTGGCCACCAGCCGAGACGACACCGCGGTGCTGGTGGCGCTCACCGCGCGCGAGATCGCACCGAACGTGAAGATTGTCGCCTCGGTTCGCGAGGCCGAGAGCGCGCACGTGTTGCGCCGGTCCGGCGCCGATACCGTGGTCGTCTCCTCCGAGACCGCGGGCCGGCTGCTCGGCGCATCCACCATCACCCCGAACGTGGTGGGCATCATCGAGGATCTGCTCACCCCGGAGACCGGTTTCGCGATCGCCGAACGCCCTGTCGAGTTCAGTGAGGTCGGCGAGTCACCGCGGCAGCTGCCGGACATCGTCCTCGGGGTGGTGCGCAACGGACAGTTGCTGCGCAGCGGAACCTCCGAGATCGAAACACTCGAGGCTGGCGATACGCTGCTCTACATCCGGCAGATAGCGGATTGATCGTGCGGAGATACCGGCAACCCAGCCTCGGCTCCGTCCCATTTCTGGAAATGAAACGGTGTCACCGATCGGCGATTCGTCCGAAAACACCCTGGTCAGAGCGTCTCAGAAGTTAGTGCCGAAACTACGTGTCATAACCGTCGTACAGACCTGACTTTCGGTTACGCTCCGCGCATGGAGTTGGGATATGCCCGGGTGTCGACGAGCAAGCAGGATCTCGCGCGACAGATCGACGCACTCACCAAGGAGGGGATCAACCCGGCGAACGTCTACGTGGACAAGAAGTCCGGTGTCACCACCGAGCGGCCGGGGTTGCAGGCGCTACTCGGGTACGCCCGCGAGGGCGATGTCATCGTGGTGCACACCCTCGACCGTCTCGACCGTCTCGGCCGCACCGTCCGCGACACCCTCAACCTGATTCACGATCTGGACCAGCGCGGCATCGGGTTCCGAAGCTTGGCCGACCCGATCAGCCTATGACGGATTTCGCGAAAGTACTTGCAGCGCAAAGTTGTTAAAGTTCTACAACTTTGCCGGTGATCTCCAGTCAGGCGACACCGGCCGCTGACCGAGGCGCAGCCGGAGCCGTGATCTTTTGGTTGACCAGCATGTTGAGCGAGACACCCTGTTCCTCGGCTTCGATCGCCAGGGTCCGGTGCACCTGCGGGGAAGTGCGCACCATGAACTTGCCGCTGTAGGGACGATCCGCGATCGGGACCGGTGGTTGCTCGCCGGTCAGCGTCATGTCCTCGAGCACTTCACGGACGACGCCGATGACACCGTCGAGTGCCTCGGACTGCGTTTCCGCCAGCCAGGACAACGACGGGAATTCGGCGACGGCCCCGACGAACTCGCCGTCGTCTTCCGACCAGGTCACCCGATAGGTGTAGTGCGATGCGTCAGCCATTGTCAGCCTCCTTCGTGAGCTTGTCGTAGGCGATGACGACCTGGCCGACCTGGTAGGGCTTGGCCTTGCCGCCGCTGCCTTTCTGGATGTTCACTCGCGGGTCGCCCGCCCACGGCATCTTGAACACCGCGTGCGAGGTGCCGCGCTGCCGCGGTTCCGCGAATATGTCGCAGCAGAAGTTGAACAGCTCGGTGTAGGTCACGCTCTGCGGGCTCGCCCTCATCCTCGCGATCAGCTTCGACTGCTTCGACATACCGGCATGGTATCACCGGCGATACCACTTCGTACGTGTCGGCGAGCGCGAAGCGGGGAATTGGAGGCATCAATGCCGAAGGTTCGCATCGAAACACTGCTGGTCAGGTGCTTCGACTGCGGTATCGCTGCTGTTACCCGCGCAGGACGAGCGATCGGCGCCGGGGCGGCGAGTCGCTCGATCGCCGTGCGCGGTGGTGGAGTGAGGTCGCGTGGATGGCTCGTGCTGCGTCGATGGCGGCAGTGGGGGTCAGGCGGCGGGTTCCTTCGCGGCCCACGGCACCTTATTGCCGAGAAGTCCGTCGACACCGAAGCGGCCCGACCCGACGATGGCGAGCAGCAGCGAGCCGACGCCCAGAGCCAGCACCAGCTCGTAGCCACCCTCGCTCACGAAGATGCCCTTGTCGATATGGACGAGGAAGAAGGCGCCGACCATGTCGAGGAAGAGCAGGATGCCGAAGATCGGGACGGCCGCCCCGATGATGAGTGCGATTCCGCCGATCAGCTCGATCCACGTCGCGAGGAACGCCGAGACGCCGGGAAGCGGAACCCCCATGCCCTCGAAGCCGGCGGTCGTGGCGTCGAGTCCGTTGGTGAAGGCCTTCTGCCAGCCGTGGGCGAGAAAGATGATGCCGATGCCCACCCGGGCGACGAGGATTCCCAGACTTCGAACTGCGGGGTTGTTCATCGATGTGCCTTTCATCGAGGTGTGCCCGCGCGACCGGGACGACCATTGGTTGAACAGGAAACGATCCAAAGCACCGCGGGCCCAATGCCTATCATTGTCGCAGAACTCGCGGTGATCGATTCGCTACAGCCCCTGCGCGGAAGGCGGTTCGCTGATGGCGTCGGCAGTGACGATCATGTCGAGTTCGAGGCTGTTCATACCCGCAGCGTCGGTGACATACACAGTGATCGCGGCCAACCACTGTCCGTCGTGGATTTGAAACCAATGCGTTTGAAGCGCCGGCCGCAGACCCGACAGATAGACCGAGGAACTCTTCACCCTCATGCTGACGAAATCGGCGCGGGCCGCTCCCCCACGCCCGAGCGGCAACGCCTTGCTGATGTCCACCCGGACTTCCCGCGGCGGGTCGAATATCCTGATGACCGGGTGCTCCGGCCAGCGTTCTGTCCAGGCGTCGATGTTCATCACAATGCAGCTCGCAGTGGGGCGTGGCCGGTGGACTGGATCTCGGGGACCGTGCGCCAGGCCACCGACCCGGAGTCGCTGCGAATCTCCATGCGGAGCGTGCGACGTGGGAATCCTTTGCCGGCGGCCGCGACGTCGAGGTGCACCGCGGTGACGCGGCCGTGTCCCTCGCCGAGACCGGAGTATCCGGCGACGCGGGACTCGATCCGCAGATCCACCCCGTCCCAGCGCCCGTCGGTCACCAGTAAGACGGCGCCCTTCGATCGTGCCCGCGCCACCACCGCCCGTGCCCTCGACGGCGTCACGGCCGCGCCCGAAAGCCCGAGAATGACCAGGTCAACTCCATCGAGAAGGATCGCCGCGACCTCGACAGCGGAATCCTTCGGCGCAGGCACAAGCGCAATCCGGGAGAGGTCCGCGCCTTGCTCGACCGCGGCGAGCAGACTCAGATCCGGCATTCCGATCACGGCCGCGTGCGAACCCGCTGCCGTGACCGAGGCGAGTAGACCGACCAGCACCGACGTCGTTCCGGCGACGCTGGCGACGGTGCCGCGGGCGAGTCCTCCACGCGGAAGAAGTTTTGCGATCGGAGGGGGCACGGGCAGCGTCCGCAGCGTGGTCTGAGCGGTGGCCACTATCGGCGCCGGTTCGTCGACGGACCGCAGCACCACGGTGGGCATGGCTGGTTCAGTCCCGTCGGATCGGGCGGGAATCGCCGCCATCTTCCGGCGCAGCTGTTCGAGCTTCTCCGCCTTGGTGAGCGCGTCCGATGCGTACGCCGGGGACAGTTCGCTCATGCTTGCCCTCCGTCAACCCGATCCGTCTACATCACCAGTGTAGCCGCGTAGTCGAACACACGTTCGACCGATTGATCGATGGAGTCCTGACCTCTCATCGCAGGTCAGGGGCCGACCGGGCCTCATCCCTTCCGGGAATTCCCGGTCAGGCGGTGGTGGGGATGGTGATGTCCGGGCGGGCCTCGATGGCAGGAAGGAGGTACTGGGGACAGGTGACCAATTGCCGGGGCGCGAGAATCGCTCGGCGGTCGGTGTCGAGGTACAAGCGATAGGCGAGCTGCCCGCGGCGATGGGTGCCGGTGTCTGGGTCGACGGCGCCGAGAAAGTATCCGCGCGTGGCATCGGCGGTGGAGAAGATCGCCCGCGCCCGGTGTTCGGTGCCGGTTGTCCGGGCGCGTTCAGTCGGTGCGTTACGGCGTTCCCTGGTCTGCCTGCACCACGAGGTCCGCGACCACGCCGGGCTGGGACACCATGACGGCGTGCGACGAGGACACTTCGGTGATCCGGGCTCCCGCGCGCGTGGCCATGAACCGCTCCGCGGCCGCCGGAATCACGCGATCGTTCTGAGCGACCAGGGCCCAGCTGGGTGTCGACGCCCACGACGGATCGCCCGACGGTTCGAGGTTCCCGACGAGCGCCGCCGACTTCTGGTGCGCGATCATGCCGGCGACCGTGGCGTCCGAGACGTCCTGGGCGAACACCTCGTGGAAGCGGCCGGGATCGATGTAACCGTCGAGGTTTCTTCCGGCGATTCCGGTGGGATCGTTCTCGACGACCTTCACCTGCAGCACCGGCGGGAGCAGCTGGCTGCCGGGGAACCGGATCGGGTCGAGGTTCAGCATGACCGGCTCGCCCTGCGCCGGGGCGAAGGCCGCCACGTAGACGAGGGCCTCGACGTTCGGCGAATGCACATTGGTGATGACCGCGCCGCCGTACGAGTGACCGACGAGCACCACCGGTCCCGGAATGTCCGCGAGCACCTTCTCGATGGCGGCGGAATCGTACGCCGGTCCGCGCAACGGGTTGTCCGGGACCACGACTTCGTACCCTCGGCCCCGCAGTTCCGCGGCCACCGCATCCCAGCTGGTGGTGTCGGCGAACGCACCGTGGACCAGCACCACCGTCGGCAGGTCCTGGGCGAGGGCCGGTCCGGCCCCCACGGTGAGCGTTCCGGCAGCCGCGATCGCGCACGCGGCAACGGCGGTTCGTAGTCGAAGAAGTCGCATCACTCGTCTCCCGAGT
The DNA here is from genome assembly GCF_042738615.1 of Rhodococcus sp. NPDC059968. Taxonomy (NCBI): domain Bacteria; kingdom Bacillati; phylum Actinomycetota; class Actinomycetes; order Mycobacteriales; family Nocardiaceae; genus Rhodococcus; species Rhodococcus sp. NPDC059968. Next base: position 5,844 of record NZ_JBHWUE010000156.1, read on the forward strand.
CAGGAAAGAACACAGTGGCTAGGGGTGAAGGGGCCTGCGCGCCAAAAGTTATCGTGCGACGAGAGGCACCATAGGAGAGACACCGTCGTACGAGAGCAACGCCGTGGCCTGGCCCTTCGTCGCTGAGATTACTCGCCCGCAGCGCGGTCGGGATCATTTCGGCTAGCGTGACCGGAGGAGGACGTCCCGCTTGGATACTTCCGTTTCTGCATGGTTATGCGTGACTTCGCAGAGGTCCGCACCCGACCGTCGGTATTGGCGCGGGTATGGGCGCCGGCCCTCTACTTCATTCTCGGCGCCGACGACATGCTGAGGCCGTACGAGTGACGCTGCGCGCCGAACTGCGCGCCGACACCGAATCCCGGTTCCAACCGGCGTACCAGCTTCCCAAGGTGGCGGTGGCTGGTTGACCCGACTCCTGGGCGTCAGTTCGACGCTTGCTCTGCTTGCCATTCTGAGCGTATTCCTGTTGTTGGCGACGGCGTGAGCGTGAACCGGTGCCATGCTGTCGCATACGGCGGCGGCGCAGCGATCAAAACTCAGTAAGGACATCAAATGTCGAAACAGCAAGAGGTTGACGCGCGTTTGCAGAACGCGCTGACCGTGATTCAGAGCGTCACTCCGCCCTTTCTGCCCGCAGACGCGGAAGTGATGACCGTTGTGGTCGAGTGGCCGCCCGGCGATCCCGGGACGCCCCCTCACCGCCACCCCGGCGGACCGTCGTTTGGTTACGTGCTGGAAGGCGAAATGCTGTTCGAGCTGGAGGGGGAGCCGCCGCGGGCCATCAAGGCCGGCGAGGCGTTCTGGGAACCCGGCGGAGACGTAATCCACTACTCGGACGGCAACAACCGCTCCGACATCCCGCTCCGCTTTCTCGTCACGATGATGTGCGCCCCTGGGCAACCGATGCTCGTCGTCGTCGAAGACGACGAGCTCGAGGCGCGCCGCCACCGCCGGGTAGCTTGACCAAGCTGAACCCAGGATGCGCTGGTCGCGGATGGCAAGAACCCACGGAGTCTCGCATCCGGGCACACCCACCTCTCCACGTCGGGTAGGGGACCCCTTTCGGTGTCTCGATCCTGACCACGCCCGCCGCATCAACACCGAACGAAAGGTCCGCAGCCACATCAGCCAACTCGCCGCGCTCGGCTACCGCGTCACCCTCGAACCCGCCGCCTGACCACACCCGCACCCCTGCAAGCCAATCCGGCTCCGCTCTGCTCCCGCCGGATGCTGCCGCCTGCCCACTTTCCAGTTCATTTTCCTGTCGGACGGCGGCGCTGCGGCCTGGCGACACATCGTGCAGCCCGCCGACCGACACGTGAACCCGACGACCCAGACACACGGCACTGACGGAGCCCACGTTCGACCCGGAGGACCGGTGAGAAAAGCCCTCCACGCGGAGAGGACAATTCTCATCATGGACGTCACCGAGAAGCAGCATCTCGACGCGGTGCGCGCACAGCTGGTCCGGCGGTATCAGTTCGTCGATCCGCACCTGGTCGGCGAGATGGTCGACACCGCTCATCACCGGTTCGACGGATGCCGGATCCGGGACTTCGTCCCCCTGCTCGTAGAACGAGCCGCCATCAGGTCTCTCGACGCCGCCCTCGCGGCTGGGGCGGCAACACCCGCCACCGTGCCCGCGGCGGTCCCGGCCGAGCACCACCACATGCTCTGAGGTGGCTCCGGTCGGTTGTCACGAGGGGCCGGCCGGCCGGTCGGAGTGGTCCCGAACCCGATAATCGCGCGGATCTGCGTCCGTGACCGAGTAGGACAGCGACTGGTGCACGAACTCTACGGCGCCTCGCTGTCTGGCGCGGATGGTCAGTGCCGCCGTCATGTTGCCGCCGACCGAGTCCCCGGCCACCGCCAACCGGGAGGCGTCAGCGGGCAGTCACAGCCAGATGTACTCCTCGGCGATCTTGCCGTCGCGCCACTTGGCGACCGTGACCATGCGCTCGCCGTTCTCGAATTCCCCGATCGCACAGGTCCATTCCCCAGACCCGAAGGCAATCGGATGGGAGACGACCTGGATCGGGGTCTCGCCCGTGGTGGCCTTGACGAGGGATTCCATGGCCTCGATGTGTGCGGGCAGTCCCTGCGTGGTGTCCATGCCCTTGACCTCCACCACCACGTCGTCGGTGTGGTAGTCGGAGAACGTCCCGTGCCAGTCCCCGTTGTTCCACCCGATAAAGTCCAGATTGTCCATACCCTGCAGGTTGCGCGCTACCTGGTCCTCGCTCATGAGTCCTCCTCGACAACTTGACCCACCCCGGCGGTGGATCATTCCCAGGTCAAGGACATCACGGCCCTTGCTGTCCGACAACAGGCCGCGCCCCGATACCCGCTCTCCCCCGGGCGGCCGCCCAACGAAGCCTCTAGAACCAATTTCAGCGGTTGCGACATCGGGCTCCCGGTCGGCGGATAGACCGGACCCTCCATCAAAACTGCGAGTTGCAGCAGCCTGGAATACATCCAGCTATGTGTAATCCGCGCGCACCCTTGACTGTGAGTCACAGCTGACCAATCGCCTAGCTCATGATTTTCTCCTCGATTGGTGAAATGCGGCACGACGGCCACTGACGATCGGTGAGCGCCCGGCAACGTAGCAGCACTCGCCGGGCAGGTCGGACACAGTGAACTCCATTCGGTCAGAGGGTCTTGATCAGGCCACGGTCGATCACGACATCGGCGCCGGTGATGTTCCCGGCCCGAGCGGAAGCCAGGAACACGACGAGGTCGGCGACCTCCTGCGGGCTGGTGAAGCGGCCGGTCTCGGTGCTCGCGGCGGTTTGGTCGATGACGACCTGGGCTGCGAGCCCCGCTCGCCCGGGACATCGTCGCGGCGACGCCGTCCGCGCCGGTCCATCGCGCGGTCGTCACCGGGCCAGGACTGACCGTGTTCACCCGAATCCCCTTGTATGCAACTTCTTTCGAGAGCGACTTCGAGAAGTTGGTCAACGCACCACGCACGCCACAGTCACTCGACCAGTTTCCCGTCCGTCGAGACGTCCCGCATCAGCTGAGCTATGTCTTCTGGGACATCGGGGATCTCCTCCCGTTCGAGTCGCCCGGGACCCGACCACACGAGGTTCGCGCGCAGTGCGGGATCGACGTGGGGATAGTCCGAGCGGTTGTGGCACCCACGAGTTTCGCGTCGTTCCAGAGCAGCGTCCAGCGTGGCGCGCGCCGCGATCACCGACGATTTCAGGTCGAAAGCGTGCGCGAGGTCCTGGAAGCCCGCGGCGTCGGGATGCACACCGAGTTTCGCCATCCGATCCTCGATTTCGTCGAGTTCGGACAGTCCGGTACGAATCCCGGCCTCGACCCGGACCACGCCAGCATGCTCGGTCATGGTGTTACGCAGGACGCGCTGCAGGGCGCGTACATTTTCCCGGCCGTCGGCCGTCAAGGCGGTGTCGATCTCGGCACGGGCATCCGAGAGCGCACCCTCGGAACGCCGCTGGGCGGACAGGGCCGCCGAGTACCGGGCCGCCGCCTCGCCGACGATCCGACCGTAGACGAGCAGCTCGATCAGTGAGTTGCCACCGAGCCGGTTGGCACCGTGCAGACCGCTGGATGCCTCGCCGATCGCGTAGAGCCCCTCGACGCCGGTGCTGTGATCCTCCGGCCGCACCCAGACCCCACCCATCGAATAGTGCGCCGTGGGCGCGATCTCGATCGGGTCGCGGGTGATGTCGAGCATTTGCAGCTCCAGCATCGTCTGGTAGACACGTGGCAGCCGCCGCATGATCGTCTCCCGCGGAAGATGCGAAACATCCAGCCAGACTCCATCGTTCAGAGTGCCTCTGCCCTCCTTGATCTCCGTGTAGGCGGCCAGCGCGACCCGGTCGCGGGTCGACAACTCCATCCGCTGCGGGTCGTATCGCGCCATGAACCGCTCCCCCGCGGCGTTCCGGAGGATGCCCCCTTCTCCGCGCGCGGCTTCCGACACCAGCGTCCCGGCGGCATTCTCGGGTTCGATCAACCCGGACGGGTGGAACTGCACGAGCTCCGGATCGCGGATTCGACCGCCCGCGAGCACGGCGAGCCGGAAGGAGTCGCCGGTGTTCTCGTCGCGCCTGGAGGAGGTGCGACGCCAAATCCGGGTGTGCCCGCCGGCGGCGAGGATCACCGCGTCGGCCCGGATCACGTAGCGCCCGCCGTCGTCGAGATCGAACCCGTACGCACCGAACACAACGTTGTCGCGCACGAGAATTCGCGTGACGTAGCAGGTGTCGATGATCCGGATTCGCAGCTGCGCGGCCCGATTCACCAGGGTTCGCTGGATCTCGAGCCCGGTGTAGTCCCCCGCGAACGCCGTGCGCCGGTAGGTGTGCGCGCCGAAGAACCGCTGCGAGATCCGCCCATCGGATTCGCGCGCGAACGGCATTCCCCAACGCTCGAGGTCCTCGATTCCCCGCGCGGCGTTCTCGGTGACCACGCGCACCGTATCGGGGCGCGCCAGCAGATAGCTCTCGGTGATCGTGTCCGCCGCGTGCTGGCGCCAGCTGTCCTCGGCATCTATCGTCGACAGCGCGGCATTGATACCGCCCGCGGCGAGCGTGGTGTGTGCGTCCGCCTTCGGCCGCTTGCCGACCACGAGTACATCGACGCCACGCTCGGCCAGTTCGATCGCCCCGCGCAGACCCGAGCCGCCGGTCCCGATGACCAGGACCGGCGTCGCGATCTGACGCTCGGGCGAGGTGACCATCGATTCGTTCCTTTCGGAACCGAGGCGGTGCGTGCGTGCGGCAGGCCGCCTACCCGCACGATCGGGTCACTGACGGGTCAGCCACTCCGACAACCGGGTCTGCGCAAGTCGCGCGCCCGGGCCGGGCAGCAGCTCGCGGTCGGGCACCGCGCCGAAGTACTGCGCCTGCGGATCGGTGATCACCTCACGCGGATCCCGACGTGCGGTCAGCACCGTGCCGATCCATTGGTCGAGGCCGAACTCTTCCGGCCCCGCGACCTCGACGGTGCCGTTCAGTGGGGCGCCCGCCGCGGTCTCGCCGACCGCGGCGGCCACATCATCGGCGGCCATCGGCTGCACCGCCGCGCCCGACAGCCGCACCGTGCCGTCGTCGGTAGCGGAATCGGCAATCCGCCCGGCGAACTCGAAGAACTGCGTCGCGTGCACAATCGAGTACGGCAGCCCCGAACCCTTGATCAGCTCCTCCTGCGCCACCTTCGCCCGCATGTACCCGGACTCCGGCAACCGCTCAGTCCCCACCACCGACAGCGCCACGTAGTGCCCGACCCCGGCCTCGCGGGCCGCATCGGTCAGGTTCGTGGTGGAGGTCCGGAAGAACTCCATGACCTCGTCGTCCGCGAACGACGGCGAATTGGAGACATCGACCACGACATTCGCATCCTGAAGCACCTCCTTCACGCCCTCACCGGTGAGCGTGTTCACCCCCGTGTTCGGCGCAGCCGGAACCGCCTCGTGGCCGTGTTCGCCGAGCCGGGCGACGAGCTTCGAGCCGATCAGCCCGGTACCGCCGATGACGACGATCTTCATGCTCAATCCTTCCGTTCGAGTGGTGCATCGTGTCAGCGAAGTTCCCCTGAAGTCAGGACACGACGGGTGAGTCGACGATCTCGATCTGCCGCGAACCACGCCCGAAACGTCAAGCTCCGGCGGGACGGAACGATGGCGTTGCGCCGGTGCGCCGCCGGGCACGGCCGCTGGTCAAGCCGGCCGCGCACCCGCGTGACTCGTCGCCCATTCGAGTGCGTAGTCGGCCACCTGTTCCCAGCCGGGCTCGACACCGGTGAAGTGTGAGCGGTCCGGAAACTCGTAGATCTCGGTCAACGCCTCGGAGTTGCGGTACTTCTTGGCGTTCGAGCGGATCACCGAGGGGGGCATCAGGTGATCCTTGCCGCCGCTGATGAACAGCAACGGAGCACGGTCGTCCAGATCGTAGTCGACCCACGTCTCCTGGTGCCCCGGCCTCCAGTTGGCTATCAGGCCGTAGGACCACACCCAGCTGCCGGGCGCCGGGATGTGGAGACGGTCGTAGGCCGCGTCGGAGTCCTCACGGCTACAGGTGTTGGCAAACGCATAGTGGAACTGCTCCTTGGTGAAGCCCACTGCGCGGTGCCGGTTGGCCGGGTTCGACAAGACCGGGAACAGGGACTTGATCTGGGACGGCGGATTGACCCGCACGCCCTCGGTGGGCGCCGTGTCGATCGTCACGGCCGCGGCACCAAGGCCGCGGTTGACCAGCAGCTGGGTGAAGGTCCCACCGAAGGAGTGGCCCATGATGATGGGGGGCGCTTTCAGACCCTCGACCACATCGACGAGATGCTCGAGCGTCGCGGGGACGGTCGCTTCGGCGATTACCTCGGGCTTCTCGCGGAGCGCCTCCACCTCGATCTCGAAGCCGGGGTAGGCCGGCACGATGACCTCATGCCCCTTGGCCCGGTAGTGCTCCGCCCAGCGGTCCCAGCTGCGGGGCGTCATCCATAGCCCGTGGATCAGCACGATCGGCAGGGCGTCGGTCGGCGGCTCGCTCATGATTCTCCTCCCGACGGGTGGCTCCAATGCCACCAAAAAGAAAGGGTTCCACCAGCTTCGATGTCGAGTCCACGGCTATACCCAACGCGTCGGCATGTTCGCCCTCCGCGTTGAAGTTCGCATCGCGTGATCCAAGCTGGGAAGATTGTCTCGGCACGAAACCTGCTCACACCAGCCTCCAGCTTCGTCCTGGGGCGAGAACGTGTCAATGTGTTGGCTGGGTGGGGCGAGCGGATCGATCCACTCCTCGGTCCAGCGCATGGCCCCATCCTTCCACCGACGACACGACCGTCACCCGAGCGTCCGGTGAGGGCGAGGAATCGCTGCACGCGAGTGGACGGCGCAGGTACGGCCGAGATGATCCACGCTCCGCGATCACCAGGGGTGGGTGATCACGACCCCGCTCGGTGGGATGTCGAACTCGGATAGGACAGGATCACCGTCAGCGTCGCGCTGGTCGGTCGCGAGGAGAGGAAGTACTCACCCCAGGTCGCCATCGCAGGGTCCCGGCGGCCGCCGCCACTGATCCCGCCGGCGAGCCACAGTGTCTCGGGATCGTCCGGGAATGACCCGAAATGGGCGGTATTGGTCAGCAGCGTGCCGCCGGGCTCGGTGTATGCGAGAAGACGGAGGCGATGCGGCTGGCCCGAATGGATTCGGTAGCTGAAGTTCATCACCTCCGCGGCGAGGCGGACGTGTCCTCCCGGATCGGGCTCAAGCGCTTCGATGCCGAACAGGATCCCCTCGGTCGTAGAGGCGGAAGTTTCCGACACCGAGGTCGAGCCGTCCCGCTGGTAGATGGTCACCTGATGATCGTCGGTAGCGGTGGGATTCTCGTCGGGCTTGGGTGGGCGTCGCCAGTCGGGCAGGTCGCGACTGCGGATCAGCAACGCGCGCCGGTCTTCCAGCGGCAGTTGCTTCTCGCTGGCGAACTGCTCGGCCAGCGCACGATCAGGGATGGGATCACCCAGGATATCCAGCGCTCGGGAACCCCACTCTCCATGCTCGATCCAGCTGTCGGGCGCACCTGCGAGAGGCACCGCCGAGATCGAGGTCTGCTCCGGCATCCAGGGTCCCTCCCAACCGCATGAAAGGCGATCTCAAAGCAGCGTAACGACGACACTATGCTCAGAGAACAAATCCACCAGACCATCGCCGTCCGAGCTCCGGCGATTGTCAACGTCCGAAACCGGAACCCTCACCGGGACGAGATCGGCGTCCCAGCGCATGTCCGGCAGTGGTCGGCCCTCGTCCCGAAAGCGGATCCCTCACCGGCACGAAGTTCGCCGGCACGTTCGCTCGGAGCAGACGGCACGATCCGACTGCGAGGTGCAGCCAGAGGCAGATGCGTCGGCTGGACACTGCATTTCGCGGGGATGCCGTCTTCGAGGGGACTAACGCCAATTTTCACTCAGCGAGTCCACCCTCATTCGCTGGGTCTGACCATGCGAATTCGTAGCGGACCGTGCATCCGCCGAGCGACGGGACTGGGACGTTGGGTAGGTCGGCTTGGCGTAAGACGGGCGAGTAGTGCGCTGGGTATTCGCTGACTGGTCGACGACCCAGTCAACCGTGACCGGTCGCGGAGATCAACGAACCAGCGCCCGCGTGTCGCCTGCTCGGCGGCCGAGCGCCCCAGAATACTCAATAACAGGAGAGTAGTTCGTGGCCGCATGAGGATGTCCTCCTTGATAGGCCCGCCAGCAATCGTTAGCAATGGCCAGCAGGGATTCGCTTTACAGTCAGCGAGATGCCCTCATTATGTTCGCGCCGTGATGCCCCGCCCCACAGCGAAACGCCTACCCGGCAAACGCATTCAACCCCTCACGGAGCCACGGGCGTCTCCCGAGCGACCCGAAGTTCAGGCAATCAGCGCTCCGCGAAAATCGGCGCTAACGTTCTCACCGTGCCTGTTTCGGTTGTTACCGCGTATCTGCGCTGGTGTTCGGGTGTGTACCGCAGTCGATGCGCGCCGACACCGGGAGAGCTATGTCGTGGCACATAGGGATGCTTCCCCCTGAAACATCCGACCTCGGCGCCATCGCGCACGGGCCTACCATTCTGGCGCGAAGTCCGGGCCTGGAGGTGGGGCTCCGAACGATCATCGCCTACAAGGGTGGGCTGGAGATCGCCGTGGTGGTTGTCGCCACGGGCGCGCATGCGGACGTCGCCGAACGCCAGTACAAGGCGCCGGCCGAGATCGACCCGGTCACCGGGCGCCCGAACCCTCAACCGGTCCGGGGGGGGTGGCCTTCCGCTTCAGCGCCGCCGACGACTCGACCGAGCAACCCTTTCCCCGCCACAGCACCGCCGGAAAGTCGAAGCCCGGCGTGTTCCGGCGCGAATTCTTGTACACCACAAGTGAACTTCCGCGCTCCACCCTCGTGCGGTATCTCGTCGCATGGCCGCAGGTCGGGCTGTCCGCCACCACAGTCGAACTCACGCTCCCTGACCCGGATGATCTGCGTCGCCACATCATCCCCATGCCGAACTAACGGGTCATCAGGGGATGTCGGGTTCCGCCAGGACGAGCGTGCCCGGAGGTGACTGCAACTCCAGGTCAAGCAATTCGGCTACGACCCGGTAGCGTCCAGCCGCCAGATCCTCGATGTCCGATACGAAGTTCACCCGCAGGGACATGCGGCCGCCCGGCGCGAGGTCGGGCAGTGGAGGTGCGTGGGCGAAGACCATCACGCCGGTTCCCAGTGGTTCGCCGTCCGGTCCGAGCACCCACCCGTGGACGGTCATGTGATCGCCGACGTCGTTCGTCCAGAGGTGATCGGCGGTATTGAGTAGATCGATCGACGATTCGGGCAGCGTGCCCACCGTGGCGGTCTGCTCGGCTGGCCACCGCAGTTCCAGGCCCGCCCGCCGGGCCGCGTTGGACCGCCGCACCGGGACCGGGCCGGGATCGGTACTGACGGTCCAGGCTTCCCCGATCCAGTGCAAGAACACCAATACCCACGCATTTCGCCGGTGTGGGTGCGGCGCGACGAAGACGTCTCGCGGGTTGTCGATGAACTCCCAGCTGGGAAAGATCGGTCGCCATCCCTGACGGGGGAGATCGAGCAGATCGTCAGGAGAGCGCAAGGTGAGCTCCCGGCCGCCGATCAGGTCCCACAGCGACGAACCGGGCCCTTCGAGCACCGCCGGGTCGACTTCGAGGGAGCCGAGCCGAACCAGACCCGGGTCTGACCGGTTCTCTTCGGAGTCCGACCTCGTCATCATTGAATTCTCGCGCACTTACGAACCACTTGTTCACAAGATGCCCACCGGCGAACCCGCGTCACCGGTGACGGATCCCTGTCCGGAGAAACCAAGTAGGTTTGCATCTGACGGCGCAGGCGGTCTGTCAGAATCCCGCTTGGCGACCCTTACGGTATGAGAAATCATTGGGTGCCTATCTTGATTGGCGCGGTGACCCTCTCGTCAACCTGGTCTGAGACACAATCGGTGTCCGTAATCAGTGAGGTTCGAGGGCGAGTTCGGAGTAGGAAGCATTGAGTAGCGAAGAGACCGCGGA
>NZ_JBHWUE010000157.1:0-15443 GCF_042738615.1 Rhodococcus sp. NPDC059968
GAGTAGCGCGTGGGATCCATCCCGTACTCCTGCGGCTTCTTGCCCGCCACCGCGTTGAGGCCGATGTTCGGATAGATCCGGCCCTCGTACGACCACACCTGGGCGAGCTTCTTCTCCCTCGGGGCGGTGTCTCCCTGTCGGGCGGCATCGAGGAGAGCCGCCGACAACCCCTCGTCGCCGTGGCTCTGGCTCATGTCCATCTCGACGATCCGCGGGCCCTGCTCGTGGAACTTCTTGGGCAGGCGATCGGTCCACAGATTCGGGGGCTCGATCAAATGGTCGTCCACGGAGATCAATTGCATATGGTCTTGAAGCGGCACTGCTACTCCTACTCGAACAAAGGCACGATCCGGGTAGCGCATCGGTCTCTGCCCGCGGTCTATGCCGATTATCTGACGCTTCGTACGCTAGTGATCACCATCACAAGTGTCAAGATGTCCCGCGATATCTCCCGTTGGGTCGCAGCTCCAACCCATTACGACCTCTCACACATGGGCCCGCCGGCACGTAGCCACCGCACTTTTCTGACGGTCTGTCTTCGTTATTCGACGGATGGAATTGCGGCATACGCCTCCTCGATGCCGCGGTGCCGCGCGCGGACGGATTCGAGCGTCTCCGGATGACTCACGATGTATCGATCGCCCCGCTTGATCGCGTCCACGACCAGGCGACCGACGACGTCCGCGCCCATTGCTGCCACCGGTACCCGTGTCGATGCCCCCGAACCGCTCGTGCCACGGGGAACCACACCCGGCCGGTTCCGCTCACTTGTCGCAATGTTGGACCGCACCATTGCGGGCAGCAGTACCCCCACACCGACGTGCGAGCCTCTCGCGTCGAGTTCCATACCCACGGTCTCCGTCAACGCGACGACGCCGAATTTCGACACGGCATAGGCACCGAGGCCGGCTGCGGTGCGCAGACCCGCGATGGACGCGGTGTTGACGATGTATCCGCGTTGCGACGTCTGTTCGATCACCGGTAGAAACGACTTCATCCCGTGGATCACGCCCCACAGGTTGACGTCCAGCACCCAACGGAAGTCGTCGAGCGTCAACTCGTCGAACGGTGCTACGCGCGCGATTCCGGCGTTGTTGACAGCGATGTCGATGCGCCCGTGCCGACGGACAACCTCGTTTGCCACTCGCTGAACGTCGTCGGCACTACTCACGTCGGCGAGCACCGTGGCGGCGCCGAGATCGGTGGCTGCTCGCGCGAGGGCGGCGGCCTCGACATCGGCCACCACTACCGTCGAGCCCTCGGCGATCAACGCTTCGGCGATCGCGAAACCTATACCTGAAGCCCCTCCGGTGACGATGGAGACGGTTCCGTCGAGACAGGGGATGCCAGTCGACATGTAGAAGCCTTTCTGGAGTTCGACCACAATCGTCGCTGCGCTGCGAATGCACGGGAGCGACGACACGTTCGGCCGGTGAATGAAGGACACCGGATGGGAGTTCACTCACCACCGGTTCTCCTAACCTCGGCGATCAGGCGTCACGTGTCAACCGGCCGAACGTCCCGCTATCGGTCCCGGTTGTTCGCATTCAGCCCGCCGAGGACGAACCGCCCGATCCCCTCGATCTCCTCGGGAGAGGGCGCGGTCGATGTCCAGAGGTGGCGGCGCATCGCCCCGAGCACCAGGTCGGAGATGCAGGCACCCTCGAGAACCGGGTCGGATCCGAGTGCCTCCAACGGGGACGCGAGCAGACTCGTCACCGGCTTCAGCAGTTCGTCCTGACCGCCGTCCTCCTGACTCGACGATCCGGCCTTCTCGAGGTGCTCGAGCACGGAACGACTTGTCTGCGCAGCATCGCTGTGACTGACCTGTCGTAGGACTCCGCGCGTCCACACGAGAATCTGCTCGTGCGGATCATCGACACCAGCCATGCGTGCGGTGATGTAGTCGGCCACGCGGTGGACACCCTTCTCGAGGACAGCGAGGATCAGGTCGTCCTTGCTCGGAAAGGATCGATACAGAGTCTGATTCGAAATTCCCGCGGCCGCGACGATCGCTGACACGGAAGGCATTGCAGGCGCGGACTTCTCGATCAGCTCCAGCGTCACCTCGAGCAGACGCTCGATCTCGTCCTCGGCCGACTGGCGCTGACGTGCGGTTCGTCGCGCAGCCGCTTGTGCGGCGCGACTGACCCCTGCCCGTGACTGCGACTCTGATGTATCGTTCTGCATATCGAGTAATCCGATTCTGTTTTGAGGAGACGTATGGCTTCCAGTATGGACGACACCCCTGTTCACACGAAGGGAGACCTTCCGTCCCCGTTCGACTTGTTCAGCCTCGAGGGCAAGGTCGCGCTGGTCACCGGTGGTAGTCGCGGCATGGGCCGGCAAATGAGTGTGGCGTTCGCACGAGCCGGGGCGGACGTCGTCGTCGCGAGCCGCAATCTCGAGAAGTGCGAGGAGGTCGCGGACGAGATCAGGTCGACGACCGGGCGGGACGCCCTCGCCTACAGCTGCCACATGGGTCGATGGGACGAGATCGAAGGCTTGGTCGACGCCACGTACGCGAGGTTCGGCAAGGTGGACGTCCTGGTGAACAACGCCGGGATGTCGCCCGTGTACGACAAGGTCACCGACGTCACCGAGAAGATGTACGACAGTGTCCTCAACCTCAACCTCAAAGGCCCCTTCCGACTGACCCAGCTGGTGGGAACCCGCATGAAGGAACGCGGCTCGGGAAGTGTCATCAACGTCAGCAGCACCGGATCGCTGCGACCCATGGGCTCGATCATTCCCTACGCCGCCGCCAAGAACGGGCTCAACGCAATGACCGAGGGTTACGCCGAACTGCTCGGACCCGAAGTCCGGGTGAACACGTTGATGCCCGGCCAGTATCTGACCGACATCGCCGCAGCCTGGGACATGGAGCACACGAACAGAATGGCCTCGCGCCTGCATCTCGAGCGGATCGGGAATCCCGCCGAAATAGTCGGTGCGGCACTCTTCCTCGCCAGCGACGCGTCCAGCTACACGTCCGGAACTATCGTCCGGTCCGACGGCGGCATCCCCTGATCCTCCGGATACGCAGGTGCACCGAGGCGTTTCCCCGGTGCTCCTGCGCATCGCTCGGATCAGACGAGGCGATCGATCAGGATCTTCGCGAGGATCTCCGGTTCACTCACCATCACGTCGTGACAGGTGTCGATCTCGACGATCTCGTCGGCTCCCCCGAGATTGTCGACATGTTGCCGCTGCTGGTCCGGCGGCACCGCCCGATCCTGCAGTGTCAGTACCCAGGTCCGCGGAATCGACGGCGGCATGTCGCTGCGATCGACTTTCTGCGTGGCGAGGAGGTTGCTCTCCGGGCACATGCACCGCACGACGAAATCCGTCTGTTCTTCGGTCATCCCGTTACAGAACAGCGATTCCACCGTCCCGCGGGGAAAGGGAGGCGACTCCGCCGGAGCGTCGACGCGCTCCCGGATGTCCTCCTGAAGCTCACCCATCAGGTCATCGAGGATCGACATTCCGTCCGGTGGTGCCGCAGCGGCCACGAAGACCATCCGGCGGACACGCTCCTTCCCCAACGCCGCGGCCACTCCAGGCATCGTGACGCCGCCCATCGAATGCGCGACAAGTACCACCTCGGACAATCCGGCCGCATCGATGTCGGCCACCACCGAGCGAACACACTCGGCGATACCGACCTCGGACAGGGCGGCGGGCTTCGACCCCCGGCCCGGTAGGTCCACGGCCAGTACCGTCACATCCGGTCGGAGCTCTCTCAGCACTGTGACGGTGGGGTCCCAGCACTCTCTCGTGTGCTGCCCGCCGTGGATCAGTACCACCGCATCGTTCACTGCAGTCTGCTTCACGGCTGTCATGTCCAGACCCTTTCCATCAGAACGCGTTTGAGTAGCTTTCCGGCCGGAGTCCGCGGTAGGGACTCCTCGAAGGTCACCGATCTCGGGCACTTGAAGGACGCAAGTTCCCTTCGGCAGAATTCGAGGAGCTCACGCTCCAACTCCGCGTCGCCCGCAACGCCGCTGTCGAGTTGCACGAAGGCTTCGACCCGGTGGCCGTATTCCTCATCCGGAGCACCGATCACCGCGACATCGAACACTGCGGGGTGCTCGGCCAGCCGAGCCTCGATTTCGGCGGGGTAGATGTTCACTCCCCCGGAAATGATGAGATCGGTGCGTCTGCCGTCGAGGTACAGGTAGCCGTCCTCGTCCAGGTAGCCCAGATCACCGAGCGTCGCGCGCCCTTCCGCGTCGAAGACACCCGCGGTCTTCTCCGGTGAATGGTGGTAGCTGAAACTCGGGGCATGGTCGAACCAGATGGTTCCCCGCTCGTACGGGGCCACGGGCGCGTGGTCCTCGCCGAGCACCGATATGGTTCCGGGTGCCGGCCGACCCACGGAACCGGGATGCGCGTGCCACTCGTCCGGCGTGATGAGGACCATGCCGATGTTCTCACTGCCGCCGTAGAACTCGTAGAGCACCGGCCCCCACCACTCCATCATTGCGCGCTTCACAGGCACCGAACAGGGAGCGCCGGCATGAATCGCCAACCGGATCGACGAGACGTCGTAGCGCCGCCGAACGTCCTCGGGCAAACGCAGGAAGCGAACGAACATGGTGGGAACCATGCTGGTGTGCGTGACACCGAATTCATCGACGATCCGAAGACTCTCCTCGGCGTCGAACTTCTCGGTCAGAACCAGCATTCCGCCCCACCTGACCACGGACGTGCAGGTCTGCAACGGATACGCGTGATAGAGCGGAGCCGAGTTCAACCACACCGAGTCCTGGTCGAACCCCCACGTCAGCGGGAAGTTGGCGGTCAACGGATCGCCCTGCTCGAACGACACGTCGGGCATTTCCCGAAGAATTCCCTTGGGTTTTCCGGTGGTCCCCGAGGAGTAGAACATGAAGGTGCCCTGGCGCACCGCCCTATCAGCGCTGGGTGTTGCTCCGGCGGCTGGCCCGGATTCCTCGCCGTCGTACAGGCGCTCGTACCCGTCCCGGACTTCGCCGACAATCTGCACCGCCTCCACTGCGGGCGACGCACCCGCCGCCTCGGCCACCAGATCAGCAAACCGGTCGCTGGCGACGATCAGCCGGGCGTCCGAGTCGGAAATGACGTGAACGGCTTCCGCCCGCGTCAGGTGGACGTTCACCGCGACCAACCGGACGCCGCACCGCAACGCCGCGATCGCGACGACGACATAGTCGGTGCGGTTCTCCATGACAACGGCGACGCGATCCCCGGGTGAGATGCCCTTCGAGATCCAGTCCCGTTCCAGCCAGCTTGATTTCGCAGCGAGTTCGCCGTAGGTCAGCGTCTGGCCGCCGGGCACGACCACCGCCGGGCGCGAGGGGTCGCGGTCCGCCCACCAGTCGGGTGTGCACACAGGTTCTCGGACCGTCGACGGTTCCGCCGTCGGAGAGCCCCCTGTCACGCTGTCGCCGGTATGCCGATGGTCTTGCTCTCGAGGAACTCCTCGAAGCCTTCGACGCCGTGCTCCCGTCCCAGACCGCTGTGGCGATACCCACCGAACGGGACGTCGTCGGCGAGGAACGCAGCACCGTTCACGGAAATCGTGCCGGTCCGGACCCTCCTGGCCACGTCTGTCGCATGGGCGACATCGCCGCCGAACACCGAGCCGGACAGGCCGTACAACGAGTTGTTCGCGATATCGATCGCCTCGTCCTCGGTCTCGTAGGGAATCACGACGAGTACCGGACCGAAGATTTCCTCCTGAGCGATCCGCGCATCGGGGGCGACATCCGCAATGAGCGTCGGATTTACGAAGAAGCCGCGATCGTGGTTCTCCGCTCGGCCCCCTCCGAAGATGATCCGCCCCTCGGTCCTGCCGAGTTCGATGTACCCGAGCACACGTTCGAGCTGAACCGCATTGATCACCGGGCCGATGAATGTCGACGGGTCTTTCGGATCCCCGGGCACCATCGCGGACATGACCGCCTGGGCGACCTGCAGCCCTTCGTCGTAGCGAGAACGCGGAAGCAACAGACGCGTGGTCAGTGCGCAGCCCTGACCGGCGTGCGAGCAGACCGAACCGGCGACCAGCCCGATGGCTGCCTGCATGTCTGCATCTTCGAGAACGATTGCAGCGGACTTGCCGCCGAGTTCGAGAAGGGTGCGCTTCACCGTCGGTGCGCCGGCGGCAAGGATCTTGCGTCCCGTGGCCGTCGACCCGGTGAACGTGACGACGTCTACCCGCGGATCCGTGGTGAGCGCCTCACCGACGGCGTTGTCGGACGAGGTAACGACGTTGAGCACGCCGGCGGGCATGTCGGTGTACTCGGCGGCGAGCTTTCCGATCATCGTCGCGGACCACGGGGTGTCGGGTGCGGGTTTGAGCACCACCGTGCACCCGGCTGCGAGTGCGGCGGACAGCTTGACCATGTTCAGGAAGAACGGATAGTTCCAGGCGGTGATAGCCGCGACCACTCCGGCCGCTTCCTTTCGGACCAGCGGCGCTGTCGAGGTGCCCAGCGCTACGCGGGTGGGGAACTGCTTCTCGTATTCGTAGGTGTCGGCGAGATCCGCCATCCACCGCAGCGATTCGATGCCGGGACCGACTTGCATCATGTCGTGAAGGGCCATGGGAGCGCCCGCCTCGGCCGTGACGACCTCGCCGAGTTCCACTCGGCGCTCGTCCATCGCGTCGGCGAGCTGCCGCAGCACCCGGCTTCGCAGGGACGAGTTCGTCGACCAGTCGGTCGTGTCGAATGCGCGGCGCGCGGCGCTCACGGCGCGATCGGCGTCCTCCGTCGATCCATCTGCGGTGACACCGAGAACGTGCTCCGTTGCGGGATCGATGTTGTCGAACACCCGGCCGGACAGGGCGTCGACCAACTCACCGCCGATCAGCATCCGCGGTTCGGCGAGCGACAACGTCGGTGCGCTCATCGGTGCGTTGACTGAAGATCCCATGACGTACTTCCTTCGTGTGGGGCCGCGACGCCGTCGCAGCACGATTGCCGATGGCGAAGTCGAGCGTGCGAATCAGAGTCCGAGAGCCAGTCCAGCACCGGCATCCACCCGCACTTCCTGGCCCGTGACGAAGCGGGATTCGTCCGAGGCGAGGTAGACCACGAGGCTCGAGATGTCGGCAGGTTCCACCCACGGCGTCGGGATGGGATGCATGCTCGCGAAACCGTCTTTGACGTCGTCGAGAGTGGGATTGTCGAGGTCGTCGCGGAACATCTTGTACATCGGGGGGCTCTGCAACATATCGGTGTTGCAATTGGACGGATGAATCGTGTTGGCCCGGATGCCCCTGGCTGCCAGCAGATGTGCCACGGTGCGTACGTATTGCGGGATCATCCGTTTGGCCAGTCCGTACCCGGTTCCTCCCGGGCTGGTCAGACCGGCAGGCATGAGGGCCGCGAGCGAACCGGTGGCGATGATCGAGCCGCCGTCACGCAGGTGTGGCAGGGCACCGTGGATCGAGTTCACGACCCCGAGGAAGTCGACGTCGAACGAGTCGACGAAACCCTGCATCGGGATGTCTTTGCCGAGCGGACAGATTCCGGCGTTCGCGACGACGATGTCGAGACCACCCAGTTCCGCAACGGCTGACGCCAGAGCCTTCTCCAGTCCGACACGATCACGCACGTCCACCTTCGCCGACACGACGCGCCGACCTTCGGCTTCCACCAGCTTGACCGTGTGCGCGAGATCTTCCTCGGTCGACAGCGGGTACTCGTTCGTCTCGATGTCCTCACACAGATCGAAGGCGATGATGTCGGCGCCTTCCTGAGCAAGATTCAGAGCATGGCTTCGTCCCTGCCCGCGCGCTGCTCCGGTGACAAAAGCGATCTTGCCTTCAACTCGGTTCACGACTCTCCTCGATTGACGTTTCGGGTGAAGATGCTCGCCTCGACAGCGTCTGATGGCACGCAGGTGCGGCGGAGATCGGACATCCTGTTCATCGGACGCAGCTCCCGACAGTGCACCCATCGCGCCCATGCAGTTTCGATTCCGAAAGAACCGAACATCGAACTCCGAAGCGGGATCAGCATCTGACACAACGCACATTATTGTGACGCCGTTCACATGTCAATGGTGCGTCCGAAGCCCCACCTGGGCAGACTCGCCGATGTCGACAACCCGAAGCTCCTCGGGGACACAACGGCGATCCCGCCGCTCACTCGATGCGGAACCTCGCCGACAGGCCCGCGCGGATCCCGAACCGATCCCCGACCCGACAGGGCAGTCTCCTCTGGGTCCGAATTATTCTGACGATAGTGTCATCAACGGAAGGTTGGGCTCACATCAAGGAAGCGTGGAACACATGGATCTTCTCGTTCGCGACAAGGGCTATCTCGTCGTCGGTGGAACTGCAGGGATGGGGCTCGCGTCGGCCCGCGCACTCGCCGGCGACGGTGCCTCGATCGTTGTGGTCGGGCGCGACGCAGCACGAGCCGAACACGCAGCCGCCGCGATTCGCGAAGCCGGCGCCGCACGTGCGTACGGACTGTCGTTCGACGTCGGAGTCGCCGGCCAGGCCGAAGAGGCCGTGGCAGAGGCCGTCGAACTCCTCGGCCGCCTGGACGGGGTTGCAGTGACCACCGGCATCCTCGGGAAGGAGCCGATCGAATCACCCGAGGAGATGTGGATCGGGGCTCTCCGCGACGTCGTGCTGGGCACGACGCGGACGGTCGAGGCCGCACTCCCCCATCTCACCTCCACCCGAGGCACGATCGTGACGACGGCGGCATACTCGGTGCGCTCTCCCGACCTCGTGCGGCTGCCGTACGCATCACTGAAAGGTTCCGTCGCGGTGTTCACCAAGGGGATCGCGAAGGCGTATGGCAGCAAGGGCATTCGCGCGAACTGCATCTGCCCGGGGGCCATCGAGACGGACGCGTTGCGGGCGATCCGTGCCCACGTGGCGGAGGAACGGGGATACCCGTACGAGGAAGCTCTGGAACGGGTGATGGTGGAGGAGTGGGGCCTCGAGGCGGCGCTGGGCAGGCCCGGACAGCCCGACGAGGTCGGCGAACTCGTTGCGTTTCTCCTGTCACCGCGCGCCGGCTATATGACCGGTGCCTTGGTGAACATCGACGGCGGCACGGACTTCTGACACCGCCCGGCCGCCGCCGACCCTTACATCACTCCGCGAAATGGACGTGCCGGAGTTCGAACGGGCCACCGACGAACGGTGGGGTCATCTCGTCGAATCCCACGACTCCCGGCGTGTGCAGGTACTGAGTTGCCGGCGCGCAGATGAATACTTCCAGCGCTTGCTCGGACGCGACTCGGGACGCCTGCTCCAGCAGTGCGGTACGGGTTCGGTCACCAGGTTCGTATGCAAGCGCTGACCGGATCGTCTGCGCGAAACCGTCGGGGAGCGGGCCCTGCTGGCTCCGGTCCAGGTAGCGGTCGCGAAGGGTGAAGCCCGGTTCGGGGTTTCCCGCCATGCTGTACTGCCAGGCGTCGACGTCGCCCGATTCCCATCTCGGCAGCGCTTCACCGAAATCGGAGTTCTCGAAGTCGATCTTCACACCGACCGCCTGCAACTGCGCCTGGATGCCGACAGACAGTTGAGCGTGCGCGCCGGTCGTCAACGCCTTGATCTCCAGGCCGTCGGTGTAACCGGCCTCGACCAGCAGGGCCCGCGCCTTGTCGGGGTCGTGACGATATCCGAATCCGTCCTCGGACACATGGCCGTCGACTCCCTCCTGGAGCGGCTGCGACGTCGGAGCGCACTGTCCGTTCATCAGAGAATCGTTCAACGCGTCCCGGTCGATCGCATAGTTGAGCGCCTGACGGACGCGGGGATCGCGCAGCGGTCCGCGATCGGAGTTGAGATAGATGGTGTACCAGGACGTCCGCCCCGAGGTGGACAAGGTGAAGTCGCCCGACTCGGCCATCGCCGTCGCATCCCGGTACTGGCTCATCCGCGAGAGCGCGGCGTCGATCTGACCACTGCGAAGCGCATTCATGCGCGCGTTGTCATCCACGATCCCACGGATCTCGACCTTGGGAATCACGTAGGTGTCCGGGTTCCAGTAGTCGTGCACCCTCGTGAACGTTGCCTTGTCCCCGACCGTCAGAGACGTCAGCTCGTACGGGCCCGACCCAGCGGGATGCGCACCCAGGTCGTCATCGACTGCCTTCGGATTGACGATCGATCCCAGAGTCGTCGCCAGAATGAACGGCAGATCGGTCGACGGCTCGTCGAGCGCGAACTGCACTGTGTAATCGCCTGGCGCACTGACGTCCTCGACCATGGTGAACTTGTCCTGAGCCGAAGACTGCGGGCGGTGCAGAGCCCGGTCCATACTCGCGACGACCGCCTTCGCATCGAGTGGCGTGCCGTCGTGGAACTTCACGTCGCGTCGGAGAGAGAACGTCAGCGTCCGGCCGTCGGCAGAATAGTCCCAGGACTCCGCCACACTCGGCACCACCGTGGGTACACCGTCGACCGGTTCGATTGCGGTCAGCCGGTCGTACAGGAGGTCGATGTACGGGTGAGCGCCGGCCGCACTCGGATTCATGTGCGGATCCATCGACGACGGTGGAATGAACCACGCCACCGTCAGTGAATCGGTCTGGCCCTCACTACCACCGGAGCCGCCACAGGCGGCCGCGACGAGGGTGGCGGCCGCGAGTGCCCCGATCTTGATCACACGAGACGAAGCCATGAAGATCTCCGATCAGATGCCGAGATCCGGCGAGAATGTTCCCGGGGATCAGCTGAATGGCGGAATTTTCACGCCGTTCAGAAAGCTAGTGCTCCAGCTCACATCTGTCAAAGCCGCGGAGCCTCGGGCACGGCAGGCCCCCAATCGAATTCACTCGACCGCGGACACAGGAAAGGGAGCGCGGACATGCGGCTCCACGCTCCCCAGGTCGGCGGTCAGACGATGCCGAGCTTGTACTTCGCTGCTTCGAGCTTCGACGGGATGTGGTCGGTCGGCCAGAGCCCATCGGTGGACCGGTGGTCCTTGAGCACAGCCCTCGCCACCTGACGCAGGTGAACCTCGGTCGGACCGTCCACGAGGCCCATCACCGGCGCCGTGACCCACATCTTGGCCAACGGAGTGTCCTGGGTGACACCGAGGGCGCCATGTACCTGGATCGAGCGCTGGACGATGTCGTGGAGGACCTTGGGGGTAAGGAACTTGATCGCGCTGATGTCCTTACGGCACAGCGAGTAGTCCTTGGTCTTGTCGATCAACCACGCCGTGCGAAGAACGAACAGCCGGAACTGCTCCAGTTCCGCATATGATTCGGCGATGTAGTTCTGCACGGTCTCGCGTTCGGACAATGCCTTCCCGCGGGTGGTGCGGCTCAGTGCCCGCTCGCACATCATGTCCAGTGCACGCTGCGCCAGTCCGACCGTGCGCATGGCGTGATGGACGCGACCACCGCCGAGACGGACCTGCGCCACCTCGAAAGCACGTCCCTCGTCACCGAGCAACGCGGTGTGGGGAACACGGACGTTGTCGTAGTGGATGTAGGCTTCCGAGCCCTCGTCCGCCGGTTCGTGGATCAGTGCCAGGTTGCGCTCGATCGTCAGACCCGGAGAGTCGGTGGGAACGAGGAACATCGACATGCCCTTGTGCGGGCCGGCGTCCTTGTCCGTGTACGCCATGACGATGCAGAACGCCGCGTAGCGGGCGTTGGAGGAGAAGAACTTCCACCCGTTGATGATCCAGTCGTCACCGTCGCGGACGGCCGTCGTCTCGAAACCGGAGACGTCGGCGCCGCCCTGTGGTTCGGTCATCGAATAGCAGGAGAAGATCTCCCCGTCGAGCAACGGCCGGAGATAGGTCGCCTTCTGCTGCTCGGTGCCGAAGTGGGCGATGATCTCGGCGTTCCCGGTGTCAGGAGCCTGGGTCCCGAAGATGACCGGAGCCCAGGCGGAGCGGCCGAGGATTTCGTTGAGCAGGGCGAGTTTCAGCTGTCCGTACCCCTGCCCGCCGAGAGCGGGTTCGAGATGGCATGCCCACAGCTGCTGGTCGCGCACCTTCTGCTTGAGCGGATCCACGACTCGACGGTGCTCGTCGTCGAGTGGCTTGTAGTTGTCGTGCGGCCACACCAGATCGAGCGGCTCGACCTCGTCGCGCACGAACTGCGCGGTCCAGTCGAGTTTCTTCTGAAATTCAGGATCGGTTTCGAAATCCCAGGACATTCCCATTCCTCGATTCTTCGGTGCGACGTCGTTGCACTAGCGGAGCGACGTCGTCTTCGACAGGTTTGCGGCGAACTGCATGAGCTCGAGCACGATCGGACCGAAACGGGCGACGCGGTCGTCCGCCTCACCCTTCGCGTGCCGGGCGACACTCGCCTCCAACACGATGGCCAGCTTGAACCGGGCGAGAATGACGTAGTAGTCCACGTCGGAGACGTCGCGTCCACTGACCGTCGCATAGTGCTCGAGCATGTCTTCACGGGACGGCATCCCGTCGTAGTTCAGATAGCGGGCATGCTGCATCGCATCCCCCTCGGGCGGCCACGCGACCAGCACCCAACCGAGATCGAGCAGCGGGTCGCCAATCGTCGCCATTTCCCAGTCGATGATCGCCGCGAGCTCGGCCGGCGCACCGTGCCGATACATGACGTTCGCGAACTGGTAGTCACCGTGCATGATTCCGGGCTCGAAGGTCCGGGGCTGGTGGTTGCGGAGCCACGTTGCGGTCTCGTCCAGTCCTGGAATGTTGCGGAACTTGAACCCGGCCAGATGCGACAGCCAGCGATCCACCTGCCGGTCGAGGAAGCCGTCTGGCTTACCGAAGCCGTCGAGGCCCTGCGCCTTCCAGTCGACGCGCGCCATCTTCGCGGCGCCGTCGACGAGTTGGATCGCGAGTCCCGATCGGGCCTGCAGATCGGTGTCGAACGGCGCCGCCCACCCGCCGCCCATGGGGCTCCAGCCGTCCACCAGATCCATCAGGTAGAAGGGCGACCCGATGACAGACACGTCGTCGGTCGCGCCGCGCAGCCTGGCGTGCGGTACGTCGGTGCCCGCGAGTGCCCTGAGAAGTTGCGCCTCCCGCATGAGGACCTTCGCTCGGCCTTCGACTCCGTAACCGGGCGGACGCCGAAGCGCCATCTTCTCGCCCCCACGAAGGATCTCGAAGAGCTCGTTCTGCGATCCACCGGCCAGACTCCGGGCCTGCACCGGTTCGCCGGCTCCGGGGATCCCTTGGCCGTCCATCCATTTGCCGAGTGCTTCGACGTCGAGCGAGAGGGCGGGCCTGTCGTCGACCCGGTCCGCGACCGAGGTGCTGTCACTGTGATCTGCCATACTTGGAACATAATGACTGATTTAGCAGAATGCAATTACTCTATTGAACATCTCCTGCATACTCCCTGCTGGAGACGCACGAATCCGCGAGAGGACACCGATGACTTCTACCGAAACTCCCACCGTGATGTCGGCAGCCCGCATCCACAGGATGGGAGATCCCGACGCGATAGGCATCGATTCCGTCGCCGTTCCGGCACCGGGACGGGGAGAAATCCTGGTTGCGGTGCGCGCGGCGGCCGTGAACTTTCCCGACACCCTGATGATCGCGGGGAAATATCAGGTTCAGGTGCCACTCCCCTTCGTCCCCGGGCATGAGGCGGCCGGCGTGGTGCACGCCGTGGGGCCGGACGTCACCGCCCCGGTTCCAGGCGACCGGGTGGCGGTCATCGCCCCGGGAGCATTCGCCGAGTACGTGGTCGCACCGGCCACCGCTGCGGTGCCGATCCCGGACACCGTCGGGTTCGACGAGGCCGCCGCTACCTGGGTGTGCCACCTGACCGCGTATCACGCGCTACGGTCGACAGCCGGGATCGCCTCGGGTGAGATGGTTCTCGTGTTAGGAGCCGGTGGCGGGATCGGGCTCGCCGCCGTCGAACTCGCCACCGTCCTCGGGGGCCGGGTCGTGGCTGCCGCATCGTCGGCAGACAAACTCGAGGCCGCTCGCGGCCGGGGCGCGGAATTCACGGTCGACTACTCCGGCACAGATCTGCGGACCGGAGTCCGAGAGGCGATCGGCTCGGGCTCGGTAGACATCGTCATCGACCCTGTGGGCGGCACGCTGTCCGAACAGGCACTGCGGGAGATGCGCTGGGGCGGGAGGTACGTCACCCTGGGTTACGCCAGCGGACACATTCCCCAGATCCCGCTGAACCTGGTGCTGCTCAAGGGCGTCGACGTTCGCGGCCTCGAAATTCGTACGTTCGCCTGCCACGACCCCGGCCGTGCAGAACGAGACCGCGCGGAGTTCACGGCCTTGTGGGCGTCGGGCCGGATCCGGCCCGTCATCGGCGCCCGGTATCCCCTCAACCAGGTGAGCGCAGCACTGCATACCGTCGCTGCGGGGCGGTCCCTCGGCAAGACGGTGATAGAAATGGCCCCCTCGCCCCACACCGAGGACTACTGATGGAAATCCAGCAACTCCGATGCCTCGTCGCGGTAGCGGAACACGGTTCGTTCACCAAAGCGGCCGCAGCCGTGCATCTCACCCAGCCGTCGCTCTCGCATGCTGTCGCGAAGCTCGAATCCGAACTTCGGATGCAGCTCTTCCACCGATCCTCCCGCGGTGTGACATTCACACCCGCCGGTCACTCGATCCTCGAGCCCGCGCGGCGGGTACTTTCGGCGCTGGACGACATCGACGCCACTGTGTCGTCATTGCGCGGCATGACAGAGGGAACGGTGCGGGTGGTGAGCACCCGCTCCTTCACTGCCTCGATCGCAGACGTGGTGTCGGAATTCTGCCGCCAATTCCCGCAGATGAAGGTCACGATGGGTGCGCCGAGAACGGAATCGGAGGTTCACGCACTCGTGGCATCGGGTGACTGCGACATCGCCTTCGCACGAGTGGACCGCACACCCCTGGAGCTCTCGGCCGCTGTACTCGACGTGGAGTCGCTCGCGGTCATCGTTCCACGCTTCCACGATCCCTACCCGGACGCCTCCGACATCACCTGGTCCCAGGCCGCCCGACTTCCGCTGATAGTGCCGCCGGTCGGCAATCAGGCGCGTCTTGCGCTCGATCGCGTGTTCGCTGCGCACGATGCCCGGATGACGGTCGCGGTGGAGAACGAGGACTACGAGTCGACCCTGGAGATGGTGCGCGCCGGTGTCGGAGCCTGTCTCGGCACCCAGGGGGTGTCCCGGCTGCCGGACGGAGCGCGGATGAAGACCATCGTTCCCGTGAGCGAAACCAAGATCGGCCTTCTTTGCCGGCCGGGAGCGCTCGCCCCCGCAGTCTCGGCTTTCAGAACGATTGCACTGCAGTTTTTTCCCCGCCAGAACCAGGTACGGCCGCCGATGGCGGCGAACAGCTGAGCTCCCCCGCGGTCAAGCGGGGGAGCTCGATGACATCGACGTGTCAGGCTGTCTCGGCCCTGGGAAAGTTGTAGAGCCTGCGGGCGTTCAGTTCGACGATCTTGTGCGCTTCGTCGTCGGGAACATCCTGGAGCAGTTTCGTGGTGTACTGCCGGCTGTT
>NZ_JBHWUE010000158.1:0-15406 GCF_042738615.1 Rhodococcus sp. NPDC059968
GGTCGAATAGTCCACCGGATCCGGATCTTTCGACCGGGACGGGTACGACTGCAGCCCACCGAACTCCCGCAACGTGGTCAGATACTTTTCGTCCAACTCACCGAGCAGGTAGTTGATGCCGTGCAGCACCGGGGAAGCGTGCGGTTTCACCGACACCCGATCCCCCGGCCGCAACTGCTCGAACCACAACGACGTCATGATGGTCGCGATCGACGCACACGACGCCTGATGACCACCCACCTTGAGGCCCGTGGGGTTCGGGCGAACCCGGTTGGCGTGGTGGATCATTGCGGTCGAGAGCCACAACACGCGCTGCTCGATCTCCACGAGCGCTTCCGGATTGGCCGCGCGCGGGGTGAGCTGCGCCGTGTGGTCGTCGATCGTGCGGGCGTCGTTCATTGCTTCGTCCTTGCCTGTGAGTTCCTGGCACCGAATCCGATCCTCCTCGGCCCAGTTCGTGGGCGAGGCGGATCGGCGGTGACGGGCAGGCGGACCTGTGGGAACCGACCTCACCGCATCTTCGAGGTCTCGTGTGCAGATCTCTCACAACAGTCGAACATCGGAACGCACTTTGAGCAATACCGAGCGTCAAGCTTGAGCATACTGCGCATGTTCGGAGCAGTCGCCGCGGTCGGTGGTTGGCAAAATGCCCAGCACGACCGCCGCCGCTACCCTCCGGCGCTACCCTGACCTGGAGGCCACGCACACCGACCCAGGGGGAAGCTTGACCACCACACCAGACCGCGTTCGCACGGCGTTCCCGGAGATCAGCTCGCGTGCGTGGGAGCACCCGGCGGATCGGGCGGCCCTCGTCACCCTGCGGACTTTGAAGGGGTTCGACACGGTCTTCCGGACCATCTCGGGTCTGCTGCAGGAGCGTCAGCACCGGCTGATGTACCTGGCCACCTCCGTGCGCGTCGACGAACGGCAGTTCAGCGATCTCCACGACCTCCGCAGCGACTGCGTGCGCATTCTGGGTGCCGACGAGACACCAGAACTGTTCGTGCTGCAGACCCCGGTCGTGAACGCCTTCACCATCGGCATGGACCGGCCGTTCATCGTGGTCACCACCGGAATGCTCGACGTGATGAATTACGAGGAGCAGCGGTTCATCATCGGCCACGAACTCGGGCACGCCCTGTCCGGGCACGCGGTGTATCGCACGATCCTCATGCATCTGATGCGCTTGGCCGGGACCATCGGCTGGATCCCCATCGGCGGGTGGGCGCTGCGAGCGATCATCGCCGCGCTCATGGAATGGCAGCGTAAATCGGAACTGTCCGGCGACCGTGCCGGATTGCTGTGCGGGCAGGACGTCCACACCGCCCTTCGCGTGCAGCTGAAGCTGGCCGGCGGTTCCCGGGTCAGCGAGATCGACACCGACGCCTTCCTGGCCCAGGCCGCCGAGTACGACGCCAGCGGCGACCTGCGCGACGGCGTCCTCAAGCTCCTCAACATCGAACTGCTCTCTCACCCGTTCTCGGTGCTGCGTGCCGCCGAGTTGAAGAAGTGGGTGGACAGCGGCGCCTACGCGGCGATCCTGCGAGGCGAATACCCGCGCCGCAGCGAGGACGACGACGCCAAGATCAGCGAAGAATTCCGCAAGGCCGCGAAATCGTACAAACAGAATTTCGACACCTCGAACGACCCGCTGATCCGCATGCTCCGTGAAATAGGCAGCGGACTGGGCACCACCGTGGACGCCGTCGGAAACGGCGTCGGCGACGTCGCGGCGGACATCAAGGAGCGGTTCACCCATTGGCGACGGAATTCCGACGGCAAGAAGGATTCCGACGACGACAACTAGCCGGGAATCCATCGGAGGTCGGGCGCGATTTCGCGCGCCCGACCGCTCCGGTCAGTCGGCCATCGCCTCGGCCAACTCTTCGACCTCCTGGATCACCGGTTCGGGCACCCGCACGGGGCCGGGGGTGTAGGTCACCGACCGCAGCCCGCCGGTGAATCGGAAGGTTCCGCGCCGTTCCCGCAGATCCCACACGACGGGTCCGCGGGCGTCGACGCCCACCGAGATCCCGGTCCACGGCGCCATGCCGACCAGCTGGAACTGGTCGTCGAGGGTGGCCACGTCGGTGCTGACCCCGGCCGCGTCGGTGAGGGTGACGGTGAAGTTCCACCGGACGGATTCGGTGGCCTCCGCCCGCACCTGCACGCCCACCACATCCGCACCGAGGGGCGCGGAGGTGTGCGCGACGCGGCCGTAGCTGTTGACCGCGAACACGATCCGGCCGTCCTCGACGTAGAGCACGTATCCGCCGTGGGGGTCACCGTGAGCGACGAGCACCCCTTCGTCGCCCGCGGCGATCGCGTGGGTGGCGACGTCGATGGTGAAGTCGCGGTACTGGATCAGCACACTGGACCGATAGCGTTCCAGCGTCGGGGTACCCGCGAGGATCTTCACCGGCTCCGCGAGTCGGAGTTCGTCGGGCCGCCGCTGCACGGCCTTGCGGTCGTTGAGGATCGGGAACACGGTGTTGTGCCACGCCGCTCGATCCCACGCCTCGGCGAGTTCCCGCACCTTCTCGGGAAAGACACTTGCGACGTCCGTGGTCTCGGCAGGGTCGGATTCGACGTCGAACAGTTGCCACTGCGGATCGTCGACCCGGGTCGGATCCGTGTGCAGCGACAGCAGTTTCCAGCCGTCCCGGTAGAACCCGCGGTGACCACCGAACTCGGCGTACTGCTCCGTGTGAGGGGTGGGCTGCGCGGCGTCCCGCAGGACGTCGGCGATGCTGACACCGTCACGCTCCTGCGCGGGAAGCCCGTTCCGATGGCTCGGAGTCTCGAGTCCGGCGAGATCCAGGAGGGTCGGGGTGATGTCGGTGACGTACGAGTAGTGCTTGCGCAGTCCGGTATCGCCGTCGGCGCGCCCGAGACCGGCGGGCCAGGACAGCAGGAACGGCACCCGGACACCACCGGCGAACGTCTGACCCTTGTAGAAGCGGAACGGAGTATTCGACGCCTGCCCCCAGCCGCGCGGGTAGTGGACGCCGATCTTCTCCGAGCCGATCAGTTCCTCGTCGTGCGGGACGTCGCGCACCCAGTCCGCCGGGACCGGTCCGTGCACGAATTGACTGAAGTACGAACGTGTTCCCGCCGCGCCACCCTCGGCGGTGCCGCCGTTGTCGGAGGTGAACACGATGATGGTGTTGTCGGTCTCGCCGAGTTCGTCGAGGGTGTCGAGCACCCGGCCCACGCTCTGGTCGATGCTGTCGACCATCGCAGCGTAGACCTCCTGGTACCGGGCGAACCGCAGCTGCTCTTCTTCGGTGAGCTCGTCCCACGGCGGGGCGTCGTAGCCGGGTTCGGTGTTGCGTTCGGCCATCTGGGTGCCGGGCGGGAAGAACCCTGCCTCGAGTTGCGCGTCGAAGCGGCTGCGCCGCACTGCGTCCCAACCCTCGGTGTAGCGGCCTCGGTACTTGGCCAGGTCTTCGGGCTTGGCCTGGTGCGGTCCGTGCATCGCGATGTGCGAGAAGTACAGGAAGAACGGCTTGTCGGCGTCGTGGGCGCGCAGGCTCTTGATGCGCGAGATGGCCTTGTCCGTGATGTCGTCGGTGACGTAGTAGTCCGACGGATACTCCTCGACGTCGACCACGGAGTTGTCCGAGATCAACTCGTTCGGGTAGTAGAACGAATTCATTCCTTCGAGCGATCCGTAGTAGCTGTCGAATCCGCGCTGCAGGGGCCAGGAATCGCGGGTGCGACCCGGCGCGAGGTTGGTGTCGCGCGCGAGATGCCACTTGCCGACCGCGTGCGTGGCATACCCGTTCGCGCGCAGAATCTCCGCGAGGCTGAGCGCGTCGTCGGCGAGTTCCATCCGCAGTCCGGGGAAGCCGGGATCGAAGTTGGCCACGCTGCCGTAGCCGGCGCGGTGCGGGTTCAGGCCGGTGAGCAGCGCCGCGCGAGCCGGTGAGCAGACCGAGGTGGTGTGATAGTTCGACAGCCGGTAGCCGCTGTCGGCGAGCCGGTTCAGGTTGGGGGTGTCGATCTCGGAGCCGAACGGTCCGATGTCCGAGTAGCCCATGTCGTCGATGAGGATGACCACGATGTTCGGTGCACCGGCCGGCGCTGTCGTCTCCGGCGCCCACCACGGCGTCGACTCCGCACTCGTCCGCCCGATATGTCCGCCGAATCCGTCGTACCCTCGCGCGCCCGGCGGGATCTCCTGCTGGCCCGCGACACCGCCGGTTCCGTTACTTCCCACTTCGGGCACGCGCGCAATCCCTTCACTCACGGAGACCGATTTCCCCGTATATGTGGGGGAATCGTACGGTGGCTCACGACCCCGGCGAGTGGTTTGAATCACGAAGATTTCAAGCCACGTTCAGCAGTCTGCTGTGACCTGCATCGCCCGAAATAGGGCGCATAACGTGATCTGCGCTATGAAAGCGGCGACTTTTACACGGGCGTAAGAAATCCAGGACAAGCTTTGCGAAGGCTTGTCCACCGGCGGTCGTCGGAGCGGCAGGCGCTGGTGAATGTGCTCCTGCCCACGTGTGACCGTCCAGAAAGCTGTACCACTGTGTTCCAGCTCATTTCGATACTCGGCTTTCTCCGGAGAATCGGCTCCACCGCGCTGCCGTCAGTGCGTGCCGCGTTGCTTCGCTTCGCGGGGTACCTGGTGCCGATTGCGCAGACTGCGGTCACCGCTGGGGCGGCGTGGTGGGTGTCGGTCGAGGTGGCCGGTCACGAGCAGCCGCTGCTGGCCCCGCTGGCGGCGGTGGTATGCCTGAGCGTCGCACGGGGTGCCCGCAGTCGCCGGGCCGGCGAGCTGATTGCGGGTGTCACCATCGGAACGATCGTCTCGGACGTCGTCGTGCGGTACATCGGCAACGGGCCTTGGCAGATCTGCCTCGTAGTGGCTGTGGCGATGTCTTTCGCGGTGCTCCTCGACGGTGGTTCGGTGATCGTGCTGCAGGCGGGTTCCTCCGCGGCGCTGGTTGCGGCCATGGCATCCGCCACGAGCGCCCACCCGTTCGACCGTGTCGTGGACGCACTGATCGGGGGTGCGCTCAGCCTGGTGGCGCTGTCCGTATTGCCCACCGACCCCGTGCGACGGACGCGCCGGTGCGCCGCCGCTGTGCTGGACAGTGTGGCCGCAGCCCTCCGGCAGACATCGAAGGGACTGGCCGCCGGTGACGTCTCCGCGCTGGAGGATGCTCTCGCACTTGCCCGTTCGACGCAGTCGACCATCGACAGCATGCGCGTCGAACTCCGCTCCGGCTCCGAAGTGGCACGGATGTCACCGATCCACTGGCGGGGACGACGCCGCATCGGCCGGCTGGCATCGATCGCCGACCCGATCGACAACGCCGCACGCAACACCCGGGTCCTGGTGCGGCGCGCCCTGATCGCCACGTACGACGGCGAGCGAGTGGACCCGCAGTTGGCGGACGCCGTCTCCGATCTGGCGCACCTCGCCGACCGGATGCGGCTGATGATTCTCGCGACTCCCGCGAAGAAGCCCAATGAAATCCAGATCAGCGACGAACTCGAGCGATTCGCGCGCTCACTGCCGCAGCAGGAGATCTCGGCGGGGTTCTCGGCAGCCGTCGTCTCCGCGCAGGTCCGATCCATCGTCATCGACTTCTTCGAAGTGTGCGGCATCCCGCGCGCCGTCTGCCGTCCGATGCTGCCCCGCCCCGCCCACTACGCGGGCGCCGCGTAGCCCGGCGAGGGGCCGTCTCGTACAGAGACTGACCGCTACCGAGGACGTCGCGGACGGGCGGCAACGCCTCCGCGGCGGATCGTCGGCGTCGACACGGCCTCGTTCGCGGTCGAGGCACCGTTCGGCGGGGCTTCCGAGACGTCGTTCCACAGACCACGTCGATCGAGTTCCGCGATCATGTGATCGGCTCCGTCCAAGATGTGGGTTTCCATGAGCGTCTTGGCCAACGTGGCGGCGCGCTTGCGTAGAGCGGCGAGCAGGCGCGCCTCCTGTGTGGTCGAGAGGTGAGGCTCGGGTCTGGCGTCGTAGAGGTTCGGCAGGTTCGCAGTGACCGAATCCAGTAGACGGACAAGCCGAGGAGAGCCGGCGGCGGCGTTGACCCTGCGATGGAAGGCGTGCCCGAGTGCGGCGACATCGTCGGCGTCACCGTGGGCGATCGCCTTCTGGTGGTCTCGGAGTATGGTCGCGAGCTCGTCGAGGTCGGTATGGGTGATGTTCTCGGCGGCTCGCGAGGCGAGTTCACCGGCCAGCAGCGCATGTGCCCAGAAGAGGTCGCGCACATCTTGTTTGGTGAATGGAGCAACCACATAGCCCCGGCGAGGGACCGTCTTTACGAAACCCTCACCGCAGAGTTTCAGAAGTCCCTCGCGGACGGGAGTAGTGCTTACTCCGACAGCCTCCGCGATCCGTTCGATGCGTACGAACTCTCCTGGTCGCACCTTCCCGGCAAGGATCATCTGCCGTACATAGGAGGCCACTTCGTCGGGCAGTTGCTGGAGCGCGGAGGCTGTGTGATCGAGCATCGTCAGTGGCATCTTTCCGGTGTCGGATGGGCCTTGATCAGTGGGCAGCCCGACTCAGACTGCTTGCGTAGGCGAGGATCTCGTGGGCGGTTTTGATGTGGGCGTAGTCGACGTGCATGTCCTCGTACCGGACGGCGGCCAGCCCTTGGGCTTCGGCGTCCTCGAAGGCTTCGATCATGCCCGAGTAGAAAGCGATCTCGGCGTCGGACGGGCTGAACACCTCGTTGGCGAGGGCGATGTGCGAGGGATGGATCAACACCTGACCGCGGAAACCGAGTTCGCGGTTGCGTTCGGAGAAGTTCCGTGCCCCGTCGTGGTCGGTGAGGTCCTGCCACACCCCGACCAACGGGAACTCGAGACCGTTGGCGCGGGCCGCGAGCAGCGCCCGGCTGCGCAGATACAGCGTCTCCTGACCGGACGGGGTGAACTGGAACCCGACGGATCGGGACACGTCCGCGTCGCGGGCGGTCCCGGCGAACAGGGTCGCCACCCGAGGGGACGCGACGGCGATCTTCTCGCAGCTCGCATACGCCTCGGCGGTCTCGAGGCAGCAGATGAACTCCAACGTCCCGGCGTCCACGCCGTTGGCCCGCTCGAAATGGGTCACCAGGGCGTCGAACCGGACGATGTCATCGGGACCGAAGGTTTTCGGCAACACGAACCCGTCCAGGCCCGGCACGGCGACCGCGGCGATGTCGTCACCCGAGATCCCGGTGTCCAGTGCGTTCAGCCGCACATAGAGTCCGACATCCGCGCCGGCCTCCCGCAGCCGCACGATGGTCCGAGCGGCCGTGGCGCGTCCCTGGTCCTTCAGGTGCTCCGGCACGGAGTCCTCGAGGTCGATAATCAGGCCGTCGGCGCCGGCGGCGATGGCCTTCTCGGCCCACCCCTCCCGATGCCCGGGCACGAACAACAACGAACGAAGCGGTCTCATGGTTTTCTCCCAACGTGTGTGAAATCGTGTGTCAAACCGTGCGATTACGGCCGCACACTGCCGGCGGCGGTCGGTGCAGTACTCGCGAACTCCGCGCGAATGCTGTCGGTGTCTGCGCCCAACGCCGGGACGCTGCCCGACGCCGTGGTCCAGCCCTGTGCGAGGCCGGGCGGCACCAGGGCGGGCACCGGGCCGACCGGGGTGTCGATATCGCGCCACCGTCCGCGGGCTGCCAGTTGCGGGTGCTCGGCGAGGCCCTGGACCCCGTTGAGCCGGGCGTTGCCGATCCCGGCCGCATCGGCGGCCTGCTGGATCTCGGCCAGGGTGCGTTGCGCGCACCAGAGGCCGACGATCTCGTCGAGTTCGGTGCGCAGCCGGACCCGGTCCGCGTTGTGCGCGTACCGCGGGTCCTCGGCGAGATCCGGACGGCCCAGGAGGTCGGCCGCCAGGCGCCGCCATTCCCGGTCGCTGGTGGTGCCGAGCACGGCGGTCAGGTGGTCGGCGGTCGGGTAGGCGCCGTAGGGGGCGACCATCGGCGAGCCCATGCCGACGGGCTCGGGTTCGACACCGCTGTGGATCACCTGGTTGAGGGCGAAGCCCATCATCTCGGCGACCACGTCGAGCATCGCGATCGGGATGACCGCGCCGCGCCCGGTCCGCTCCCGGTCGAACAGCGCGGCGAGCACCGCCGAGTACGCATACAGTGCGGTGCCGATGTCGGCGATCGGGATACCCGGTTTCGCGGGCTGTCCGGGTAGGCCGGTGATGGTGCAGGACCCGGCCTCGGCCTGGATGAGTAGGTCGTAGGCCCGTTTGTGATCGAGTGGTCCGCCGCGCCCGTACCCGGAGATGTCGACGATGATCAGGCGCGGATACCGCTCGGCGAGTGCGTCCACCCCGAGACCGAGCCGGTCCAGCGCACCGGGTGCGAGGTTGCTGACGATCACATCGGCCCGTTCGAGCAGGTCGTGCAGCAGGTCGTGGTCGGCGGGTGCCGTGAGGTCGAGTGCCGCCGATTCCTTGCCGTGGTTGAGCCAGACGAAGTGGGCGGCCAGACCGCGCACGGCCTCGTCGTAGTGGCGGGTCGAGTCCCCGGAACCGGGTTGTTCGACCTTGATCACCCGGGCGCCCAGGTCGGCCAGGTGCCGGGTGCACAGCGGTGCGGCGATGGCCTGTTCGAGGCCCAGCACGGTGATCCCGTCCAACGGCCCGCTCATGTGAACCTCGGCTGACGCTTGTCGCGGTGCGAGGCAATACCTTCGGCGACGTCCGGGCCGCCGAAGCCGTAGAACTCGAAACCGAGGGAGGCGTCGAAGATCGGCATCGCCTGCCGGTACCAGTTGTTCAGGGCGTGCTTGGTGAACCGCAACGCGCTGCGCGACCCACGGGCCAGGTTCTCGGCGATCTGCAGGGCACGGGCCTGCACGGCGTCGTCGTCCACACACACCGAGACCATCCCGATCCGTTCCGCCTCCTCGCCGGTGAGGACCTCGTTGGTGAGCAGGTGATACTTGGCCTTGGCCATCCCACACAGCAGCGGCCAGCAGATGGCGGCGTGATCGCCGGCGGCCACCCCGATCCGCACGTGGCCGTCGACGATCTTCGCGCGCCGACCGGCCACGGACACATCCGCCAGGAGGGCGGCAACCAGTCCGGCACCGACGGCGGGGCCGTTGATCGCCGAGACGATCGGGGCCGGGCATTCGATGATATTGCGGACCAGGTCGCGGGCCTCGGCCATCACCCGGGTGCGGGTGTCCCAGTCCTTGACCATCGCCTCGATCAGGTCGAAACTGCCCCCGGCGGAGAACGCGCGGTCGCCGGCGCCGCGGATCAGCACCGCCCGCACCGACTCGTCCCGGCCGATCGCCGCCCACACATCCGCCAACTCACGGTGCATGTCCGCACCCACCGCGTGCAGGTCCGGCCCGTCCAGCACGATCCGCAACAACCCGTCCGAGGGACGATCGATCGCGAGCGTCGGGAACTCCCCATACGTCTTCACTGAAGTGTTGTGCAACTGGACATTCTGAGTGTCGTTCTGGCTCATCGCCCTATCCCTTCTTCAGCTACCTGCGGGTGTGGGATGTCTTCGAGTGGTGTCGCCGGGTCGAGTGACGACATGTCCCCGACCGGGTCCCCGAGGAACCGCGCCCGGATGGCGCGGCGCATGATCTTGCCGTTCTTCGTCTTCGGGAGGGTCGCGACCGTGTGGACGGTCGGCGCGAAGGATTTACCAGCATTGCGCAGGGCCGTCGCCTGCAGATCGTCGGAATCGACGCCGCCCTCGCGCACCACGGCGAACGCGACGGCGCGCTGCCCACGAAGCTCGTCGGGTACCCCGATGACCGCGACCTCCGCGATCCGCGGATCCCTCAGCAGCGCCGCCTCGATCTCCGCCGGGCCCACCCGACGACCCGACAGTTTGATCGTGTCATCGGACCGGCCGTGAATCCGCCACACCCCGTCCGCGTCGACGCTGGCGAGGTCACCATGCACCCACACCTCGTCCCACCGCTTCCAATAGGTTTCGAGATACCGGTCACGGTCGTGCCAGAACGCGTGGGTCATGCCCGGGAACGTGTTCCGGACGGCGAGTTCCCCCACCTCGTCGACGAGGGGTGCACCGTCCTCGCCGAGGACGACAGCGTCGACGCCGGGCAGTGCGCCGTTGAACGCCGCGGCGGCAGTGGGCAGGAACGGGTACCCGATGAGGATGCCGCCGCCGACCTCGGTTCCGCCGCTGTAATTGATGATCGGCCGGAGTGATCGCCCGACCTGCTGGAACAGCCACCACCAGGTGGGCTCGTCCCACGCCTCGCCGGTGGAGACGAACGAGCGCAGCGTGGGCATCTCGCGCACCGCCTCGTCGCCGCCCGCCATCAACGCCCGGGCCGCCGTCGGGGCAATGCCCTGAACGGTGACACCGTTGCGTTCGGCGATCTCCCACAACCGTCCGGTGGTCGGGTACGTGGGCAGGCCCTCGATCATCACGATGGTGGCACCGAGCTGCAGCGGCCCGGTCATCAACAACGGGCCCACCAACCACCCGAGATCGGTGATCCAGGAGACCACATCATCGGCATGAACATCGAAACCGTACGCGAAGTCCACCGCCGCCTTCACCCCGAAACCGGCGTGCGAGTGCACGATCCCCTTCGGGCGGCCCGTCGTCCCGGACGTGTAGACAATGGTGAGCGGGTCGTTCGCCTCCGTCGGCGCCGTCTCCACCGGTGCCGGATCCGGATCCAGATCCTCGAAATACACGTCGCGGCCCGCGGCCATCGCGACCTCGGTACCGAGGTGGCGGAGCACCACGACAGTGCGCACCGAC
This sequence comes from Rhodococcus sp. NPDC059968, assembly GCF_042738615.1. Classification (NCBI taxonomy): domain Bacteria; kingdom Bacillati; phylum Actinomycetota; class Actinomycetes; order Mycobacteriales; family Nocardiaceae; genus Rhodococcus; species Rhodococcus sp. NPDC059968. Next base: position 10,758 of record NZ_JBHWUE010000158.1, read on the forward strand.
GGCGCCGAGTCCAGCGCCTGATCCGCGGTCTCCTTCATCGGCACCGCCCTGCCGCGGCGCGTCGTGCCGTCCGCGGTGATCAGCATGACCGCCTCCGAGTCCTGCAGCCGGGTGGCCAGCGCATCCGGCGCGTATCCGGTGAAGGTGGGCACCGAGATGGCTCCGATCATCGCGATCGCCAGGAACGCGACCACCGCCTCCGGGACCGCGGGGACGAACAGCACCACCCGATCCCCGCGCGCCACGCCGAGCTGGGTCAGGTTCGCCGCGAACCGGCGCACCTGACGATCGAGTTCGGCGTAGGTCAACGTGCGCCGCTGCCCACCATCCCCCTCGTAGACCACCGCCGTCTTGCCGGCGAGTTCGCCGACCGCGTGCCGGTGCGCGCACAGGTTCGCGACATTAAGGCGCCCGCCGGGAAACCACCGCGGGAACGGCTTGCCCTCGGACTCGTCACGAACTTGTTCGAACGGTGCGTCGAAGGTGATCTGCAGATCGTCGACGACGTTGCGCCAAAACCGCTCTGGGTCGGCGACCGCGGACCGGTTCAACTCGTCGATGTCCTCGTGTCCCCAACGCCGCATCGCCGACAGCAACCGGCTGCGCTCGACTACCGAGTCACTCGGCATCCAGGCGTACCGCCGGGCGGTATCGTCCTGCTGGCTCTTCGTCATACCCGTTCCTCCTCGACGCCCACGATCCGGTTAAGCGTTGACTGATTCCGTCGCCGTGCGCTTGAGCATCAGCCCGGCCCGGCGGCACTCGCACACCACCTCGTCGCGCTGGTTGATGCCGTAATGACGGAACGCAACGATGCCGGAGTCGTTACGGCTCTTCGACTCCCGCTTGTCGAGGATCTCGGTGCGCACCCGGATGGTGTCACCGTGGAACACCGGTTTGGGGAATTTGACGTCCTCGTAGCCGAGGTTGCCCAGGGTGGTGCCCTGGGTGGTCTCGGGCACCGAGATACCCGAGACCAGGCCGAGGATGAACAGGCTGTTGACCAGGCGCTGCCCGTAGATCGAGTCCTTGCTGTATTCCGCGTCCAGATGCAGCGGCGCCAGGTTCAACGTCATCGTGCTGAACAAGATGTTGTCCGTCTCCGTCACCGTGCGACGGGTCGGGTGGTCGATGACCGCACCCGGCTCGAATTCTTCAAAGTACAGACCGGGCATGGGAAGTCCTTTCGATTCGACAGCACCACTGCTGCCGGAGTTGAACGTGTGATGTAGATGTTTGGGGGAGTGCGGCTTCACGGCACCTTCATGCCGTGGTCCGCGTGGGTGCTGGTAATCGCGAACCAGATCGCGCATTTTTCAGTCACGCGGGTGGGTGGAACTTCAGGCGCTGGTGGCCGGTTCGTCGACACTCTCAGGGATCGAGTTCGTACTACTTCGCGTCAGTACGCGGTTCTTCTGGTCGGATAGGACACCGACAACGACGAGCAGTGCGCATCCCATCAGGAGGAGGGAGACACCCCAGGTGGCGTGTTCGGGGGAGAGGGTGACGATCGTCAGGGCAGCCAGCGGGGCGAGACCGCCTGCGATGGCACCACTGACCTCGCGGCCGGCGCCGAGACCCGAGGCTCGCACATCGGTGGGGAATTGCTGTGCCATGAAGGGACTCGACGCCACGATCATGATCGGGGCCAGGATGCCGGTGCCGAGGATCAAGATGGCCCAGACGAATACGGGCTTTCCGGTATCGAGCACCCAGAACATCGGGAACGCAATCAGCAGAACGCTGGCAGCACTGAACAGCATGATCCACCGGATATCGACCCGGTCACACAGCCTGCCCACCAGGGGCACCACGGCAATTGCCACCGCGCTGGCCAATGCGACGCCGAACGACCCCACATTCGCCGGCACATCCTGGAACTCACTGAGGTATGAGAGCGAGAACGTCTTGAACGTGTAGGAAATCGCGGCGTAGCCCGCATACACTGCCGCAACAACCAACAGCCCACGCCAATCGGACCGCAGCAGATCACCGAAGATTTTGCGGCTCCTACGTTGGGGCCGAGCTGCCGCAACCCGCTCGAATTCCGGGGTCTCCGGCATGTTACGGCGTATCCAATAACCGACTCCGACGAGCACGAAGCTGGCAATGAAAGGGATTCGCCAGCCCCAGCTGTACAGGAACTCGTCGCCGAAGCTGGTAACTGCGGTAACCGACAACGAGGCAGCCAGCAGTCCGATCTGGACACCGAGCGCAGGAAGCGAAGTGTAGCGGCCCCGGTTCTTCGCACCGGCATGCTCGTAGGACACGGCGATGGCGCTCCCGAACTCGGCGCCCGCACCGAATCCTTGAATCACCCGAAGTATCACCAGGAGCACCGGTGCGGCGACTCCGATCGTTGCGTAGGAAGGCAACAGGCCGATCAAACCTGACGCTCCTCCCATGATCAAGAGGCTGAGCGAGAGCACTGTCTTGCGACCGATCTTGTCGCCCATGATGCCGAAGACGACCCCCCCGAGCGGCCGGGCCAAGAACCCGACGGCGAACGTGGCGAAGGCAGCCAAGGTGCTCCCGGCGGAGTTGCTCGACGGGAAGAACACCTGCCCGAAAACCAGCGCTGCCATGGACGAATACAGGAAGAAGTCGAACCACTCCAGCGCGGTGCCGATTACAACGGCCGGGCCGATTCTCTTCATGGGTGTTGGCGGTATTGCCTGTCCGGGAGCGTCTCCTGGCTGCAACATCGTGTGATTTCCTTTCGATAAGAATGCTTGGTCACGCAGACCGTGGCCGTCGATCAGGAGGGGACATCGAGCCACGGCGAGACTCGGAGCTCACCGTCGAACGGTGGCGCGGTGTGCTCGCAGAGGTTCATTGCGTACCTTGCGACTGCTTGATCGCGTGCGTCGTTGCCAGGTTCGCGATCTCGTTCGCGTCGAATCCCCAGTCGCGCAGGGCCTCGTCGGTGTGCTCCCCGGGCCGCGCTGCCGGGAGGGTGACCTGTCCCGGGGTGCGCCCGAAGCGCGGCGCCGGCGCTGCCTGCAGCACGCCGTCAAGCGGGACGAATGCCGAGCGGGCGACGGCGTGCTCGTGTTCGAGCGCCTCGTCGAGGGTCAGGACCGGGGAGAAGCACGTCTCCAGCGCTTGCAGCCTCGTCACCCATTCCTGGCGGGTCCGGGTCCGGAAGATCTCGGCGAACCGCTTGCGGGTGTCCGGCCAACCGCCTTGATCCATCTGCTCCGGCAGCTCGTCCAGGGACAGCCCGAGCGCCTCGACCAGAACCGCGTAGAACTTCGGCTCGTTTCCGGCCACCGCCACCCACAGGCCGTCCGAGGTCTCGTAAGTGCCGTAGAACGGTGCGCCTCCGTCGAGCCGGTTGGACTCGCGGCGGTCGTGCCACGCATCGATCTGCCGCAGCCCATGGAACATCGACCCCAGCAGCGAGGCTCCGTCGACCATGGCCGCGTCGACGACCTGGCCCTTCCCCGAGCGGGACGCCTCGAGCACGCCCGCGACGATCCCGAACGCCAGCAGCATCCCGCCGCCGCCGAAGTCGCCGACGAGGTTGAGCGGCGGAACCGGACGGCCCTCCGGGCCGATGGCGTGCAGCATCCCGCTCAGCGCGAGGTAGTTGATGTCGTGCCCCGGCACCTGGGCCAGCGGACCCTCCTGGCCCCACCCGGTCATCCGCCCGTACACCAGGCGCGGATTCCGCGCCAGGCACTCCTTGGGGCCGATGCCCAGGCGTTCGGCGACCCCGGGCCGGCTGCCCTCGATCAGGGCATCGGCCTGTTCGACCAGCCGAAGGACGACTTCGGCACCGTCGGGGTTCTTCAGGTCGACGGCGACCGAGCGCCGCCCGCGCCGGTTGACGAAGTCGATCGCACGCGCACCGTCGGGCTGCGCACCGACGTGGTCGGCCCGGTCGATGCGCAGGACCTCCGCGCCCATGTCGCTCAGCATCATCGCGCACCAGGGGCCGGGACCGATTGATCCGATCTCGACGACCTTTATCCCGTTCAGCGGTCCCATGTCAGTTGCACTCCTTCAGAATTCTTGTTCAATCCCGTCCGTGGGCGGAACCGGTAACTAGTAGATATTTGGGATCGCGTTCGGCTCGGTGGTTGGTCCGTGGCGGACAACCCGATTCGTATGCAGGGCGAGCACGTCGTCCTCGCTGTATCCGATCTCGCGGAGGACCTCGTCGGTGTGTTCACCGAGATCGGGTGCGTAACCGCGTGGGCCGGTGTCGGCGTGAGCGAATCGGATGGGGTTGTTGGGAGCGCGGTAGCTCCCGTGCGTCGGGTGGGTCAGGCTGATCACCGCTTCGTTCGCGACGACCTGCGGATCCTCGAGGGCCTCCTCGAGGCGGTGAATCGGACCGCACGGCACCCCGGCGGCCTCGAGGTCGATCAGCCAGGAATCGGCTGGGCGCTTGCCGAAGATGGTCTGCAGCCGCTCACACAACTCTCCGCGGTGCTCGACCCGCCCGGTATTGGTTCGGTATTTCGGGTCGCGGAAGTCACCGTACTCATCGAGCATCGGCAACAACTTCTGCCAGAACTTGTCGCTGAGGCAGGCCAGGACGAAGTACTTTGAATCGCCCTGGATCGAGTGGAGACTCCGGTTCAGGCCACCTCGGGGGTTGAGGCAGCCGGGGGACGCTGTTCACGATAGCGGGTCTCGTA
>NZ_JBHWUE010000159.1:0-15327 GCF_042738615.1 Rhodococcus sp. NPDC059968
CTCGTCCAGATGAGGCAACAGCACCTCGAACTTCGCCGCCAGCGACGCCCTGACATCCTCACTCACGCTCATAGCACAAGCATGACACCGAAAAGACAATCTACACGATTAATTTATCTGCAAGCCCTTAGGGCGGCGGGTCTGTTGTCAAGTGTGCTGGTATGAGGATGCTGATGCTGATCTCGGCGTGGTAGTTGGTGCGGTCGATGTCACCCTTGGCTCGGTGCTTGGAGATTGCGCGCTTCACTACGCGCGGGCTGACTCTTGTTCTGCGCGTCGGCATTAGATCGTTGAGTACGGCGCGGCCGATGGCGCCGACTAGGTCGATGACGGTACCGGCGATGACGCCGGCGGCGTGGATGAGCTGGTCGCGGGCGGCATGGAGAGCGACGGTGAAGCTGGCCCGGTCCGGGCTGGCGGTCGGGTCGGTGGCGGTGGCGTCGGCGATGGCCAGACGGAGGGCTTGGTAGGTGACCAGCAGGGCGTAGACCTCCTGCTCGATGCCGGCCGGGGTGCGTGCCCGCAGCACCCGTCCGCCCAGGATGCTCGATTTCAGTTCGAGGTAGGAGGTTTCGATCTCCCAACGTTGGTGGTACAGCGTGACGATCTCCGATGCAGGAAACGCCGTGTGATCGGTCAATGTGGTGATGAGCCGGTAGCGGCCGACTCGGCGTTTGCGCTGGTGATCGCCGGTGCCGGTGATGGCGATCTCGGCGTCGATGACTCGAAGTGTCACTCCGGCGATCACCGTCAGGTAGGACCGGTCCGGGCAGCGCCCGATCCGTGGGAGTTTGCGGTTGTCCTTGCAGCGGATGAGCAGGTCAGCACCGCTGTCGGCGATGCCGGCGACGATGTTCTGTGCGGCGAAGTTGCGGTCGGCTAGTAGCAGCATGCCCGGCCGTAGGCAACCGAACAAGCGTGGTGCGTAGGTGGTTTCGCCGATGAGGGTCGAGCCGAACACGGCGTCGATGACGGTGCGGGTGCCGCACGCGACGATGGTCAACATCCGCATCAGCGGGTATCCGGAACCGCCGTGGGTGCCGCTTTGGCGACTGTAGCAGCGCAGGTTCGCCGCGCTGTCGGGCACCGACATCGTGGTGCCGTCGACCGCGCAGACCAGCAGCCCACGCCAACGCGTCGCCCCCGCCGCCGGCCCGGCGAGCAGCTCGAACAGCGCCCGTAACGGTTTGGCCCCGACCCTGCGGCGAGCCTGGGCGAGCGCGGAACTGCCCGGCCGGGCCGGCGTCAGCGCGTCCAGTCCGGCGGTCAGCCGTGCCCACACCTGCTGGTAGCCGCCCTCGGCGAACAGTCCGGCCGCGAGCAGCAGGTACACCACCACCCGCGAGGGCAGATCGCGCACCCGCTTCTGCACACTCGACGTCGACGCGAGCGCGTCGTCGACCATCTCGAACGGCACGATCTGGGTCAACTCGCCGAGGTGACCGGGCGCGAACCGGCCTACGGCAACCTCGACGGGGCGGCGGATGACAGACTGTGTGGACAGCGGAACTCCCAAGGTAAAGGGTTGTCTTGCGAGGACAAGCCCTCGATACCGGGAGTTCCGCTGTCCCACACGCACCGACACGCCCTTTACCCATGTGTGTCCCATTTGACCCAACAGTCACACGTCTAACTGCGCGGCATTGCCGCTAACCCTCGACGATGCTGAGCTCGTCGAAGATCACTTCGCCGGCCGCGTCGGACTCGGGGAGGTCGACGACCGCCGTCAACGCCCACCCGTGATCGCCCTGAGGGTCCTCGAGGACCTGCCGCACCCGCCACAGCTCGGGCGCGGTCTCCACCTGGAACAGCTGGGGGCCGCGTGCCGAGGGGCCGGTGCCGAGGGAGTCGTACTCGTCGAAGTACGGCTGGAGCTGGTCCTCCCACTCCCCGGCGTCGATGCCGTCGTCGAGTCCCTCCAGTTCGGCCCACCGCCGCCGCGACGCGAGTTCGATACGCCGGAACATGGCGTTGCGCACCATCACCCGGAATGCCCGCGTGTTCGCCGAGATCGGGCGCGGCACATCGGCGCCGAACGCGACCTGCTGCTCGTCTCCCTCGGCGCCGGGATCGGTGAGGGATTCCCATTCGTCGAGCAGGCTGGAATCGACCTGGCGGATCAGCTCGCCCAGCCACTCGATGAGGTCGTCCAGCTCCTCCGTCCGGGCCTCGGTCGGAACGGTCTGGCGCAGTGCGCGATACGCGTCCGCGAGATACCGCAGCACGAGCCCCTCCGAACGGGCCAGACCGTAGTGGCTGACCATTTCGGCGAACGTCATGGCCCGCTCGACCATGTCGCGCACGACCGACTTGGGCGACAGCGCGAACTCCGTGATCCACGGATGCCCACCGCGGTACATCTCGAACGCCGGGAACAACAGGTCCGCGAGAGGCTTGGGCCAGGTGACCTCCTCGAGCAGTTCCATGCGTTCCTCGTACTCGATCCCGTCGGCCTTCATCTGCGCGACCGCTTCACCGCGGGCGAAGTGCTGCTGCGCCATGAGGACCTGCCGCGGGTCGTCGAGGGTCGACTCGATCACCGACACCACATCCAGTGCATAGGAATCGGATTCGACGTCGAGGAGTTCGAGGGCGGCCAGGGCGAACGGGGACAGCGGCTGGTTGAGCGCGAAGTCCCGCTGGAGTTCCATCGTGAGCCGGGCCATGCGGCCGTCGGCGTCGGGTTCTTCGAGTCGCTGCACCACGCCGGCGTCGATCAGCCCGCGGTACAACGACAGCGCCTTGAGGATGTGCTTGCGCTGCGCGGGCCGCGACTCGTGGTTGTCCTCGAGGAGGTGCCGCATGGACTCGAAGCAGTTGCCCGGGCGCGCGATCACGTTGAGCAGCATGGAGTTCGACACAGAAAACCGTGAGACGAGCGGTTCGGGTGACGCGGCGACGAGGCGATCGTACGTGGCCTCGCTCCACGACACGAAGCCGTCCGGCGCCTTCTTGCGCTGTACTTTCCGGCGCTTCTTCGGGTCGTCGCCTGCCTTGGCCAGTGCGCGCAGATTTTCGACCTCGTGTTCGGGCGCCTGCACGACCACGGTGCCCAGGGTGTCGTAGCCGGCGCGTCCCGCGCGTCCCGCGATCTGGTGGAACTCGCGGGCGCGGAGGTGCCGCGTGCGGGTGCCGTCGAACTTGGTCAGCCCGGTGAGGAGCACGGTGCGGATGGGGACGTTGATCCCCACACCGAGGGTGTCGGTGCCGCAGATGACCTTCAGCAGACCGTCCTGCGCCAGCTTCTCGATGAGACGGCGGTACTTCGGCAGCATGCCCGCGTGGTGGACGCCGATACCGTGGCGGACGAGGCGCGAGAGCGTCTTGCCGAATCCGGTGGTGAACCGGAAGCCGCCGAGGGCTTCGGCGATGGCGTCCTTCTCCTCGCGCGAACAGAAGTTGACGCTGGTCAGGGCCTGCGCCCGTTCCAGGGCGGCGGCCTGGGTGAAGTGAACCACGTAGACCGGGGCCTGATTGGTGGTCACCAGTTCCTCGATCGTCTCGCTCACGGGAGTCGTGGCGTACGAGAACAAGAGGGGAACGGGACGCTCGGTGCCCGCGACGACGGTGGTGGGGCGGCCGGTCCGGCGGGTGAGGTCGGACGAGAAGAAGTCGACCTCCCCGAGGGTGGCCGACATGAGGAGAAACTGGGCGTGGGGGAGTTCGACAAGGGGTACCTGCCACGCCCAGCCCCGGTCGGGCTCGGAGTAGAAGTGGAACTCGTCCATCACGACCTGACCGATGTCGGAGTCGGCGCCCTCGCGCAGCGCGAGGTTCGCGACGATCTCGGCGGTCGCGCAGATGATGGGTGCCCGCGAGTTGACGGCGGCATCGCCGGTCATCATGCCGACGTTCTCCGCGCCGAACACCTCGCACAGGGCGAAGAACTTTTCGCTGACAAGGGCTTTGATCGGGGCGGTGTAGAAGGTGCGCTTGCCGGTGGCCATGGCGTAGAAGTGGGCGCCGACCGCCACCATCGACTTGCCGGATCCGGTGGGCGTCGCCAGGATCACGTTGGCCCCGGACACCAGCTCCATCACGGATTCTTCCTGGGCGGGGTAGAGCGTCAGACCCCGTTCTTCGGTCCAGGAGGTGAAGGCGTCGAAAACGGAATCGGAATCCGCGTTGTCGGGGAGCAGGTCGGAGAGAAGCACTGCTACAGGCTAGCCGGAACGCGGTGCGCCGCTGCCGGGCCTATGTCGCGCTGCGTTCGTCCGATCCCATCGCGTCGAGGACCGCCATGCGGGTGGACGCGCTGCCGGTGATGGTGCTCTCACCGACGCCGGTGACGAGCATCTGCCGCCACTTCGTTTCGTCGAACTGCAGGGGATGGGTTACGGACAGGAACTTTTCGATGGTGCGCAGGAACCGCATCGGGTCGTCGCGGAACGGGAAATGGCCTGCGCCGCGGAAGATCTCGAGGTGTGAGCCGGGCATCGCCGCGTGTGCGAGGTGGGCATGGCTCACCGGGATGACGGCGTCTTGATCGCCCCAGATGAGCTGCACCGGGAGGTTCTCGGTCAGATAACATCGGTCGAGCATGGTGACGACCTGGCCGCGCCAGTCGACGACCGCGCGCAGGGTGCGCAGGTACGCCTCGTAGGCGGTGGGGTCGTACAGCTCCGCGAGTACGCGTACCAGGTCGGGTGTGTCGTGCAGCATCGCTCCGGGACGCAGTCGCGTTCCGTTCAGTTGGCTCAACACGTTCCCCACGAATCGCACGGTGGGCATCGCGCCGGGAATGCGCAGCAGTTTCAGCGCCTCGTTGACCACCGGAACCGACGCGAGACGGAGGAGCGGGTGAACGTCCTTTGTGACGCCGCCGGCGGAGACCAGGACGAGCCGGTCCACCATCTGCGGGAACTGGTAGGAGAACTGCATGGCGACACCGCCGCCAAGCGAGTGACCGACGACGGTGACCTTGTCGATGCCCAGGGTGGACAGCAGGTCGCGCATGCCGTTGGCGTACGCCGCGACCGAGTAGTCGGCCCGCGGCTTGTCGGAGCGTCCGTGACCCAGCAGGTCGGGGGCGATGACGGTGTAGTTCTTGGCGAGGTGCGGGATGATCTCGGTCCAGGTGGACGAGTTGTCGCCGATGCCGTGGATCAGCAGAAGCGCGGGACCCTCGCCTGCCATGCGGAACGCGCGGCGGTAGCCGTGGATCGTGCGGAACATCATGCGGGTTTCGGCGTTCGGAACGGGCCTGAGCTTACGAATGCGGGTGTCGCTCATGTCGCCTCCTGAACTAGGTGCACTCCCGAATGTTGACAGCTCAATCATCCGCTTCATCTCGACGCTATTGCACCGCTCTCGGCCGAACAACTGGACCGTGCGGTCGCACAGTGTCCGCGTGGCGACCGCACAACCGATCCTCGGTCACGCCCCGCCCTGTGATCCCCCCTCCTCCTCGGAGTCGCCGCCCTCGCCGTCCTGCAGGGCCTGTTCGGCGAGGAAACGCTCGAATTCTGCACCGAGTTCGTCACCACTCGGCAGGTCTTCTTCGCTGGCCAGGAGCGTGGACTGCTGTTCTTGAGCCGTTACGTACGCATCGTACTGGCGTTCCAGGGCGTGGACGACGGTTTGTACCTCCTCGTTACCCGCGATGTGCTCGTCGACCTGTTCCCGGACGCGTGCCGCGGCCTCGCCGAGCGCGGCCAGCGGCAGGTCCAGGTCGGTGACGTCGCTCACATTCTCGAGGAGGGTCTCGGCGGCCCCCGGGTAGTCCGTCTGAGCCAGGTAGTGGGGAACGTGAACCGAGAATCCGACGGACTCGTGCCCGTGCTGCGCCATCCGCAATTCGATCAGCGAGGACGCGCTACCGGGCACCTGCAGTTCGCCCGACCAGCGCTGGTGATCCTTGATCAGGTCCTTGTTGGTGGAATGCGCGGTCACCCCGAGTGGGCGGGTGTGCGGGATGGCCATCGGAATGGCGTTGATGCCCACGGTCCGGCGCACACCGAGCTGCTCGGCCAGCAGACGCACCGCCGTGGTGAACCGCTCCCAGCGGAGATCGGGTTCCATACCGGCCAGCAGCAGGAACGGGGTGCCCGCCGTGTCTTTCAGCGCATACAGGTTCAGTTCGGGCTGGTCGTAGTCCGAGAAGTGATCGGCTTTGAACGTCATGGTGGGCCGACGCGAGCGGTAATCGACGAGTTCGTCGACCGCGAAGGAGGCGACCAGTTCGCTCTCGAGGCTCTCACGGAGATGCGTCGTGGCGAGTTTGACGGCGTGGCCTGCGTCGGAGAAGCCCTCGAGTCCGTGGATCAGCACAGGTCCCTGGCCGTCCGCGGAGGACAGCTGCGGTGCCGGGAACTCCAGCTCGTACATCTTCGACTGTTCGTCCATTACAGACCTCTTCTCCTTCGTGCCTGGCCTCCAGTGTCCCCTATCGTCTCCGGCATCGATACGTCGGACTTTGCTCTCGGAGGTCCTGCCCTGGGGGAACACGGCGCGGGCGACCGATAATTCCCGCCAGGGGCCTTCCGGTGTTCGCCCACAGCGAGATCCCGCGCACGGACTGTGGCAATGTGAGGAACGGCACGGTCCGACACGGACGACGATCCTGGAGGTGCGCGATGTCGGCACGGGTACAAAGAATTGCGGACCGCGTTCGAAGATCGGCGGTCGTGTCGTGAGCGTGCGCATCGACCGAGTGGTCACCTCCGGCACCTTCAGTCTCGACGGGGGCACCTGGGACGTCGACAACAACGTGTGGATCGTCGGCGACGACTCCGAGGTGGTGGTGATCGACGCCGCCCACACCGCCGCCCCGATCGTCGAGGCTGTCGGCGGTAGGCACGTGAGGGCCATCGTCTGCACACACGGCCACAACGACCACGTCACCGTGGCGCCCGAACTGTCCACGGCACTGGACGCCCCCCTCTACCTCCATGCGGCCGACGACGTGTTGTGGCGACAGACTCACCCCTCCGTCGCCTACACGCCGATCGAGGACGGGCAGGAGATCGCGGTAGCCGGGACCGACGTCCGCGTGCTCCACACGCCCGGTCACTCTCCCGGCTCCTGCTGTCTGTATCTGCCGGAGGCGGGGGAACTGTTCAGTGGTGACACCCTGTTCTCGGGCGGACCGGGAGCCACCGGGCGCTCCTACTCGGACTTCCCGACGATCATCGGGTCCATTCGCGACCGTCTGTTCGCGCTGCCGCCGTCGACGACGGTCCGCACCGGGCACGGCGACGGAACCACCATCGGGACCGAATCCCCGCATCTGGAGGAGTGGATCGCCCGCGGCAGCTGAGCCGCACCCTCCCCACCGTCGATGCATCGGCGTGGCAGAGTGGCGGACAGGCTCCCGGGGTGGGAGCACCACGCATCCGACACGGGAGGTCGACGGTGAGGTCTCGGCGCACAGCGGTACGGACGGCCGTCGTCGTCCCGGTGGTCGCGGTGGCCGCGGCGACGATTCTCGCCGGGTGTTCCTCGACGGTCTCCGGTGTCCCGCAGCCGAGCACGACCATCGCGGCGGGCTCGCCGTCCGGAAAGGGACTGTCGAAGCTTCTGGTCGATCCGGCCGACTTCCCGGCCCGGTACGAGGCGATCGTGCTGCCCGCCCAGGCCGTGTCGATGGCGGCCCCCGACCTGACGGGCGTACCGCAGGGCGCGGTGGTCGACCCTGCGGACTGTGCGCCGCCTGCGCAGGACTACGGACCGACCGGCACCGTCATGGCGGTGGGCACTGACAACGCGAGCCGTTCGACGATCTCGGTCGAGCTCACCAGAACCGATACACCCCTCGACGAACTGGCGGCACAGACGAAGAAGTGCGGCGAGGTCACCGTGACGGACAGTGGGGCCGAGTCCACCGTCACCACCGAGGTCACACCGGCTCCTCCGGTCCGGGCCGACGACACCCTCGCGCTCCGGCGGACTGTCAAGTCCGGCAACCAGAGCGACAAGGTCACCCAGTCGATGGTCACGTTGATGGCGCAGGTGGGCGACGTGCGGGTGTCCGCGACCTTCATGTCGTTCGGCGACGCGAACGCCGATACCGTCGCGCTCGACGAGTTGTTCACCGCCGCGGTGCAGAAGGTGCAGAACAGCTGAGCGGGGCCCTTAGCACAGGGCTCCGACGACTTCTCGGTCGAACGGCGCGTCCGCGCGGCGCGGCGGCCCGGTTGTCCACAACCGATGGCCCATCCACAGCCCTCTGTGTTTCCCCAGTTCGCCCACCGAGCGCCGACGCGTCGACCCGTCAGAGTCTGATGCATGACGACACCCGCATTCCCGAACGGTTCCGGTTTCTCCGACGATCCCGGCGGGGGACCGCCCCCGCTTCAGCACACCGTCACGTTGTCCGCCCCGGGTGACCTTCTCGCCTCGGTGCCCGCACTGCTCGGATTCCGGCCTGCCCGGGCGATCGTGGCGGTGTGCCTGTCCGGGGAGCGCAACCCGTCGGTCGGAGCTGTCATGAGACACGACCTGGTCCTCAGCGGCGGCGACGTGCCGACCCCGCCGATGTACGCGGCGTTGGGTCAGTTCGCCACCGTCTGTGAGAGGGAGCAGGCCACCGGGGTGCTCCTGGTGCTCGTCGACGACCGCTTCACCGATCGGGCCGCGATCTCCCTGGACGAGCTGTCCGCGATCGTCGAAGAATTCGAAGAGCTCCTCGACTTCACGCCGACCGAACTTCTCGACGTGTTCGTCACGGCGGAGATCGCGGCCGGCCGCGAATGGTTCAGCCTCCTCGGCGGTGGTGGGTACGGAGCCCAGTCCGATCCGACGTCGTCCCGGGTCGCGCTCGCGCGGGTCGTCGAGGGCAGGGCCATCCGCTCTTCGCGCGAGGAGCTGGAAGCCACGCTCGAGACCGGCCCGGTGCTCGAACGGATGCAGATCGCCGCCCTCATCGAACGCGGCCGTCAATCATCCCTTCTGCGAAGGGAATTGGCCGAACGTTCGGCCACGCCGGAACGCGGTCACCGTCTCGAACTCGAGCTGGTGCTGACGCACGTCGCGCGGGTGTCGTCCGGGGAGAGGCTCCTCGCGCCGGAGTACGCGGAACTCGCGCTCGCACTCGATAATGTCACCGTCCGGGACAGTGCGCTCGCTCTGGCCGTCGGCCCGTACGCCGACGACGCGGAGCAACTGTGGATTCTCCTCGCCCGCAACCTCCCGGACCCGGAACGCGCGAACCCGGCCGCGCTGCTCGGATACAGCGCCTACCTTCGTGGCGACGGGCCGTTCGCCGGCATCGCGTTGGCCGCCGCACTGGACTCGGAGCCGGGGCACGTACTGGCCACCCTGCTCGACGGTGCACTGCACTCCGGACTCCGGCCGACCGAGGTGCGGGGCCTGGCCGACGTCGGTTACGAGCGAGCCGAAGCGGTCGGTGTCGTACTGCCCCGCTAGATCGCGGACCGAGCCGGCGTCACCGCCGTGCCGCGTGCGACCGGTCGCCCAGCTCCTGCAGGTAGGCCCAGGCGTCGGCGACGATCTCGTCGAGGTCGGTGTGCTCCGGCCGCCACCCGAGTTCCGCGATCGCCCGATCGCTCGACGCCACGAGCACGGCGGGATCGCCTGCCCGGCGCGGTGCGTCCTCGGCCGCGATGGGGAGCCCGGTGACCCGCGCGCACGCCGAGATGACTTCGCGCACACTGAAACCCGCACCGCTGCCCAGATTGTAGATGCGGTGCCTGCCCTCGATCGACGACTCCAGTGCCAGGACGTGCGCCTCGGCGAGGTCGAGCACATGGATGTAGTCGCGGATCGCCGTTCCGTCCGGAGTCGGCCAGTCGGTTCCGAAGATCGAGATCTTCTCCCGCTGACCGAGCGCCACCTGGAGCACGAGAGGAATCAAATGCGTTTCGACGACCCGGTTCTCGCCGGCCGACTTGTACGCTCCCGCGACGTTGAAGTACCGCAGGCTGGTCGCCGCGAGCGAATGAGCCACCGAATACGACGTGATGGCATGGTCGATCGCGAGTTTCGTCGCCCCGTACGGATTGGTGGGACGGGTCGGATCGGCCTCCGTGATCGGCGAGTGCTCGGGCTCGCCGTACGTGGCGGCGGTCGACGAGAACACAAGCTTCTGCGTCCCCGAATGCCGCATGGCCTCCAGAAGTTCGAGCGTGGTGACGACGTTGCCGCGCCAGTACTTCTCCGGGTACTGGACGGACTCGCCGACGAGCGACTGCGCCGCGAAGTGCAGGACGCCGTCGAAGCGGGGTGTGCCGCTCGTGCCGAGCACGTCCGACACCACCTCCGCGACGTCGCCCTCGACGAACTCGGCACCGAGCGGCACCGCGTCGGCGTTACCCGTGGACAGGTCGTCGATGATGACGACCTCGTGTCCGCGTTCGAGCAGGACCGTGCTGCAGACGCTGCCGACATAGCCGGCGCCGCCGGTGACCAGAAGTTTCATCGATTATCCCTGAACCTGCTTCACCTGGACGGCGTGTGCCATCTCCTCGGACAGATCGAATCCGCTGTGGCCGGGCACCGTGATGGTGACCGAACCGGGCTTGGTCTCGACTGTGACACGCGCGTCCGGGACGACGCCCGCCTCGCGCAGCTGCCCGATGACGTCCGGATCCGACTGCACGTGCTCCGCGAGACGCCGGACGACGACAGCGGTCGGCTTGCCGGGCGGCACGTCCGTGAGGCGGATGAGCGTCTCGGGGGGGTCGACCGGGCGGTCCAGCCCGAGCAGCGCGAGCCCCGGAATAGGGTTGCCGTACGGCGAAGTCGTGGGGTTGTTGAGCACCTCCACCAGGCGCCGCTCGACTTCCTCGCTCATGACGTGCTCCCAGCGGCACGCCTCCGCATGAACCTCTTCCCACTTGAGGCCGATGACATCGACCAGCAGTCGCTCGGCGAGGCGGTGCTTCCGCATCACGGACACAGCGAGTTCGCGGCCCTTCTCCGTCAGTTCCAGGTGGCGGTCGCCGGCGACCAGGAGGAGACCGTCACGCTCCATCCGGGCGACGGTCTGGCTGACCGTCGGACCGCTCTGCTCGAGTCGTTCGGCAATACGTGCTCGAAGTGGGACGACGCCCTCTTCTTCCAAGTCATAGATCGTCCGGAGATACATCTCCGTGGTGTCGACCAGATCCTTCACACTCACACCCCTTCGTCTTGGTCGATTCTACCGGTGATTGCCCGCCACCGGCGCCGTCCGTCCTCGCAGCGCGTCGGTGCCGGTCGTGCCGGGGTCTGCTCGCACCCTCCGCGGGGGACCAGTAGCGTGAGTTCATGACCGCGTCGTTCAGTTCCGGGGAGGATTCGGCTGCACTGGTATCGCACCGTGCAGTCGTGTGGAGCCCGGACTATCTCAGTTATCGGTGGAGTGCGGACCACCCGATGAACCCCACACGGCTCGAGCTGACCATGTCGCTCGCCCGCAGCCTCGGGATTCTGGAGGGGGTCGAACTGTTACGGCCCGATGCCGCCTCGGACGCAGATCTGTTGCGGATCCACACCCCCGCGTACGTCGAAGCTGTCAAACAGGCCGGACACTCGGCGACGTCGGGTGTGCTCGGTGCGGACGCCCCGCACGGGCTCGGCACCGAGGACAATCCCGTCTTCCCCCAGATGCACGAGGCGAGCGCGATCCTCGCGGGCGGTTCCCTCGCCGCGGCGCAGGAGATCGCAGCGGGGCGCACACGCCGCGCCGTGAGCATCGGCGGCGGCATGCATCACGCGATGCCCGACTGGGCCTCCGGCTTCTGTGTGTACAACGATGTCGCCATTGCGATCTCCTGGCTGCTGGACCACGGTTTCGACCGGATCGCCTACATCGACGTCGACGCGCACCACGGGGACGGGGTGCAGCACGCGTTCGCGCACGACCCCCGGGTCCTGACGATCTCGCTCCACCAGCATCCGGCAACGCTCTGGCCCAACACCGGGTGGTCGAGCGAAGTCGGTGAGGGATCAGGGGAGGGCACCGCCGTCAACCTTCCCGTGCTGCCCGGCACCGTCGATGCGTTGTGGCTGCGCGGTTTCCACGCCGTCGTCCCGGGCGCCCTCGCGGCGTTCAGGCCCCAGATCGTGATCAGCCAGTGCGGTGTGGACAGCCACCGCGAGGATCCGCTGGCCGACCTCGCGCTGACGGTCGACGGCCAGCGGGCCGCATTCCTCGCGATGCGCGATCTCGCCGACCGCTACGCCGAAGGACGCTGGCTCGCCGTCGGCGGCGGCGGTTACGGCCTCGTCCGTGTGGTCCCGCGCGCGTGGACCCATCTCATTGCCGCAGCGCTCGACCGCGAGATCGACACGGGCCGTGCCGTACCCGAGGCCTGGCAGGAGCGGGCTCACACGCTCGCACCCAGCGTGGACCTGCCGGACACGATGGGCGACGGCGGCGAGGTCGACTACCGGCCCTGGGACGGTCCCGGTGGCACACCGGAAACCGGGATCCCGTCGGTCGACCGCGCCCTGACACGGATCGACTCGGCCGTCATCGCCACTCGCCGCGCCTGCTTCCCACTACTCGGACTCGACCCGGAGGATCCCCGTGACTGAGCCGTCGGACGGCATCGAGACGTCGGACAGCATCGAGACGTCGGACGGCATCGAGACGTCGGACGGCACCGAGGCGGCGGTCACGACCCAGCCGAAGAAGAAACCCGACGCCGCGCACAACTACCCGCGGCACTGGGTCGCCGACGTGCTGGCGGCGGACGGCGGAGCGGTGGCGTTGCGGCCGATCGTGCCCGAGGACGCGGACAAACTCGTCGCGTTCCACTCGAAGCTCTCCGAACGCACCCGCTATCTGCGGTATTTCGGCCCCTACCCGACCATGTCGCAACGGGACATCGTTCACTTCACCACGGTCGATCACCACGACCGGGTGGCGTTCGTGGTCCTGCTCGGGGACGAGATCATCGCCGTCGGCCGGTACGAGCGACTGATCGGCGAGGGGGACGGCAAGTCCGCCGAGGTGGCGTTCGTCGTCGCCGACGCGCATCAGGGTCGCGGACTCGGGCCGATCCTGCTCGAGCACCTGGCCGCGGCGGCCGCGGAGAACAGCCTGACGATGTTCGTCGCCGAGGTCCTCGCGGAGAACCGGAACATGGTGACGGTGTTCCGTGAGGCGGGCTATCAGGTGAGCCGCAGCTTCGAGGGCGGCGTGCTCAAGCTCGAGTTCGCGATCGACCCCACCGAAGCGATGGTGTCCGTGCGCAATTCCCGCGAGCGGGCCGCCGAGGCGCGCAGCATGCGCAACGTGCTCAGTCCGCGGTCGGTCGCGGTGATCGGTGCGTCCACCGACCGGGCGAAGGTCGGCAACGCCGTGCTGACCAACCTGCTGCGGGCGGGATTCACCGGCCCGGTGTATCCGGTCAACGCCGAGCACCGTTCGGTCCACGGTGTGCGGGCGTACCCGACGGTCCGCGACATCCCCGACGAGGTGGATCTCGCCGTCGTCGCGGTACCCGCTGAATCGATCAACGCCGTCCTCGACGACTGCCTGGACAAGGGGGTCAAGGCACTCGTCGTCGTGTCTTCGGGATTCAGTGAAACCGGGATGGACGGACGGCAGTCCGAACGTCGCCTCGTCCACGCCGCCCGCGCGCACGGGATGCGGCTGATCGGTCCCAACGCGCTCGGCGTGGCCAACAACGACAGCGAGGTCTCGTTGAACGCCACTCTCGCGCCGGTGTTGCCGAGCCCCGGCAACGTCGGATTCTTCTGCCAGTCCGGCGCACTCGGCATCGCGATCCTCGACGAGGCCGCACGGAGCCGAATCGGGTTGTCCGCCTTCGTCTCCGCGGGCAACCGTGCCGACGTCTCCGGCAACGACCTCCTGCAGTACTGGGATTCGGACCCGGCCACCGAGGTGGTGCTGCTGTATCTGGAGAGCTTCGGCAATCCCCGCAAGTTCTCGCGCATCGCGCGCCGGGTGGCGCGGAACAAGCCGATCGTCGCGGTCAAGAGCGGCCGGCACGCCGTTCCGCCCGCGCTGGCGGCCAGCGGTGGCGAGATGGACGATTCGATCGTCCGCGCCCTCTTCGAGCAGGCCGGAGTGGTGCAGGTCGGGTCGATCTCCCAGCTGTTCGACTGTGCGCTGCTGTTCGGGTATCAGCCGCTGCCCGCGGGCCCCCGGCTCGCCGTGGTCGGAAACTCCACCGCGCTCGGTGTGCTCGCCGCGGACGCGGCACGCAGTGAGGGTCTACAGGTCGGCGACCCCGTCGACCTCGGTCCGCAGGCCGGTCCCGAGGAGTTCGCGGCGGCCGTGCGGACAGCGCTCACGTCCTTCGACGTCGATTCGGTGATCGCCGTCTTCGTTCCACCGGTCGCCGTCCCCGTCGAACCCTATGCCCAGGCGCTGCGGGAGGCGGTGCGTGAAGCCGACAAACCCGTCCTCACGACGTTCCTCGCCGCGGAGGGTGTGCCCGACGTCCTGGCGGTCCGGGGTGAGGACGGGCACCCGACGCGCGGTTCGGTTCCGTCGTATCCCGGACCGGAACGCGCGGCGCTGGCACTGGCCCGCGCCTGGCGGTACTCGGCGTGGAAGAGTAAACCGTCCTCGAAAGTGGTGCGCCCCAACGGGATCGACCCGGAGCGGGCGAAAGCGATGGTCGACGGCTGGCTCGGGGCGTCGTCCGGGCGCTGGCTGTCGGACTTCGAGGCATCGCAGCTCCTCGCGTGCTACGGCGTGAACGTCGTGGAGTTCCGTTCCGCCACCACCGAAGACGAGGCCGTGCAGGCCGCCGAGGAACTGGGGTATCCGGTCGCGGTGAAGGCGACGGGGGAGCAGTGGCGACACCGGCCGGACCTCGGTGGCGTCCGCCTCGATCTGGTCGGGCCAGATTCGGTCCGCTGGGCCTACCGCGACCTCGCCGCCGCGTCCGGCGAACCGCTACTCCACGTGCAGCGGATGGCCACCAAGGGAATCGGCTGTGTGGTGGGCGTGCAGGACGACCCGTCGTTCGGTTCGCTCATCTCGTTCGGGCTCGCCGGCGTGATCTCCGACCTCCTCGGCGACCGCGCCTACCGGGTGCTGCCCCTCACCGAGGACGCTGCAGCGGAACTGATCGACGCACCGAAAGCCGCGCCGCTGCTGTCCGGCTACCGAAGCGCGGTACCGGTGAACAAATCGGCTCTCGTCGACCTCGTGCAGCGGATCTCCGCTCTCGCCGACGACCTCCCGGAGGTCCGGGAACTGGCCTGCGAACCCGTGCTCGCCTCGGCCGAGGGCGCGCAGATCACCGATTCACGCGTGCGGATCGGCCCGGAGCCCAGCGTCGCCGACCTCGGCCCCCGCCGCCTGCGCTGACCGGTCGCAGGCCCCGCCGACAGCACAGCGCCGGGGGCGGGGCCCGAACACCCCCCCCCGGGCCGGTTACGGGGGGGGGGGGGTGGGAGCCG
>NZ_JBHWUE010000160.1:0-15015 GCF_042738615.1 Rhodococcus sp. NPDC059968
ACCAGGCGCCTTCGTCCAACCTCGTGTCCCCCGCCTTCCGGCCGGGGTCGGTGTCCGTGTCGCTCTGACCTGGAATAAGTTACGCGAAGGGAAACTGCTTGCCAAATCGCCAGGTCACGGCGTTCGTCGATGTGGATTCCGCTGGTCAGAGCCGGTGCGCCGGAACCGATCCGGCGCCTTACCACTCAATTCGGCCGCTGTGACGCCGGACTCACCGCTGAGAAGCGGGATCTGCGTCCACCCTTTCGATCCGGCCACCGAGTTCCTGCAGGATCTCGACGAAACGGGGGTAGCCCCGGTCGATGTGGAAGACATCGTGCACTTCGGTCATCCCGTCGGCGACGAGTCCCGCCAGCACCAGACCTGCGCCGGCCCGGATGTCCGAGGACCACACCGGAGCACTCGACAGCTGCGCGATTCCCCGGATCACAGCGTGATGACCGTCAGTCCGCGCATCGGCACCCAACCGGATCATCTCCTCGACGAAACGGAACCGCGCCTCGAAGACGTTTTCCGTGATCATCGACGTTCCCTCCGCGACTGCGGCCAGACCGATGGCCATCGGCTGTAGGTCGGTGGGGAAACCCGGATAGGGCAGGGTCGCGAAATTGACGGCCGTGGGCCGCGCTTCCTGGACCACCCGGAATCCGTCGGCCTCCGCTGTGACTTCGGCTCCGGCCACGCGCAGCTTGTCGAGCACCAGGCCGAGATGCTTCGGGTTGACTCCGCGAACGCGCACGTCGCCACGGGTCATCGACGCGGCGATCCCCCACGTCGCTGCGACGATCCGATCGCCGATGACCCGGTGCGTGGTGGGCTCGAGTTTGGGGACACCCTGGATGGTCAGTGTGGAGGTGCCGGCACCCCGGATCTTCGCGCCCATCTGGATCAGCATGTTGCACAGGTCGACGATCTCGGGTTCGCGGGCCGCGTTGTCGATCACCGTCTCGCCCTTGGCGAGTACGGCGGCCATCAGGATGTTCTCGGTCGCCCCCACCGACGGGAACGCGAGCCGGATGTTCGCACCGTGCAGGTCGTCTGCCTGCGCAACCACGCAGCCGTGCTCGATCGTGCTGTGCGCGCCCAGCAACCGCAGCCCCGACTGGTGCATGTCGAGGGGCCGCGACCCGATGGCATCGCCACCGGGTAGCGCGACGACCGCGCGACGGCACCGCGCGACCAGCGGTCCGAGCACACACACCGACGCGCGGAACTGACGTACCGCCGCGAAATCGGCGTGGTGTTTAGGCTCCGCGGGTGTGGTGATCCGGACGACGGAGTCGTCGAGGTCCACCTCGCAGCCGAGGCCGCGCAGCACGTCGGCCATCAAGGGGACATCCAGGATGTCCGGGCAGTTGGTGACAGTTGTGGTGCCCTCAGCCAACAGCGCTGCCGCCATCAGCTTGAGAACGCTGTTCTTCGCGCCCCCGACAGACACTTCACCTACGAGGCGGTTACCGCCGGTGACAAGGAAGCGTTCACTCACAGAACACAGCCTAGAGCTAGGGATACCAACCCTGGAGGCCGGTACCGTAACCCTATGGCCGTACACCTCACCAAGATCTACACCCGGACCGGCGACGACGGGACCACCGGACTCAGCGATTTCTCCCGTGTGTCGAAGAACGATCCGCGGCTGATCGCCTATGCCGACTGCGACGAGGCGAACGCCTCGATCGGGGTCGCGGTGGCATTGGGCGACCCGCCCGAGGAGATCCGGTCGATCCTGCGGCAGATCCAGAACGACCTGTTCGACGCCGGCGCCGACCTCTCCACCCCGGTGGAGGCAGAACCCAAGTACCCGCCGCTTCGCATCTCCGACGAGTACATCGACCGTCTCGAGGGCTGGTGCGACGAACTGAACGAACGCCTGGAGCCGCTGAACTCCTTCATTCTCCCCGGCGGAACGGCACTGGGAGCTCTGCTGCACGTGGCCCGGACCGTGACCCGGCGGGCCGAGCGGTCCGCATGGGCGGCCGTCGACGCGAACCCGGACACCACCAACGCACTTCCGGCGAAATACCTCAACCGGCTGTCGGATCTGCTGTTCATCGTCAGCAGGCTCGCAAACCCCGAGGGCGACGTGCTCTGGAAGCCCGGAGCCGGAAAGGCCTGATCAGAGTCGGCGACCGCGAACCGATCGGCCGGACGGTCGTGATTCGACCCAGGACAGGAACGCGGTCATCGCTCCCCCGTCCAATGCGATCTCGTACGAGCTATCGCGGTCCTTGACCGACAGGATGATGATTTCCTCGGACATGATGTCGAATTCGGAGCCCTCCGGGCTGCGACGACCTGCGACTTCGATGCCCTGGCGGTCAATGCGCGAATCAGGGCCGGGACGCAAACTCGACAGTTTGAAGAAGACGAGGGAACCCTCGCCGTAGCGGATAACGCCGTGGCGCCACCCGGTGTCCCCTGGGGCAGGCGTCACCCGGAGGATCGCCGCGGTGCCACCGCGGCGCAGTACTGCCAGCCGATACAGAAAGACCGCGACGAAGGCCGCGAGCAGCACAACCAGAATGATCAACACCGTCATTCCGATTGTCACTGTTCGTCGGCTCCGTCGCGGTCTTTCTCGTGCAGCCTACGCGCGCTCTACAGCGCGGATCCGACCCTTGGCGACAGCAATCGCCTCGAGATCGTCTCCACTCTCTGCGAGCACGGCCTTGGCCGCTTCCACATCGATGTCCTCGGCCAAGTCGGCTGACTCGGCGAGGATCGTGACTGTCTTCGCGGTCACGGACAGGAACCCGCCGTGCACAGCAGCGACGATACGCTCACCGTCGGCCGTCGTGATCGCAACCACTCCGGCCTCGACCAGCTGTCCGAGAACCGGCTCATGCCCAGGCATGACACCGATCTCGCCCTCGGTCGTCTGTGCGCTGACGAGAGTCGCCGAACCAGACCACAACCGTCGCTCCACGGCGACGAGTTCCACGGTCATCTCAGCCATCGTCGACTACTTCCCGGAGATCTTCTTGGCTGCAGCCTCGACGTCGTCGAGTCCACCGCAGCTGTTGAACGCCTGCTCGGGCAGGTGATCGAACTCACCCTTGCAGATCCGGTCGAACGCCTCGATGGTGTCGCGGAGCGGCACCACGGAACCGGGCTGACCGGTGAACTTCTCGGCAACGATGAAGTTCTGTCCGAGGAACTTCTGCAGACGACGGGCGCGGCCGACGAGGACCTTGTCCTCTTCCTGCAGCTCGTCCATACCGAGGATGGCGATGATGTCCTGCAGTTCCTTGTACTTCTGCAGGATGCGCTTGACCTCGTTGGCAACCCGGAAATGCTCTTCACCGACGATGCCGGGCTCCAGGATGCGGGAAGTAGAGGTCAACGGGTCCACGGCGGGGTAGATACCCATCTGCGAGATCGGCCGCGACAGCTCGGTGGTGGCATCGAGGTGCGCGAACGTCGTGGCCGGCGCCGGGTCGGTGTAGTCGTCGGCGGGCACGTAGATCGCCTGCAGCGAGGTGATGGAGCGGCCTCGCGTCGAGGTGATGCGCTCCTGCAGCTCGCCCATCTCGTCAGCCAGGGTCGGCTGGTAACCCACGGCCGAAGGCATACGACCGAGCAGGGTCGACACCTCGGAACCGGCCTGGGTGAAACGGAAGATGTTGTCGATGAACAGCAGAACGTCCTGGCCCTGGACATCGCGGAAGTACTCCGCCATGGTCAGCGCGGACAGGGCGACGCGCATACGCGTTCCCGGCGGCTCGTCCATCTGGCCGAAGACAAGGGCGGTGTCCTGGAGGACGCCCATCTCTTCCATCTCGAGGTGAAGGTCGGTGCCCTCACGGGTGCGCTCACCGACGCCTGCGAACACCGAGGTTCCGGAGAACTCGCGGGCGATACGGGTGATCATTTCCTGGATCAGAACGGTCTTGCCGACACCGGCACCACCGAACAGACCGATCTTTCCACCCTTGACGTACGGGGTGAGGAGGTCGATGACCTTGATGCCGGTCTCGAGGATCTCCGTCTTGCCCTCGAGCTGGTCGAAGGCCGGTGGCTTGCGGTGGATGCCCCACTGCTCGCCGTCGCGACCCGTGCCGGGAGCGTCGAGGCAGTCGCCCAGTGCGTTGAACACGTGGCCCTTGACGACGTCACCGACGGGAACCGAGATCGGCTTGCCCGTGTCGGACACCGAGGTACCGCGGATCAAGCCGTCGGTGGGCTGCATCGAGACGGTGCGCACCAGGTTGTCGCCGAGGTGCTGTGCAACCTCGAGGGTCAGCGTCTTGGCGACCGAGGGAAGCGTGATCTCGGCGTGCAGGGCGTTGAACAGTTCAGGAATAGCGCCACGCGGGAATTCAACGTCCACGACGGGACCGATGACCCGCACGACGCGGCCGGCGATGGACGAATCCGAGCCTGCCCCGTTGTTTTCGGTTACTGCTGCGGTCATTGCTTAGTCACTTCCTGCGCTCGAGGCTAGCGCATTCGCGCCGCCGACGATCTCGCTGATTTCCTGGGTGATCTGGGCCTGGCGAGCCTGGTTTGCCTGACGGCTCAACGTGTTCACCAGTTCGTTTGCGTTGTCCGTCGCGGCCTTCATGGCCGTACGACGGGCAGCCGACTCCGACGCCGCAGCATCCAGCAGCGAGGAGTAGATGCGGGTGCTGATGTACTTCGGCAGCAGGGCACCGAGCAACTTGTCGGGTTCCGGCTCGAAGTTGTATCCGGCGACCGGTTCCGTGTTGCTGGATCCGTGACCGTTCGACAGTATGTCTTCACCGAGTTCGACGTGCTCCTCGGAGACCATCACCTCGAGGGGAGCCATCCGGCGCACCTCGGGGGACTGGTTCAGCATCGACACGAAACGGGTGTAGACGATGTGCAGCTCGTCGACGCCTTCGATGGTTCCCTCGCCGTTCGGCGCGGGAACCTCCGAACCGGATCCGGCCATGAACAGGTCGACCAGGTGCCGGCTGGCCTTGGCGGCGTCGGAGTAGCCCGGATCCTGGGAGAACCCGGTCCATGCACCTCCCAAGTTGCGCCCGCGGAACGTGTAGTACCCCAGACCCTTGGATCCGAGCACGTAGATGACCGGGTCCTTGCCCTCGCTGCGCAGCAGCTGGAACAGCTCCTCGGCCTCCTTGAGGACGTTGGAGTTGTATCCACCGCACATACCGCGGTCACTGGTGACGACCAGGACCGCAGCACGCTTGGGCTCGGTGCGCTCGTTGAGCAACGGGTGGTCCAGCGAAGCGGATGCGCTGGCCAGCTCCGACAGAACCTTCGTGATCTCCTCGGCGTACGGCTTTGCCGCAGCGACACGGGCCTGAGCCTTCGTGATGCGCGAGGTCGCGATCAGCTCCTGGGCCTTGGTGATCTTCTTGGTCGAGTTGACCGACTTGATGCGAGACCTCAGTTCGAGAATGCTTGCCATCGATCGATCACTCTCCCTTCATGTTTCGCAGCATCATGGGCTGGCCGCTCACTTGCTGACGGTGGTGCGCTTGACGTTGATCTGCTCGTGGCCGACCTCGCCGGCGTCGAGAGCCTCGGCCTCGGCCTCGTTCACGACCCGGCTTCCGTCGGACGCGAGGAAGGTTTCCTTGAACTTCTCGGTGGCCTCGAGCAGCGCCTTGGCGTTGTCGGCGTCGAGCGCCTTGCCACCCTTGATGCTCTCGTACACGCCGGAGGCACTGCGGTGCAGCTCGTCGAGGAGTTCGGCCTCGAAGCGGCGGACGTCCCCGACGGGCACGCTGTCGAAGACACCTTCACCGGCGAGGTAGATCGAGACGATCTGGTCCTCGACGGGGATCGGGCTGTACTGATCCTGCTTGAGCAGCTCCACCAGACGGGCACCACGCTCGAGCTGAGCCTTCGAGGCGGCGTCCAGGTCGGAGGCAAAGGCGGAGAACGCTTCGAGCTCACGGAACTGTGCCAGCTCCAGACGCAGCGAACCGGAGACCTTCTTCATGCCCTTGGTCTGCGCGGCGCCACCGACGCGGGACACCGAGATACCGACGTTGATGGCGGGGCGGACACCCTTGTTGAACAGGTCCGACTCGAGGAACACCTGACCGTCGGTGATGGAGATGACGTTGGTCGGGATGTAGGCCGAGACGTCGTTGGCCTTGGTCTCGATGATCGGCAGCGCGGTCAGCGAGCCTCCACCCAGGGCGTCGGACAGCTTGGCCGAACGCTCCAGCAGGCGGGAGTGCAGGTAGAAGACGTCACCGGGGTATGCCTCACGTCCCGGCGGGCGACGCAGCAGCAGCGAGATGGCGCGGTACGCCTCGGCCTGCTTGGTCAGGTCGTCGAACACGACCAGGACGTGCTTGCCCTGGTACATCCAGTGCTGGCCGATGGCGGAGCCGGTGTAGGGCGCGAGCCACTTGAAGCCGGCGGAGTCGGAGGCCGGGGCGGCGACGATGGTGGTGTACTCCATCGCGCCCTGCTCCTCGAGGGCAGCCTTGACGCCCGCGATGGTGGAGCCCTTCTGGCCGATCGCGACGTAGATGCAGCGCACCTGCTGCTTCTCGTCGCCGGTCTCCCAGTTGGCCTTCTGGTTCAGGATTGCGTCGATGCAGACCGCGGTCTTGCCCGTCTTACGGTCGCCGATGATGAGCTGACGCTGTCCGCGGCCGATCGGGGTCATCGCGTCGATGGCCTTGATGCCGGTCTGCAGCGGCTCCTCGACGGGCTGACGCTCGAGCACCGAGGCAGCCTGCAGCTCGAGGGCGCGGGTCTCGCTGCTCTCGATCTCGCCCAGGCCGTCGATCGGCTGGCCGAGCGGGTTGATGACACGGCCGAGGAACGCGTCGCCGACGGGTACCGACAGCACGTCGCCGGTCCGCTTGACTTCCTGGCCTTCCTGGATGTTCTCGTAGTCGCCCAGGATGACGGCACCGATCTCGGTGGCATCCAGGTTGAGCGCGACGCCCAGAACTCCGCCGGGGAACTCCAGCAGTTCGTTGGCCATCGCCGAAGGCAGGCCACTGACGTGCGCGATGCCGTCGCCGGTGTCGGTCACAAGGCCGACCTCTTCGCGGGAGGCCTCCGGGGAGTAGCTCGCGGTGTAGTTCTCGATCGCACTACGGATCTCGTCGGAGGAGATCGTCAGCTCCGCCATGTTTTTCCTGCTCTCGGTGTCTGGTCTTCGAAAAGATCTGGGGTATGGGGTTCGGTTGCGGACTACTTGAGGGACTTCCGCAACGCTGCGAGACGTCCCGCTCCGCTGCCGTCGATCACCTCGTCGCCCACCCGGACGACCAAGCCGCTGAGGAGTTCAGGATCGACCTCCACGTGAACCGTCACCGGCTTCCCGTAGGTACGGGTGAGGGTGGCGGTCAGCCGATCCGACTGCTCACTGGACAGCGGAGCAGCGCTGCGCACCTTGGCGACAACTGCTTCCCGCTGTGCTGCTGCCAGATTCGACAGTTCGTCGAAGGCGTCCGCGGGTGCGGAGTTCTTCAACCGGCCCACTGCCTGGGTCGCCAGCGCCTCGGCGACAGCGGTGACCTTGCCGTACAGCAGCTTGGAGAGCAGTTCACGCTTTCTCTTCGCCGGCACGGAACGGTCGGACAGTGCCTGCTCGAGCTTCGGGTCACCGGCAACGATGCGGCCGAGGCGGAATAGTTCGTCCTCGACGGCGTCGAGCTGTCCCTGATCGGCCGCTGCCTTCAGGAGCGATTCCCGACCGAGGAGCACCAGCGAGTTGCGCAGGTCGGAGGTGGTGGACCAGTCCTGGCCCACCGCCGCCTTCAGGACGGTGAGGGTCTCGGCGGAGACCTTGCCGCCGAACACCTGTTCGGCCAGACCTTCGCGAGCGCTCCCGGGCGTCGAGGTGTCCGACAGGGCACTCCGGAGAGTGCGCTGTTCGTCCAGGATCTCGACGACCGAGAACAGTTCGGCCCCGATCTGGGCCGCGGCCGCTGTGGCTGCTCCGGCAGAGACGGATCCCAAGGCCGAAGACAACGCAGCACGGGTCTGCGTCAAGGCCTCACGGCTCGCTGCGTACATGGTGCTCACTTCCCTGCTGCGGAATTTGCGCCGATGGAGTCGAGCTCGTTCAGGAATCGATCGACCGTGCCGGCCCGCTTGACGTCGTCGGCGAGGGACTCACCGATGAGCTTCTCAGCGAGGTCGACCGCGGTGCGGCCGAGATCGCCGCGCAGTTCGGTGACGATCTGCTGACGCTGCGCAACCAGCTGGTTGTTGCCGGCGGCCACGATGCGGTCGCTTTCTTCCTGAGCCTGTGCCTTCATTTCGGCGATGATCTGCTGCCCCTGGGTGCGCGCGTCCTCACGGATCTGCGCGGCCTCGGTGCGAGCTTCGGCGAGCTGAGCGCGGTACTGCTCGAGCGCCGCCTTCGCTTCGGCCTGGGCCTCTTCGGCCCGCTTGATGCCGCCGTCGATCTGCTCGGTTCGCTCGGCAAGGACCTTCTGGAACATCGGAAGGACGTACTTCCAGAAGACGAAACCAACGATGACCAGGCAGACGATCGACCAAACGATGTCATACGTCGCGGGGAGGAGAGGGTTGTGGCTCTCTTCCTCTGCCGCGAGCAATGCGATGTTGGCTGCCATGTGACGGTCTTAGAAAATGAAGCCGGCGACGAGGCCGATCAGCGCGAGGGCTTCGGTGAAGGCGATACCGAGGAACATCGTGGTACGAACCTGTCCGGCCATCTCGGGCTGGCGAACCATTCCCTCGATTGCCTTACCGACAACGATGCCCACGCCGATGCCGGGGCCGATCGCGGCGAGACCGTAGCCGATGGCTCCGAAGCCCGTCGAGCGGGTTTCCTGGACAGCTTCCTGAGCGAGGTAGGCGAGGCTCATGGTGTTCCGTTCCCTTTCTGTTGACCTCCGCCGGATTCGGCGGGAGGCTCAGTTCTTGGTGGAGCTGGTCGTGAAATTTGTGGTGCTAGTGCGAATCCGCGTGCAGCGCCAGATCGATGTACACCGACGTGAGCAGCGCGAAGACGTAGGCCTGCAGGAAGATCACCAGCAGTTCGAAGAAGGTGAATGCAATGCCGGCGGCAAGCGAGGCCACACCGAACACGGCCTGGAAGCCACCGGAGATGAAGAAGAAGTACTGGGTGGCACTGAAGAACAGCACCAGCAGGATGTGGCCGGCCAGCATGTTGGCCATGAGACGAACCATGAGCGTGAACGGCCGGAGGACGAACGTCGAGATGAACTCGATCGGCACGAGCAGGAAGTGCAGCGGAAGCGGAACACCGGGGACCACGATGCTGCTCTTCACGTACTTGAAGAAGCCGTACTTCTTGATGCCGACGTAGTTGAACACGATGTACGCGAGGGCGGCGAGCACGAGCGGCATGCCGATACGCGCGTTCGGCGAGATGTTGATGAAGGGGATGATGCTGCCGAGGTTGCTGGCGAGCACCAGGAAGAAGATGGTGGTGATGACCGGCAGGAAGCGCTTGCCCTGCTCCTTGCCGAGAATTTCTTCCGCGATGTTGATCCGGACGAAGTCGAGCGCGATCTCACCGATGTTCTGGACACCGCGAGGAATGATCTTCGGGCTGCGCAGCGCGATGACGAAGAAGAGCATCATCAGTCCGGACAGCAGGATGCGAACCAGCATCAGGCGGTCGAGTTCGAACGGAGTCCCTTCGAACAGGACCGCGGGCGGGAAGAAGTCGTTCAGGGAAGGCGCGTGGAATTCTTCCGCGGCCACGTTGATGACGCTCAGCGTTCTCTCCCGTAGTCGGTCCGCAGCCTTCGTTGACTGCGGTTCGATCGGACATTGACGATCAAACAAGTCGACAAGCTCGACTCGCGTATTCGTCAGCTGCTGCGGACTGTTCGAGTCCAGCGTCTGTCGGTGTCGGCGACTCTCGTCGACTCGGCGGCCCTGAAAGTGCGGCCACCTACAAGCATGCAATACCGGCGAGTAACTTACTCGCACTCTCATTGCTCTCGCTTGACCCAGACCTTAGCAAGTCATCTACGACGTTGTGTAGACGGGGTCCGGGTCGATTCAATTTTACTACATCTCGTAGTACTACTTATCGTCCGATTCGGACGATCCGGCGTCGTCCGACGGCGTGGGTTCGACGTACGGCGCCTTGGTTCCCAGGACTCCGAACGTTTCCGCTCCCAGCACGATCACCAGCGACAGCACCATGACCAGCACCAATGCCGTCTTGTCGTAGAAGTCGAGCGGTTTGAGGATCGCCAGGACCGTGATCGCCAGGATCATCTTCAACAACCACGTACCGAGCAGTACCGCTCCCGCAGTCAAGGCCGGAAGTTTCGCGGTGAACAGCACACCCAGCGCGGTGCACAGGATGAACCCTCCCCCGACCGCCGCACCGAGTAGCGCGCCGTACAGACCGGGCTTACCCGCGACGAGAAACGCGATGATCGAGCCGACCACTGCCAGCACGATCAGACCGAGAACTCCGTAGCGGACTGCAGCCCGCAACGACGCGGTGTGATCAGGGGCGGAGGCGGGGGTGAACGTCACGGTCGCCAAGGGTAGTGGATCCTCGCCGGTCCGCCGCAACCCTCCGGTCAGCCGCGACGGTCGTGCTGCTGTCCCCGAATCGACGGGACGGCCGTGACCACCAGCGCGAAGACGAGGCCTCCCGCAACCAGGAGGACGACGACACGACGGTCGAACAGGGCCGATCCGACCGCGCCGAACGCCAGGACACCGACCCACAAGTAGATGAGCAGCACGACGCGACGGTGCGAGTGCCCGATCTGCAGGAGGCGGTGGTGCAGGTGCATCTTGTCGGGGCTGAACGGGCTCACTCCCGCACGGGTCCGCCGGACGACGGCGAGCAGCAGGTCGAGGATCGGGATGAACATGACGGCACCGACGAGGAGCAGCGGAGAGAGAAGACCGAGCAGGTCACGGGTGCCGTAGGCGGTCAGCGGGATGCGACCGGACGCGCTGGTGGAGATGGCCGCGAGCATCAGGCCGATCAGCATGGATCCGGAGTCTCCCATGAAGATCTTGGCGGGCTGGAAGTTGTGCGGAAGGAATCCGAGACACGCACCTGCCAGCGCGGCGGCGATCAGCGCGGGCGGATACGCGCTGACGTCGCCGCCCTGATCGTGCAGAAGCCCCACCGAGAACACACAGATCGCGAGCGAGGAGATCAGGCCGAGCCCCGCCGCGAGGCCGTCGAGGCCGTCGACGAAGTTCATGGCGTTTACCATCACGACCGCGACACCCACGGTGACGAGACCGGCCTGGAGCTGGTCGAGGATGACGGTGCTGCCGTCCCCGAACGGCATATAGATGATGAACCAGCTCACCCCCATCACGACGAGGATTCCCGCCGCGGTGACCTGGCCGACGAACTTGGTGAGCGCGTCAAGGCCCCACCGGTCGTCGACCACCCCCACCAGCACAATCACGAACCCCGAGACCAGGGCTGCCGGAATGTCGGAGGTGAACTCGAATCCCCTGGTGAGTGCGGGTAGCTGCTGAGCGAACAACAGCGCGACGAGCATGCCGAGATACATGCCGACCCCGCCGAGGCGGGGTGTCGGGGTGACGTGAACGTCGCGGTCCCGGGGTATCGCTACCGCCCCGAACCGGAGTGCGAACAGCCGCACGGCCCCGGTGGCCAGGTAGGTGACCACGGCAGCGGTGAAGAGGACGAGGAGAAGTTCACGCAGTGGGACACCCGCGCCCCCGCCTGCTTGGGCCAGCGCCACGCCGGCCGATTCGGCAGCACTCACTGGGCGGACAGGCTCTCCGCCGTCACTCCGAGCACGTCGGCGACATCGCCGGTGGGAACGGCGCCTTCACGCAGGATGCGGGGGGAGGCGCCGGTGAGGTCGACGATCGTCGATGCCTGCCCCTGCTCCGCCCGCCCGCCGTCGAGGTACACGCTCGCCGAGCCGCCGAGTTGCTCGCGCGCGTCCTCGACCGTCGTCGCAGGCGGCCGTCCGGAGACGTTCGCGCTCGACACCGCGAGCGGTCCGACTTCACGCAACAGTTCGAGGGCGACGGGGTGCAGCGGCATGCGCAGCATCACCGTGCCCCGGGTGTCGCCGAGGTCCCACGCCAGCGAAGGCGCTTGTTCCACAACGAGACTCAGCCCGCCGGGCCAGAACGCCCGGATGAGGTCGCGTGTCTGCGGGCGCACGCTGTACACCAGGCCGTCGATCGTGTTCCACGAGCCGACGAGCACGGGAACCGGCATGTCGCGTCCGCGACCCTTGGCCCGCAGGAGGGCGGCGACGGCCTCGCTGTCGAACGCGTCCGCGCCGATTCCGTACAACGTGTCGGTGGGGAGCACGATGAGCCGCCCGGCCTTCAGCGCATTCTTGGCCGCACTCATTCCGGCAGCGCGTGAATCGGGAAGGCCACAGTCGTAAACGGTACTCACCCGCCCATTCTTTCACCCTCGGCGACGGCCCCTGCACGCTGCGCCTCGATATCCGTGGCGACGCGCCGGGCGACCACGAAGCGCGGCTTCCCGGCGAGGTCCGGGTGCTCCGCGACCTCGCCGAATACCCGGCGGGACGCGAACAATGCCGCCACGTCGGACCCGTTGGAGTCGTCGTGCTCGATGCCGACCCCTCCCCCGATCCGCAGCCAGCGCGCGACGTTCGAGATCATCGGCTTGATGACGGACAGACCGTCCGGTCCGGCGAACAGCGCACTGTGCGGATCGTGGTCGGCCACCTCGGGTTCGAGCTCGACGCCCTCCGGGATGTACGGCGGATTCGCCACTATCAGGTCGACGCCGCCTTCGAGCCCGGCCAGCAACATCCGGTCGGTCACGTCGCCCTGGTACAGCCGGATCGGTGCGTCACCTGCCTGTTCGCGGGCGTCGGCGTTGCGCCGGGCCCACGCGAGCGCGTGCGGTTCGAGTTCGACGGCGTGCACGACGGCGTCGGGGCGGGCGTTGGCGATCGCGAGCGCGAGCGCGCCCGACCCGGTGCACAGGTCGAGCACCACCGGCGGATGCTGATCGCAGCTTCCGAGGAACGCGAGCGCCCATCCGAGCAGCAGTTCCGTCTCGGGACGCGGCACGAAGACCCCGGGGCCGACCTCGATGTCGATGTCTCCCATCGCGGCAGTACCGAGGATGTACTGCAACGGAATCCGCTTGGCGCGCTGGTCGACCATCTTCTTGTAGGCGTCGATCACCGACTCGTCGACCAGAGGGACGAGGCCGAGCCGGGTCCGCTCCACCCCCAGCAGGTGGGCCGCGAGCAGTTCGGCATCGGCACGGGAACTACGCACCCCGGCCTCGTCGAGTTGCGCGGTTGCGTCGATCAGGGCCAGGCGAAGAGGAAGGCGACTCACAGGTACAGACTGCCACGCGGCCCGCCGTCCGGTGGCGCGGTCCCGCTTCGCGGTTACTCCGCGGCGAGCCTCGCCTCGCGGTCCGACTTGCCCAGGGCGTCCAGCAGCGCGTCGAGTTCGCCGTCCAGGACCGCATCCAGGTTGTGGGACTTGAAGCCGATCCGGTGATCGGTGATGCGGTTCTCCGGGAAGTTGTAGGTGCGGATGCGCTCGGAACGGTCGACGGTGCGCACCTGGCTCTGCCGGCCCGCCGACGCCTCCGCATCCGCGGCCTCCTCGGCCGCGGCCTGCAGCCGCGCGGCGAGCACCTGCATGGCACGCGCCTTGTTCTGCAGCTGTGAGCGCTCGTTCTGGCAGGTCACGACGATTCCGGTGGGCAGGTGCGTGATACGGACCGCGGAGTCGGTGGTGTTGACACCCTGACCACCCTTGCCCGAGGAGCGGTAGACGTCGATGCGCAGATCGGTTTCGTCGATCTGCACCTCCTCGACCTCATCCGGTTCCGGGTAGATGAGGATACCGGCGGCGGACGTGTGGACGCGTCCCTGCGATTCCGTGACGGGCACGCGCTGCACGCGGTGAACACCGCCCTCGAACTTCAGTCGCGCCCAGACCCCGTCACGCACATCGCCCTTCGACTTGATCGACAGTGTCGCGTCCTTGTATCCGCCGAGGTCGGACACGGTCGCGTCGAGGATCTCGACACGCCAGCCGTGACGCTCCGCGTACCGGACGTACATCCGGGCCAGATCGGAGGCGAACAGCGCGGATTCCTCGCCGCCCTCCCCCGACTTCACCTCGAGCACCACGTCGTCACCGTCGTGCGGGTCGCGGGGGGCCAGAAGGTCGGTGAGGGCCTTGTCGAGCTCCAGGACCTGCGCCTCGAGTTCGGGCACCTCGGCGGCGAAGCTGGAGTCGTCGGCGGCGAGCTCGCGCGCGGCATCCAGATCGTCCTGCGCCGACTTGAGCCTGGTGTACGTCGCCATGATCGGCGCGAGCTCGGCGAAACGCTTGCCCGCCTTGCGGGCCGCAGAAGGGTCGTTGTGCAGGGCCGGGTCCGCCAACTGCTGCTCCAGGCCGGAATGTTCGGCCAGGATGTCGTCGATGGCCGAAGGCTGGGTGGTCCCTGCCATGATTCGCTCCACTCTGCGTTCTTTCGGGAATTAGGCACAAAAAAGCCGACGCCCGGCCTGCAATTATCGCAGGACGGGCGTCGGCGGAACAGCTAGGACTCTGCAGATTCCTTGGCTGCGCCCTTGCCGGCGCGCTTGCCGTAGCGAGCCTCGAACCGGGCGACGCGTCCACCGGTGTCGAGGATCTTCTGCTTGCCGGTGTAGAACGGGTGGCACTGCGAGCAGACCTCGACGTTGATACGCCCGGTCTCCTTGGTGCTGTGGGTCTCGAAGGTGTTCCCGCAACCACAGACCACGGTGGTGGCCACGTAATTGGGGTGAATGCCTGACTTCATGGTGTCCCTTTCAATGGTCGCCGGGTCGCCTTCGCCGTTCGAAGACGTGAACCGGAACCGGACTCAGCCGCTCAGTATGCCAGATCGCAGGTTCGCGATCCCAATCGGCATTTGTGCTTGCGGTGTGGTCAACGCGGGTGGTCCGCGTTTTGTTCCACAGTGGTTATCGAGGTGGAAAACAGCGGGGCCCGGCGACCGAAAGTAGCCGGGCCCCGCGTCGAGTCGAGATCAGTCGGCGATCGCGCCCCGGGCAGTCTTCGAGACCAGTCTCTTATAAAAAA
>NZ_JBHWUE010000161.1:0-14815 GCF_042738615.1 Rhodococcus sp. NPDC059968
TCACGGCATACCGCCGCGCCACCGAGTCCGCCACATCCGTCATAGCTCAACGGTAACGCCCGAAATCAGCTAAAGCGACATTATTTTGTCACAGGCCCTTAGCACAGTTCCGTCCTGGAATCAGGGGTCGGCCGGTGGGGGAGTAGCGTAGTGGACGTCGAGGGTTACTCGAATATGCGCGGTCATGCCATGTCGTCCTCGGCGCCCACACCGGCCCGCAGTTGAAGGGCCGAGAACTGGAGCGCCGCCATGGCGTCGAACCCGACTGATGTGTCAAATTTCCTCGCGTCCGAGTCAGCGAGCCCCGCGCCGGCGCTGGAATCGGCGGCGTCGTGCACGGCATGCCCACACAGCGTGGATTCCCACGATGCGCTCGGGATTCGGTTCTGTGCCGTGACCTCGGAGCGAAGCCTCGATCGAAAGTGCATCTGCGCCGCTGAACAGGTGAGTGGACAGCACTACTCCCGGTACTGAAGCGAATGTTCACTCACGGGCGTCCGTTAGATTCGCCGACGGCCTCGCATGACGGCACTATTGTTGTGCCACGTCGTACGTTCGAGTCGAAAGGACGCCCATGGGTGGTGTGCCGTTCCGGTCCCCGTCGACGGGACGCAATGTTCGCGCCGTGTTGTTCGATACCTTTGGCACCGTTGTCGACTGGCGCACCGGTATCGCCGCCGCTGTCGCGGACTTCGCGGCGCGCCATCAGCTCGAGGTGGACGCAGTTGCATTCGCGGACCGGTGGCGCGCCCGTTACCAGCCGTCCATGGACGCCGTCCTTTCCGGTACCCGCGAGTTCGTGACTCTCGATATCTTGCATCGCGAGAACCTTGACTTTTCGCTCCGCGAATCGGGCATCGACCCCGCGAATCACGATGACGGAGAGCTCGACGAGCTCGCGCGGGCCTGGCATGTGCTCACCCCCTGGCCCGACAGCGTGCCGGGTCTTACGGCACTCAAGACCGACTACATCGTCGGCCCGCTCTCGAACGGCAATACCTCACTACTGCTCGACATGGCCAAGAACGCCGGAATCCCGTGGGACGTGATCATCGGCTCCGACATCAACCGAAAATACAAACCTGATCCCCAGGCGTACCTGCGAACAGCACAGTTTCTAGGCCTTCACCCGGGCGAAGTCATGCTCGCCGCCGCACACAACGACGACCTCGACGCCGCTCACGCCACAGGACTGGCCACAGCATTCATTCTCCGGCCCGTCGAACACGGACCTCACCAGACCGATGATCTCGCGCCAACGGGCAGCTGGGATATTTCAGCGACCGACATCATTCATCTCGCAGCGATGCTCCGTGCGGGATCCACAGGGTGATTCGGCATGATCCGAAAATTCCAGTCGTCAGCCACCGACTGTGGCCTGACGAGGCGGCTGGGGTGGAATTGCTTGCCTTGAAATCCGAGCGCCATCACGGTGTACCCGTCGAGTGCCGCGCAGCCGGGTAGAACTTCGTCGTCGACCCAGTTCGGGTTGTCGCGGTCCGTGACTTCGGACAGGACGGCGGCGTCTTCCGACGCGAGAGCCGGCGGAAGTGCGAGCTTTTTCGTCGCACTCCGATGGTTCGAATGTCATTGTCTCGACCCCAACAAACCCGCCGTGGTGGGAGCATTAGGGCTAGTGCGGCTGGAATTGGGCCCCGCTGATCCTGATCTTCGCAGTCAAGGGCGGGGCCGACGCTATGCACACCGAACAGCTGTGAGATCTGGATCCGATCGAAGGAGTGTCAGGAAGATGACAACCATGCGGTCTGTCGTTGCCGACACGTTAGGCGAACCATCCGAGGTTCTGCACCTGCAGACCCGCCCGATTCCGGCGCCCGGTCCCGGCGAGGTCCGGATCCGGGTG
This sequence comes from Rhodococcus sp. NPDC059968, assembly GCF_042738615.1. Taxonomy (NCBI): domain Bacteria; kingdom Bacillati; phylum Actinomycetota; class Actinomycetes; order Mycobacteriales; family Nocardiaceae; genus Rhodococcus; species Rhodococcus sp. NPDC059968. The sequence continues at coordinate 1,865 of NZ_JBHWUE010000161.1, forward strand.
GCAGCTGTACCTGTCCATGCCAGCGATCTGCATACCATCCGCGGCAGATACGGATTCATCCCGGAGTTCCCCACCGTGCCCGGAATCGAATCCGTCGGTGTGATCGACGAACTCGGTAGCGGCGCAGACGGTCTGACCGTCGGGCAACGTGTCATCACGATCGGAGTCAAGGGCACGTGGCAGGAGTATGTCGTTGCCGATGCCGAGCGGATCTTGCCTGTTCCCGTCGGCATGAGCAATTCCACGGCCGCCCAGATTCTCGCCAATCCGCTCACCGCCGTGATCTTGACCGGTGATGAACTCGATGTTCGACCGGGTGAATGGCTCCTGCAGACGGCGGCCGGTTCAACCGTGGGCCAGTCGGTCATCCAACTCGGAGCGCACGTCGGCTTCAAGACCCTCAACGTGGTCCGCCGTCGATCTGCTGTCGAGGACATCCTCGCATTGGGGGGCACCGCGGTGATCTGCACGGAGGATGAGGACCTGCGCGAACGGATTGCCGGCATAGCCGGCCACGACGGCGTGTCCAAGGCGATCGACTGTGTCAGCGGTCAGGTCGGTGCGGACGTGTCGCGTGCGCTGGCACCGCACGGTGAGCTGGTCGTCTACGGTGCGCTGTCCACGCACCGCCAAACCGATGCCGACAAACTCACCATCCCCATCTCCGCGCGCTCACTGATCTACGAAACCAAGACCGTTCGGGGGTTCTGGCTGTTCCGCTGGTTCACCGAGACCCCGAAGGATCGGATGGCCGCAGCGATCGACCGGACACTTCAGCTCGCCGACAGCGGAGCGCTGCGCGTGCCCGAGGGCCAGTCGATCCCCGTCGAAAAGTTCAGCGAAGCCGTGTATTTGGCCGAAGCTCCCGCACACGGGGGCAAACCGCTGCTGGTATTCGAACCGTAGAAGGCAGATATTTCCGACAAACCCGCGCCGACGGCCGAAGAGAAGATCGCCGATGCCGTCCGTGCCGACCTTGCCTCTGCTGGACCGCGCCGGTCCCGAACGACGTACGACTCGATGCGCAGCGCCTTGCCGTGCGAGCCTGTGACGTCCAAGCCGTTGCGGGTAGGACCGCGCCCTCAATGCGCTCGTTGGTGATTCGTGCCGGGGCGTTGGACGTCGGGATGAAGTCGAACTTGGGCACCTTGCCACTCGCGAACTCGATACCGGCGCGCCAGGACGTGATGCCGGCGATTTCGAAATCGTTCGGATTCGCGAGGAGCAGGAACCGCGCGGCCTGAGTGCTGCCGTAGCCGTGTTCGGCGATGGGCCTAGTCGTCCAGCCCCAGGCCGCTGCTCGGCGCGTCAAGTTTGATGCTGAGGACCATCTGTTCTCGGTTGTCGAGTAGATCGATCTGAGCACCCGGGGGCGCGTCCTCCCGTCGCGGCGAGGAAGTGTTGGCCCCGGCAGGCAGCCATATCAACGTCAGGTCCGGTCGCGTGTCCCACTTCGTGTCAGGTAGTCCTTGACGTTCCGGTCAACGCCTGTCAGGCTATCCCTGACATATGGGAGGTTGGCATGGAACTTGTCGAACGCGCCGTCAGTGCGGATATCGACGCCGCTGCGCGCGCGGTGATAACGGCGGCGGCCGCCGAGGCAAGCCGTCACGCCGACGAAATCATCGGCACCGGGCCGCTTCCTGGCACGGCGGAATGGGACGCCGAGCAGGGCACGGACATTCCCGACCAGCGCACCCTGGCCTGGCATCTACTGAGTCTTCGCATACAGCTCGCCGCCGGGCTGGACGGCATCGAAACCGTTCTAGGCCTGCGCTTTCAGGGAGCGACGTGGGCAACCATCGGCAAGGCCGCCGGGATGACCCGTCAGTCCGCGCACGAGCGATGGGGTTCCCGCACCTCCGCCCTGCTCGACCCGAAGGGGACCGGCCTTCCCAAGACCGTTGCTGACGACGATCCGAGCTGAATTGGGCGGCGATTGACGATGGCCTACGGACTCGATCGACTTCGTCACCGCCGACGAAGCCCCAACTGAATGGCGTCGCTCGCCGGACGACCCATGGGCGCCCATCTGAGCGCGAGGAGGCCTTTCCGTGGGGGGAGGGCCGGGTCCGTCAGTCCCGGTACTCCGGGGCCGGCGGTCCGGGTGCCGGGCCGAGCGACGACAGCCACCGATCGTAGAGGGCAGTCCAGGTTCCGTCTGTGCGCAGCCGTTCCAATGTGCCGTTGACGAACCGGACGAGGTCGTCGTTTCCGGGAGCGAGGGCGATGCCGTACTGGGCGGAATCGGTTTCGGGACCGACGATTTCGAGATTCGGATCCTGGGCGACGAGGCCGGCGAGGACCGCGGCGCCTGCGACCGCGTCGACCTGCCGCTGCTGGATGGCCATGAGGCAGTCGTCCCAGTCGGGTACTGCGAGGATCGTGGCTTTGGGGGCGATACGCGACAGCGCCGCCACCGACGCCGGGTCGTGGTGGGTGCAGACTCGTCGCCGGGCAAGGTCGGCCGGACCGGAGATACCCGACCCGTCCCGGACCACGAGCCGGCGGGACGCCTCGAGATACACCGTGGAGAACGCCAAGTCCTGGGGACCGTCACAGGGGAGGGCCACCGGACGCACGACCATGTCCGCGTCGCCGTGGGCGAGCATCTCGGCGCCGTCATCGTTTCCGAGCGGCCGGAACTCGACCTTGGCGGGATCGCCGAGCAGATCACGTGCGACCTCCCGCGCGAGGTCGACACCGAATCCGGTGAGGGTGCCGGTGGTCGGGTCACGGAAACTGAACAGGTTGGTGTTCTGGTCGACCGCGACGACTACCGTGCCGCGGGCACGGATATCGCCGAGAGTGCCGCCGAGGCTCGGAGTCCCCGGACGGAGGCTGGCCTGTGCTGCACATGCCGACGGCTCCGTGGCCGGTGGCGGCGCTTCGGATGGTGCGATGAGCTGGGCGCCTGCCGACAGGGGGAACTCCGTGAAATCCCCGGAGAATCTCGGGGTGGGTGCATCGGGGGCGCCGCAGCCGGCAAGCAGGACAGCTCCGAACGCGAGGCTGCCGAGCAGCCGGGCGGAGCGCGGTCGCCGTTGCGGGTGTCGTCGCACCATCAGTGGTACTCACTCACTCTGGGCTCGATCCCCGCGACGACGGCGAGCGCTGCGGAAACGGCGAGCACGATGCCGCCCACGGCGAGCGCCACCATCGTGCGGTACGACTCCCGCATCGCGTCGAGTTCCTCGGTGCGCAGAGCGGTGATCGCGTCTTCGAGCGATTCGTCGAGGGCCCGGAACTGGGCCGTCGATGCCGTCGATCCCGGACCGACGGCGACGTCCGCCGCACCCTGGTAGTCGCCGTCTGCGAGCTTCTGCTGCAGATCCCGGTGCGCGCTCAGCCATCCGTCGAACGCGGCGGACGCATCGTCGATCGTCGGTGCGACGACGGTGTTCCGCGACGCGTCCGAATTCAGAATCGCGGTCAGTGCGTCCGTGTGCCGGGCGTAGTCGCTCCCCGCCGGATCGAAACCCGGCCGGAGCAGTCCGAGCGTCTCGTCGGCGCGGGCCTGCTGGGCGAGGATCCTCGCCTTCGTGACCGCCGCGAGGGGTTCGGCGCCGTCGATCCGTGCGCGTTCGCTCGCCGACGTCGACAACAGCCCGGCGACCACGATCCATACGACGAGAGCAGCCAGCAGGACCGTCGCGCACGCGAGGCCGGGATTGACCCGGCGGCGGCTTCGATGCGCCACGTACGCGTGCGCGACGGCGAGCACGACGACCCCGGCAGACGCGACCACTATGGCGGTGGCGGGCAGTCGGGCAGTGTGGGACTGCGTGTCGGCGACGGCGCGGGCCTGGTCGTTGTAGAGGCGTTCGGCCAAGGGCAGGATGGTGTCCTGCATCAGAGCTGAAGCGGTTCCGAGATACGCCACCCCGACCGGATTTCCCGCAGAGTCGTTGGACCGTGCCGTCGCCACCAGGTCCGTGTACACGGCGACGTGCCGCGACATCTCGGTGAGCAGTCGCAGCGATTCCACGTCGCCGGAGGTGACGCCGTACGACGCGGTGACGAGTGCATTCGACGCGTCGCCGATCGCCTGGTTGTACCGGTCGCGCACCGCCAGCGGCTCGATGGCACCCGCGATGAACGACGACGTCGCTGCCGCATCGGCGATCGACAACGAGCTGAACAGATTCTGCGCGGCGTCCGCCAGCGGTTCGGTGTGGGCGCGAAGGGTTTCCATGCGCTGTTGCCGCGCGGCGACGACGGCAGACGTCACGAGACCGGCCGTCAGCGCCACCGCGACGAGGACGGCGGCGAGGAGGGACAGGCGTCCGGGCGTCGACGCGAGGAATTCGCGCCAGGGGCGACGGCGGACCTCGGGTTCGACGAGCAGGGATTCGTTCAGAAGATGCTCGTCGGCCGGCGAAGTATCACGATCTCCGCTGGATACGGCGCCGTGGTCCTGGTGGAACACCCTCTCCTCCTCATCCCTGCACTCAGTGTGCGCCGATCACGGTCGGAAAACACCGAAAGCATCGACGCACACGAGTAGCGGGCCTCGCCCGTGGGTACCTCCAGACTGGGCACGATCAGGCTGGAGGTCCTCGGCTCATGAAGGCAGGCTCATGAAGACAAGGGTGCGAGCGCTCTGCGTCGCGGCCTCGGTCGCAGCGGTAGTGCTCGGGGCCTGCGCGGCCCCCGCGCCGCGGGGCGACGACGCAGCGGAGAAGGTCTTCTTTCTCTTGCCGAACACGACGACCACCCGATTCGTGGAGCGAGACGAACCCTTGTTCACCGACTTCCTCGAGCTGTTCGCGCCGGAGGCGACGGTCACCGTCCGCAACGCCGAGGGCGATCCCGCACGTCAGCAGAGCCAGGTCGAGTCGGCGATCGCGGAGGGTGCGTCCGTGCTCGTGCTGATCTCCACGGACGCGAGATTCTCGGGTGGAGCCTTGACCGCTGCCGCCGAGGCAAACGTTCCCGTGGTGCTCTACGACCACGACGCGGTCGGTGGACCGGCGGACGTTCAGGTGATCTTCGATCCACTCGAGGTCGGCAGACGGCAGGGGAGCCGCGCCGCGGATCTGATCGCCGCGATGCCCGGCGACGGTGTGAAGATCGCCCGGGTGGAGGGAAACCTCGGCGAATACGGAACCCGTCAATTTCGGGTCGGTCAGGACGAATATCTGCAGCCGCTCGCCGACAGCGGCAAGATCCGTGTCGTCTGCGAGACCGCGATCGACGACTGGGATCCGGCCGAAGGTCAGGCATTCGCCGAGGAATGCCTGACCCGTGAGAACAACGACATCGCGCTGTTCGTCACCATGAACGACGACCTGGGAGGCGGAATCGTCGCGGCACTGGCCGGCCGCGGGCTCGCCGGGCGGATCCCGGTCACCGGGGGACAGGACGCCAATCTCGCTGCGCTGCAACTGATCGCACAGGGCGCTCTCGACAACACGATCTTCAAGAATCTGTCCGACCAGGCGAAGGTCGCCGCGCAGCTGACCACGTCGATCCTGCACGGCGAAGGCATTCCGGAGGAGATGATCAACGGCACGATCGACAATCAGTACATGGCCGTGCCGACGGTGTTCCTGCCCGTGCAGAACATCACGAAGGACAACCTCAACGTCGTGGTCAACTCCGGCTTCTACACGTGGCAGCAGATCTGCGCACCGGACCCGGCATCCGCGGTGTGCGGGGACCACACCTGAGCCGTCGGCGAGGTTCAGCTCAGGGGCGCGATGACACCGCGGTCGCCGATTTCGGCCCGGACGTCGATCACCCGCCCCGCCAGCAACCAGCCCGACGGTCCGCGTCGCCACTCGTCCAGGTACTCGCCGAGGCATTCGTACGTCGCGCCGGCGCGGTCGCCGAGGCCGACGTGAAATGCCCGGAAGTAGGACCGAGTGCGCGCCGCCTCACCGTCGACGTCGATGCGAATGTTGCCGAGCAGGTGTTGGGTGGCGCCGCAGACGTCGAGGTGGGAGCGGACGCGGACGACCACGTCCGCCGGCCCGGTTCGCCCGTAGGCCACGACATCTTCGGTGAGCGTCGCCGCGAACCCCGGCCAGTCCTTCGTGTCGAGCAGGACGGCAACGACGTGCAGGCGGTCGGTGATCTGGACGCGGTCGGGAACGGACTCGGGCATGGCTCGATCTTCCTCGGAGGACCGGCCGCGTCGGCCCCGGGATCCCGCTGATCGAGACTGTCGCGTCGGCGCAATACCGTTGGGCTGCGGGTCGGTGCCGAGGTGGTGTCGCATACGGTGGCAGTGGCTCGCCGAGCGGCCCGGATCGAGGAGGAATCGGTAATGAGTGCACGTACACCGAAGGAGCGCATCCCCAGCCAATGGGAGGAGATCACATCGGCGGACCCGGGGCGCTCGATGTGGTACGTCGAGCGGTTCCGCGCGATGGCGGCGCAGGGCAAGGACATCGTGGGGGAGGCGCGCCTGGTCGATGCGATGCTCGGCCGCGGCGGCCGGGTCCTCGACGCGGGATGCGGACCGGGCCGTCTCGGTGGCTATTTGCACGATGCCGGTCATGTCGTGGTGGGTGTCGATGTGGATCCTGTGCTCATCGGCGTGGCAGAGGAGGATCACCCCGGTCCGACGTGGCTGGTCGGTGATCTCGCGGAGTTGGATCTGCCGGCCCGCGGGGTAGCAGCCGATTTCGAGGTCATCGTCTGTGCGGGCAACGTGATGACTTTCCTGGCGCCGTCGACCCGGGAGTCGGTGCTGGCGGGATTCGCCGCTCATCTCGGCCCGACCGGCCGAGTGGTTGTGGGGTTCGGTGCCGACCGGGGCTACGAGTTCCCGCAATTTCTCGCGGACGCTCAGGCAGGCGGCCTGACGGCGGATCTGCTGTTCTCGACGTGGGATCTGCGCCCGTTCACCGAGGATTCCGACTTTCTGGTGGCGGTGTTTTCGCGTGCGCACTGACCACCCCTCCGTTGAGTGACAGGAGCACGGTGAGGGCAGCGGTTGCGTCGAGCAGGGCTCGGGAGCGCGCTGTGATCGCCCGGTCGCGGGCAGCGAGCGCGGCGCCGATATCACCCGAGCCGGGTGTGTGCCTGAGTTGTGTCATGACCGCGCGGAGAGGTGCGATGCGGTAACCGGCTCTGCGTAGCTGATGCACGACGCGAGCGTCGCGGACCTGGGTAGGGGAGTATCGGCGCGCGCCCGTGGGTGTGTCCCGGTCCGGTACGACGAGTCCCTCTGTGTCCCAATGCCGCAACGTGGAGGGGCGGACGCCGAGGGCGATCCCTAGTTCGCTCACGCTCATCCAGTCCGAGGCCTGCACGTCGTGGATCGGCTCGGTCGAGGTCACATCGGCGGACTGCTTCGCCAGCGCGAGTTCGGTTCGTTCCGCGTGGAGTCGGGCGTGTGCGGCATCGAGGAGGGCGACCGTTGTGGCGGCCGCGGACGTGTGCACGCTGCGCACGATGTGTTTGGCTTCGACCGGGCCGGCGCCGATGGCGAGTTCCCGGTAGGCGAGCGCGGACTGCACATGCACGTCGGTGTACATCCGGTAGCCGGTGGCTGTGCGGATCGCGGGTGGCAGCACCCCGTCGCGTTCGAGGTTGCGTACGTGCTGCACGGAGCACCCGGCACGCCTGGCGACATCGACGGTCCGCAGATTACGCGAGTGGAGACTTGGCACCGTTTTTCTCCTACGTTTGCTCTTCGAGGTCTCCACTTGGACTTTAATGAAACGCTGGAAGCTATGACCATGGACGACATCATCGACTTCGTCGAAGGCCTCGGCGACGTTCTGACGCTCAGCCCTGCCCCCGGAGACGGTTCGCCGGAGATCAGCTGGGGTGACACCTTCTTCTACTACTCACCTGATCGAATCGTTCCCGAGAGAACCCAGCCCTTCGCCACGATCGTCACCAAGAACTACCCTGGCGACAAAAGCTCGGGTCTGGACCGCGAAGGTGCGTTCCGGGTGAACATCCATGCCGGGAAGGAGGCGTACATCGAGGCAACCGGCCGCGCACCGCGAGAACAGGGCGTCGCCGGCGTCGACGCCGGTGCGCCCGACACCGTCATCGCGCATCCCGTCTATGGCTCCCTGGCCTGGCTGGCGGTCATCGACCCTGGCGCACGCACCGGCGAAGTCGCTCGCGGGTTGCTGCGCAGGGCGCACACGCTGGCTCGCTTGCGCTATGAGCGACGAGCGGAGTCCACCCCACGCTGATACGAGAACGGTATGCGGGACCGAGGACGACGAATATCGGCGTCGTCCTCGGTCAAGCGTCGTCACATCTGGTGAATCTGGCTACTGTTCCATCCGACGAGGAGTTCGTCGAGCGTCATGCTCTGGTCCCTGCGTTCTTGCCGTTGGTCGCGTTGTCGGTCGTGGCGGGGGCCGTCACCGTTGTCACCGCGGTCGCCGGGGATGGTGGGTGCGGCGATTGTCGTGACGGGGTGTTAGGCCGCTGTCGCGATGGCGGTGGCGGCTCCGAGAGGGAAGACGGCGAGCGCGGCGGCGACGGCGGCCGTGGCGAACCGGTTGTGCAGGGGGGTTCGAGGGAGATGATTCACTGCGGCTGAAGGATTCGCCACGTGTGAAGTCTCGGAGTGGGGAAGTGAGGTGTGCATTTCGTGTGTCCTGTTCGAATGCGTGGGCCCAACGTCCACAGCTACTCGAATGGTGTCTGCGAGGGCCCGGAACGTTACACCCGACAGCCCAGGAATTTCGGTTTCACAGTGAAACCGTCCCGTAGTGGAGAATTTACCCATGGATGGATTCCCGAGGCCGCACTACCGTCGCAGTGACCGCAGGCGGCCACCATGCCTGTCGCCACCGGAACTCGCCCTGCTCAACGATCATGCACAGCGCGACTGGCGTTCGACGATCCGTTCGAGCGATCTTCCCGTGCTCTTCGTTGCCGGCTCCGACAGCGAGTTTTGGCCATCAGCACACGCCGCAGCGGCTGCTGCACTCGCACCGAACGGAGCGTCGACCGTCGTCGCGCGCGCAGGCCACGCGACGAACATGGAACGACCACATTCGTTCAACAAGGCTGTCGCCGAATTTCTCGAGTCCGCGTTCTGAGCCCCGAACCGACGCACGCGCCGCCGTAGTCGGCCCGGTCAGTCGACGGACTGCACGACGACCGTGCTGCCGCTCTCCGCGGCCTCACGCGCCGCTGCCAACACCACGATGGTGCCGAGCGCGGTGCGGGCCGGCACCGGCTGTTCGCCGGTGCCGGCAACTGCGGCCGCGAATTCCGTGTAGTAGTCCTGATATGCACCCCGTTGCGAGGGAACCTTTTCCGCGCCGTCCGCCGTGTGGAGGACGCCCCACCGTTCCTGTCGTTCGTAACCCCACCCGGTGGGATCGTCGACGGGCCGCACCCCCGCGAAGAGAGCCTGTGCCTGCACGTCCGTACCGTCGGCCACATAGCTGCCCACGCTGCCGAACGCGCGCAGCCGCCGTCCCTCGAGGTGGTTGACCTTGCTCGATGACACACTCGAATAGACCCCACTGCGGTGAGCGATGTTGACGACGAAGCCGGCGTCAGTGCGCCCCTCCGCGCGGTCGACGTAATCGAGGTGGGCGTCGACCCTCTTTGCCGGCCCGAACAACCACAGCATCTGGTCGACGACGTGCGCGCCGATGTCTCGCAGCAACCCGCCGGTCGGGCCGGCTTCGAGCGTGTCGGCACCGTCGAGGTCGAAATGGGATTCGACCCGCCAGATGTCGCCGAGTCGCGGCAACACCGACTTCAGCGTGCGGATGTCGGCGTCGTATCGGCGGTTGTGGAAAACGCTGAGCAGCACGCCGGCGTCGTCGGCGGCCGCGATCAACTCGCGGGCCGTCTCGACATCCGGCGCGAAAGGCTTGTCCGCGACCACGTGCACACCCCGGCCGATCGCCTCGAGTACGAGCTCGCGCCGCGTCTGCGGTGGGGTGGTGATGGTGACCGCATCGACGCCGGAGTCGATGAGCTCGCCGAGGCTCGAGAACACCGGTACTCCAGGGAAGTCCGCGGCAGCCTGGGCGATACGGGAGGCGGAGCGGGTCACGATGCCGCCCAGCGTGATTCCTGCAGCCGCGTCGACGAACGGCGCGTGGAAGTACCGGCCGCCCAGCCCGTACCCGACAATTCCGATTCTTACGCTCATGCCTGCGATTGTATGTTAAGACATTCGAACAATCTATCCCGTGTCTGTGGAGCAGGCATTCGCGGTGTCGAGGTCGAGAACCGCGCAGTGCCGTGCCAAGATGAGGTGGCGCGATCAGTTGCCGCGATCAGTTGCAGGGAGGCGACGTAGTTGTCGGAGCGATCAGGACCCCTCGCCGACGATCCGTTCGGTGGTCGGCACCCGACCAGTCACGAACGGATGACGGGACGGCCGTGGGATGCGTCGTACCACGAGGGCCCTGCGCCTTGGGATGTCGGCCGGCCGCAGCCGGCGATCGTGCGGGTGGCATCCGAAGGCGGATTCGCCGGAACGGTGCTCGACGCGGGATGCGGGACCGGCGAGAACGCTCTTCACGTCGCCTCGCTGGGATTGCAGGTTCTGGGCGTCGACGTGGCTGAGACGGCACTGGCGATCGCCCGGGAGAAGGCCGACGACCGTCGGATCGAGGTCGAGTTCGCGGTGGCCGACGCGTTCCAGTTGGAACACACCGGGCGCCGGTTCGAAACCGTCCTGGACTGCGGACTGTTCCACACGTTCGACGCCGCCGAGCGACCACGCTATGTGGCAAGTTTGGCGTCGGTGACCGAACACGGCGGAACCGTGTATGTGTTGTGCTTCAGCGACGATGGCCCCGATACCGGCCCGCACCCCGTCAGCCGGGAGGAGTTGAGAGCGGCGTTCGACCCTAGCGATGGATGGAAGGTCGCCGCCATCGAATCGGACCGGATCGAGACGAGATTCCACGACGACGGCGCACCCGCCTGGTTCGCGACCATCACGCGGATTTAGCCTGCGGGCGGGTCGGCCCGGTGAAACGTCGGTATTTTGCTCGGGGGTGGCGTCATTCGGCGTTGCCAGTCGGGAAGTAGACCGACCCGTCACTGCCGACGCAGCCGCCTTGGACGGGGCCGGGGCCGAAGTACGCGCCGTTGACCTGACCGGCGCCACCGGAGGAATTCGACCCGACTCCGGCTCCCGCGACGCCGACTGCCCCGCAGGTGTAGCTGTTCGAGTCGCCCGGATCGCTCTCGACCTGAACCTGTGTGCCCGGCGTTGTCGAATCCCCGTGCAGGTTCGGTGCCGCGGCCGCAACACCGGGTGTTGCGAAAATGGCGAGCGCGGCGGCCGCCGCGAGCGCCGGTCGCACTGCGAATGTGTTCATGCGATGTCACCCTCGATTCGTCTCACGATAGGGACCCAATTATCGTCCGCTTCATCCTGAAATCCCACCCCCGTGTGTGCGCCGCGCGAACCGGCCGGGCGGCAGGCTGACACCTCCCGCCCTTGACATGAAGTGGACTTTAGGTTTCACGATGGTCGCAGATGTCACTGGAAGCAAGGAGTCTGCGATGAACGGCACCACAACGGCGCTGATCACTGGAGGATCGGCAGGGCTGGGACGGGCGAGCGCACTCGCGCTCGCGGAGCGCGGCTGGGAGGTGATCATCACCGGCAGGCGGGTCGAACCGCTCGACCGGGTTGCCGCGCGGGCACACACCATCACCGCGCTCTCCGGTGACGTAACCGATCCGCGGCAGCGCGAGCGCATCGCCGAGGAGATCGCCGCGCGGGGGCGACTGGACCTGTTGCTCAACAACGCCAGCGCGCTCGGACCCAGCCCGATGCCTCCCCTCGCCCGGTATCCGGAGAACGCATTGGCGCAGGTCTTCGCAACCGATGTGCTCGCCCCACTCGCATTGATCGCCGCGCTGATCGAGCAGGTGCGGGACGCGGGCGGGACCGTGATCAACATTTCGTCGGATGCCGCGGTCGAGGCCTATGCGGGCTGGGGCGGTTACGGGGCCGCGAAGGCGGCGCTCGACCACGCCACCGCGGTGCTGGCGGTCGAGGAGCCCGGCCTTGCGGTCTATGCCTTCGATCCCGGCGACATGCGCACCGAGATGCACCAGGCGGCGTTCCCCGGCGAGGACATTTCGGATCGGCCCGATCCGGAGACAGTGGTGCCGGCGCTGCTGCATTTACTCGATACGAGACCACCCAGCGGTCGGTATCGCGCGTCGGACTTCGCGGTCGCAGCGAACACGGAGGTGTCGTCGTGACCCGCGCGCGCGTCGCCTCCGCGGCCGAGTTCCGGTTCGTGCTGCCTCAACGATTGGAGGCGAGCGGTCCACCGGAGAGCCGGGGGCTTCTGCGCGACTCGGTGCGGCTGCTGGTCTCCGATCGGGGTAGGTTGGAGCACACCAGATTTCACGACCTACCGCGCTTCCTCCGGCCGGGCGATGTGGTGGTGGTGAACGCGTCGTCGACGTTGGCCGCGGCGGTCGACGGGACCGTCGACGCGGTGGGACCTGTTGTCGTGCACTTCTCCACCGACCTCGAGGACGGCGACTGGGCGGTCGAGGTGCGAGCGCCGGGACCGGTCTCCGGCGCTCTCGACACGGTCGCGGCGGGAACGCGGATCATCCTGCCGCGCGGCGTTGTCGCGACGCTCGTGGAACCCTGGCCACTCGGTTCGACCAGGCTGTGGCGGGCCTCGATCGACGGCGTCGCGGACGTAGCCGCGGAACTGCTCGCCACCTCGGGCCATCCGATCACCTACGCGTACGTCCACGATCGCTGGCCCCTGTCGTTGTACCAGACGATCTTCGGCCGTACCGGCGGAAGCGCCGAGATGGCCAGTGCTGCCCGGCCGTTCACCCATCCGCTGGTCACCGACCTGGCGACCACGGGGGTGGTGGTGGCGCCGATCCTGCTGCACACGGGTGTCTCCTCGCCGGAGCTAGCGTGAGTTTCCTAGGTAGCCGAGTTTTCGTGTCGCGTCGTGCGTGTTGAGCTGGGCAAACGCGACCGGAGAGTGTATTACCTATATATGG
>NZ_JBHWUE010000162.1:0-14383 GCF_042738615.1 Rhodococcus sp. NPDC059968
CCTCGTTAGTGCGTGAAACCAGCCTTCCTGAACCGAGAAACCTCTGGTCAGAGGGCTGCGTCCTGGCTTCTCACCTCGGAGTGAGCCAAGTCAGGGGGCCCACAACCCGGCACGTTCACCGAGGGAACATCCCATTTCGACGCCAAGACTACTATTCGCACCTCTCACTGTTAGAAGTTACCGATTCCTCCAAGAGGAATATCTTGGTCTCCTGTCATCACTTTATGAGTTCCAAGGCATTCCTCCGTAAGGCGGTATCTCTGCTGGATTACGGATCCTGTCAGCTGAGTTTCCGTGTCGAGTAAATTGGTTACCGGACCGTTCAGGATTGCTGACGTTCATCTGTTCTCATCGTGTGGGTGGGAAGTTCCGTGCTGTACCGTCTCCGCTTCAGCTCAGGCGTTCGAGGACCATTGCCATACCTTGACCGCCAGCGACGCACATGGTTTCGAGGCCGAACTGTTTATCGCGGGTTTGCAGGTTGTTGAGGAGCGTTGCAGTAATTCGTGCGCCGGTCATGCCGAAGGGGTGTCCCAGGGCGATCGCACCGCCGGAGACATTGAGCGTGTCCTCGTCAATGTTCAGTTCACGCGCTGACCCGATCACCTGCACTGCGAATGCCTCGTTAATCTCGACGAGGTCGATGTCGCCGATTGCCAGTCCAGCGATTGCGAGGGCACGCTTGGAGGCTTCGACCGGGCCGAGACCCATTATCTCCGGCGACAGACTGGACACCCCAGTGGAGACGATCCGAGCGAGCGGGGTCAACCCAAGCTCTTTGGCTTTCGCGTCGGACATGATGACCATGGCAGCAGCTCCGTCGTTGAGGGGGCACGCGTTGCCGGCCGTCACAGTGCCGTCCGGGCGAAACACCGGCCTGAGCTGGCTGACGGCCTCGTACGTCGTACCAACGCGGGGACAGTCGTCTCTAGATACGACGGTGCCGTCGGGCAGAGTCACCGGTGTGATCTCTCGCGCAAAAAAACCCGCTGTTGATTGCCTCCTCGGCGCGGTTCTGGGAGCGCACCGCCCATCGGTCCTGCTCTTCCCTGGTGATCCCGGTGATCTGCGCGACGTTCTCGGCGGTCTGGCCCATTGCGGCATAGGTGTCGGGGACAAGACCGCCCTTGCGGGGGTCGGACCACTGATGGCCACCCTCTGCCAGCTTCGCTGTGCGGATCTGCGCATCCGAGTACAACGGGTTCTGGGTACTGGGCAGCGAGTCGGAGCTGCCTTTGACGAACCGAGATACGGTCTCGACGCCAGCGGAGATGAAAACGTCACCTTCGCCGGCCTTGATCGCATGCATTGCCATCCGGGTGGTCTGCAGCGACGACGAACAGTATCTGGTGATGGTAGTGCCGGGTAAGAAATCGTAGCCGAGCTGGACCGCGATGTTGCGGCCCATATTGAAACCCTGCTCGCCGCCGGGCAGGCCGCAGCCCAAGATGAGGTCATTGACGTCGTTTGGGTCGAGGACGGGCACCCTGTCGAGCGCAGCCTGAACGATCTGTGCTGCTAGATCGTCGGGACGCATGTCCACCAGTGACCCCTTCATTGCACGACCAATGGGTGAACGAGCAATAGAGACGATCACAGCTTCAGACAAGGGGTTCTCCTAGTATGTAGTTTGATGATGGTGGCGTATCCAGTCACGTTTGATTCGCAGGGAATTAGTGGGCTAGCGAGCCAATCGATGTTCGGGATGCAGAGCCCTGTGGACGGATGAGATTCATGCAAGGTGCTTTCCTTGACGTCGCAGATAGTTCAACGCAGATTGGGCTGCGTTGAACCCGCTCATGCCGTGGACGCCGGCCCCGGGTGGGGTGGATGCCGAACACAGGTAGGTTCCAGGAATACCGGTGTTGTACGGGTCGAGGGCAAAGCGTGGTCGGAGCACTACCTGGGTCTCGGTGTTGGCGCCGCCGATGATGTCGCCACCGACGTAGTTCGGATTCGACGCTGTCAACTGGGTCGGTCCGCGACTAACAGTGGCGAGGATGCGGTCCCGAAATCCTGGTGCAAATCGTTCGATCTGCGCAACGATCGCTTCGGTGGCGTCGCCCGTATATCCTTGCGGGACATGGGCGTACGCGTAAAGTGGATGTAGGTTTTCTTTAGATCGACCGGGGTCAGCGAGGTATTGCTGACCGACGAGTACGAAGGGGCGCGTGGGCATTCGTCCCGTCACGATATCGTGTTCGGCGGCCGCGATCTCGGTGAAGTCGCCGCCGAGGTGGACGGTTCCGGCGCGCCCACAGTCAGAGTTCGCCCATGGGACGCCGCCCTCAACAGCGAAGTCGACTTTGAACGCTGCGGGCCCGTGCAGGTAGCGGCGGTAGGCTTTGGCGACCCGGGAAGGCATGCGGTCCGCGAGAATATCGACAGCGGAGGACGGGCTGACATCGAGCAAGACGACGTCTGCTGGTGGGAGGTCGCGGCTGTCGCGGACCCGAATGCCCGTGGTTATTTTTCCGCCCCAGTCGCCTAGCATCGCGGCGAGTGCGGCGGTGATGGACTGCGAGCCGCCTTCGGCGACGGGCCAGCCATAACGGTGGCCCGCGGCGATCAACATCATCCCGACCGCCGAGGTGGCGGGCCGATCGAGGCGGTAGTAGGTGTGGGCGGCGACACCGCCAAAGAGCGCGCGCGCTTTGGCGGTTCTCAATATCCGCGCGGTGGTAGCGGCCGGCAGCAATGCCCGAGATCCAAAGCCCGCAAGTTTCAGAGGATGGCGTGGGACATTTACGATCGGGCGCATGAGGTCGGCGGCGAGATCGTCGAACCCGTCGGAGAGTCCGCCGAACATACGCCGCCACTTTCGCGCATCGGCGCCGAGACCCGCAGCCGTCACGGTAACTGACTTGTGCAGTAGTCCCACTTCACCATTGTCAAGGGGGTGTGCACATTCGATGTCGGCCCACTTCCAACGCAGGCCGTACTGGCTGAGGCCGAGTGTCTGCAGGTACGGCGACCCTGCGCCCATGGGATGGAACGCGGAGCACTCATCGTGTATCAGTCCGGGGACTGTGAGTTCGCTGGATCGGGTGCCGCCACCGATAGTGTCGGAGGCCTCAAGGACCTGGACGTCCACACCGTGTCGGGCGAGGTGGACTGCGGCAGCGAGTCCGTTGGGTCCGCTGCCGACTACGACTGCTGTGGTCACTGCTCCAGCCTGTCCTCAACAAGGTTCACACGTGGATTTGGTGTGCTGGCAGCGAACAGCTCGGCGTCCTCGGATTCGGGGGGCTCAGAGGCTGCATCCACCAAAATTTGGCGTTCGGGGGGGCCGGCAGTCCAGTGGACTTCGAACGGTATTGGACCGTTCGGCAGCCACGGTTGTTCGGCGATGGCGTCGGCGACCTTGTAGGTGCCGCGTTCGATCACACCGAGGGCGGCGTCGATCACCTTGTACTCTTGAATGCTCTTATGGATGGGTTGCGACTCGATCCACGCGATGATGAACTCCCCTGGCGCGAAGTTGCAGCGTCGCTGCAAAGCGGCGATCAGGTGCTCATTGTGGAAATGCGCGTCGCCAAAGTTGAAGGCGGCCAACGAATTGAAAGAAATTTCCGCTTCGCGAATGGTATAAGTGTCGATGTTCTCACCGAGTTGGCGCATCATCAGAGAGAACAGTGCACGGCCTTGGCTGTGCATCGACCGCCAGCCCAAGAACTGGTGCATCATGACGTCTGCGACATCGGGGGGATAAGTCGCGAGCAACTGCGTGCGAGTGTTCTTTGTGGGACGAATAATGTGCTTGTCGAGTCTGTCCTCGGCGCCTGGCGCGAAGGCCCAGCTTGCCGAAGCCCAGTTACCCGCATACTGGCGCAACGAGGGTAGAAACGAGACGAGGTCGGGTCGCAAGTTTCCGAGAACCGGGAAGAACACTAGTGCGGCGACGATCGCCGCAGTGAGCCACGGCGAGGACATGTCTCCGAGGCCGTACCCACTCCAGCTCGGGAAACCTCCGAATAGAAAAACTGTTGCGAAGGCGAAAAGCAAGTTCCACTCGAGCGGCACCGCGAGCGGAAAGGTCGAAAGGATGAACAGGTGGAATGCCACCATCAGTGCGATTGCCAGAAGGGTAATCGTTCGGTTGGTGGAGAAGAGCAGGACTAAGGGCGTGACTACCTCGACAACCGTCCCGAGGACGTGGGCGACGCCACCCGCCACGATCGAAGGTCGCAGGTCGTCCGGGAAATTACGGTAATGTGCCCGTTTGATCGCCTTCGAGGGCAGCCACGGGGTATTGGACAACATTGCCGGCACCACCATCGCGAAGTGGTGACCAAGTTTGGACACGCCTGCGCCGACCCAAACGACGACGATAAGCAGTTTGAGAGCAACGATCATGTCTACGAACGGTAGGGCGACGAAGAAGACCATCGCCGGGATGTACTGTTCGCTGCGGGCCGCTAAGAACACGACTTTGTCCCGCAACCCGAGGGCCACCAATAGAATGATCAGCGGGATCAGCAGAGCGCTCTGTACAAGGCCACTATTGTTGGGTACCGCTGCGTCGATCGAGGCAGTGTGGACGCCAGGCAGGGCGAGCACAACACTGACGTTGATCAAGATTGCGGCATAGAGGGCGACATCGAAGATAGTGCGACTGTCACCGGAGGTAAAGGGCACCTTGCCCGGCCAGGGCGGGAGCCTGATGGTTCCCGGCCGAAGCCAATACAGGATACCGCCAGTCATCGGCTTGAAGTGGCCCGCAAGTGGACCCCAAGAACCCCCGAGTCCTACGGCTTCGATCAGTACAGTCCACAAGATCAGCTTTTGGTACACTATCGGCTCGTTCCACCACTCACCGACATCGAAGACATTCAGTCCTGATGTTAGCGTCGCGATCGATACTCCAATACCGACGTAGAAGAATAGAAGCTTCAAGATATAGATGAGCGGTACGAACTTCGGTCCTCCGAAGCCGTATTCGGCCCAGTGCGTCGCGGTGATACGGAGGCGGTCGCTCAATGGGCGGTCGAGGAACGATGTTGGATCGACGGGGGGTGGTGTCCCGGTCTTGAATCCCATCGGAAATCTCCTGGGTACGCTGAGGGTAGAGGACATCGCCTCGGGTGTACCCGAGGTGCGAGAAAAGCGGGTGTGTTAGCGAACGGTGCGGGTCTCCGGCTGGTGGCGGATTCGCAGTCCGGGTTTGTCGATCTTGCCGACCGGGTTACGCGGCAAAGCATTGACAATGTAAATAGCAACGGGGAGTTTAACTTTGGTGAGCATCCCCCGGAGGTGCTCGGTGAGTTGGTAGTCGGTGACGGCATTGTCGGGATATGTGACGACGTAGGCGACGGGTACCTCGCCGTAGACATCGTCGGGTGCACCGATCACGGCTGCCTCAAGTACGCCATCGTGCGCGGCGAGGGCGTTCTCAATCTCCTTGGGGTAGATGTTCTCGCCGCCGCGGATGATCATGTCCTTGATTCGGTCGACCAGGGTGAGGTAACCGTCTTCGTCGAGCCAACCAACGTCGCCGGTATGCAGCCAGCTATCTACGATGGTGCGGCCGGTCTCATCTGGCCGCCCGAGGTAGCCTCGCATCACGTTGGCGCCGCGGATCACGACTTCTCCAACTTCACCTGTCTGCACGAACTCACCGGACGCGTTCATGATGGCAATCTGTTGTCCGGGCATCGACGGGCCGACCGTCCCGGGTTTGCGAACCCCCTCCACTGGGTTTCCAGCCGACGCGCAGGTTCCCTCGGTCAGGCCGTACCCCTCCGTGATGATGAGCCCGAAACGTTTCTCGGCGCGGTCGAGGAGCTCCTTCGAGATCGGAGCCGCCCCGCATACTGCGAATCGCAACGATGAGGTGTCGCTATCGTCCGGGGCGGCGTGTGAGATGAGCCGGGCATAAATTGTCGGCACCGCTGAGAAGAATGTCGGCTTCACCTGAGACACCACGTCGAAGAACTGGGTCGGTGAGAACCGCCCCATAATGCTCAACTGGCCCCCAGTCTGCATCGCAGTTAGAAAGCTGACGCAGATGGCATTGACATGGAACAGCGGCAGAATCAGCAGGCAGTGATCCTGGGCGGTCAACTGGAAATGTGAGACCGTGGATTTACTCATGAAATCCAGGTTGGCGTGGGTCAACATCACCCCCTTCGGTCGTCCTGTTGATCCGGAGGTGTAGACGATCAAGGCCAATTCATCGCCCGATGGCTGAACCGGTGGCGCCCACTCGTCATCAAGTGACTCGGAGATATCTGTCACTGCGATCGTTGGCAGCCCCTGCGAGGGTGCGGCACCATCTTGATTGATCACGAGAACCGCAGCCGAGTCTTCGATTTGATATCCAGCTTCTACTGCAGTGAAGGCAGGGTTGATAGGGGTAGCGACAGCCCGGACTCGCCAGATCGCCATTAGTACGACCAGCATTTCCACCCTATTGGGCAGCATCACCGCGACGACGTCTCCGGGGGTGACACCTTGGTGAGACAGCTGCGCTGCGCATGCCTCGATTCGATCCGCAAACTGCCCATACGTCAGATTCAGGTAGTCACCACGCAGACAGCTGCTACCACCCTTATCTGTCGTTTTGTTCCATACGAAATATCCGATATGCGACACGATTTCCTGACTTTCTCTCACTGCTGTGATTGACAACACTATCGATTGAGAGCCCGTCTCGTAATGGGCCGTTGAGCTCAATTTTGGGCGTGGATTTGTTGTCTCGCAACAATCTTGTGGCAGTTGGGATGGGATTGGAGTTGCGAGCTTGCCAGTGCGATGACCAGACACCGAACCGCCGACGGTTGTCACGATTCACTTCCGCAGAGGCTGAACAGTAGGTACGGTACGTCTTGTCGCTTTGTCACAAAGGGATGGGCAGTGAGACTTGGCATGGTTGGCTATTTCATCCCCTCATCGAGAGGGATACCGTGTCGAAGGAACAAGGTCTGCGTGGGCCGTCTGCGGTCCGGCGCAGCGGATACCTGACATTTCCGTGGCGCTTGCTCTCGGGACTGTCAATCACCGTGAAGGGTGTTGGGATGGCTGGGAAATCACCGAACCGGGGAGAAGGGACGGGTCGTCCATCGCGGGGCGATGCTGACCGCCGCACACGCATGGTCGCCGCCGACATCGCGAGGTCTCTCTCACTTGACGAACCCGCAATTATGCAGTCGATGGCGGAGCAGATGACCCGGGAAATCAGCAGCCTTGATGATGATCCTCAACTGACCGAGCTACTGAGAGCCAGTGTGCAAGGAAACGTCTCGACTTGTATTCATATGCTCGCCAACGACATCGACCCTGAAGGATTGCAACCTGCGCCAGCTGCCGTTGACTACGCACTAAGGTTGGCCCAACGCGATGTACCGTCAAATTCTCTCACGCGTGCCTACTACATCGCTCTGGAGATATTTCTAGACCGGTGTTACCAGGAAATCAGTGCTCGCGCTCTGCCTGCGGAGGAGTTGATGGCGGTTGTCCGGCATGTCGGGGAGCGCTGCTACAAATTCGTCGATTGGATCACGCTGCATGTCTTCGAGGCGTACGAGGCCGAGCGGCACCGCTGGATCAGTGCTGAAGGTAATCTGCATGCGTCGACCATTCACGCGCTGCTCGGCTCAAGCGAGGCCGCTGACGAGGGAACTTTCGAGAGAACCACCGGCTATCTCCTATCCCAGTGCCATGTGGCGTTACTGGTGTGGCGATCCCAGAGCAACGCGAACAACAGCGCTGCACTGAATGATTTCGTGCGGATGGTCGGTCACCACACCCACGTTCGCGGTGAAATACTCTCGACCACCGTCGATCACAACACGGTGTGGGCGTGGTTGCCTCAAGGCGACACCCCCGCCATCATCGATCCAGATTCGCTTGCACAGGCCCTGACGGTCGACCATGCAACCGGAACCCGGGTTGCTCTCGGTCTACCGGGATTCGGGGTAGACGCCTTCCGCCGATCTCATGAACAGGCATTCGCGGCTTACTCACTGGCCAACGGACCCGCCATGCGCACACGTCCAGTGGTTTCCTTCGGTGACCGTGGTGTCGCCGTGACGTCGTTCCTCACCGCCGATCTCGAAACGACGGCGGCCTGGATCAGCGACGTACTCGGGTCGTTGGCCGTCCCGACCGAACAGGCGGAGACTCTTCGCCTCACGCTCGGAACCTATCTATTCACCGCTGAAAGTCACGTTCGCACAGCACAATTGCTAAATATTCACAAGAATACCGTCAAGTATAGGGTCACCAAAGTCTTCGAAGAACTTCAGCGAACGTCGGGCTTCCGCGACAAGCTTGATCTGGCCGTCGCGCTTCGCGCATGTGAACTCCTCGGTCCACCCGTTTTGAGACACGGCAGTCATACGGCTTCGCGGGAGCACCACTAGCGCCCGGAACCAGAAATTCGTTCGAGAAATCTGCGAGTGAATTCAGGATCTCGTCCGCAGTTTCGACCTGGACGAAAGGCTTCGGATTCTCGCTTCAGTCGGCGATCCATTCCCGGACGCCTGCGTCATGGATGAACCTTATCGAGGCGTAGTTCTGCTCACCGAACGTCAACCGATCCACCGCAGAACCTCCCGAAGTGTCCACGAACTCACGACAAAGATCCGAGAGTCCATCCACGGGTGGAGTCCACGCGGGTAGCGTCCCGGAGGCAGTAAATGCGCACATCATTCTGGCGTGCAGCGAATCTGGTGTCGTGGATGGCCATGTTGCCACCGAGGTGGGGGTCTCGCGGATGACGGTCAATGCGTGGTGGGGATCGTGCTGGCGCGCGCGAAAAGACAGGTCTCCGACATACTGCGGGCACCACGAGCGCAGACCACCAACGGAGTTCTCGTCTTGTCGACAAAATGCCTCACACGGCCTAGGTGGCCACTGCCGGTCCTGCTCGTTCAAGTCGAAGACGTCATCACGAACACTCTCGAACAGTCGCCGGGGTGCAATGCGTTGGTCGCGACGACAACGTCGACTGTTCCGCAAATTTTCATAAGGCTTCCTTGCATTCCTGACGTGATGGTGGTCTCATTGGTTCACCGGTCACGAAGCACCCTCGAATTGGTTACTCCCATGCCATTGGGGTTGCTGACCTGGACTCAGGTCCTCCTGACGCGGAATAGCAGAGTCCCTCGACTCTTCGTACCGGATGTCTGGCTATTTTGAAACGAAAGGAACCTTAATGGTTTTCAAGGCCGCCAGGGCGTCTCGGCGGACAGTTCCATCGAGAGGCGCGGCAGAACGCCGCTGCGTCCGCACATCCCGGCACCCTCAATCATCGAGAACCTCCCGGTCGGTCCCAGGGTCATCCAGGCGTTGATCGTACAAGTGTCTCTGCAAAGTCGACTCGACCTCGTCGATTGACCGGATGGCCGTTTGACAGGTGTCGATTGCATTCGCCTGGCAGCGATAACTCCCACACGAATGATGCGGCAGAGACGACCAGGCCGCACGAGACCACCCAGCTTCGACCGCTATTTCCACTTACAAGTTCACTCAAGGAGACTCGTATGGACCTCACCACCAAAGTCGCCGTCGTCACCGGCAGCGGACAGGGACTCGGGCTGGCATATGCCAAGGACCTGGTGCGCCACGGTGCCGCCGTCGTGATCAACGACGTGAACCAGACCACCGCTGACGCCGCCGTCGCCGAAATCACCGCCGCGGGCGGCCGGGCAGTCGCCGTCGTTGCTCCGGTCGGCAGCACCGAAACCGCCCAGAAGTTGGTCGCCGGCGCGATCGAGGCATTCGGACGCCTCGACGTCATGGTCACCAACGCGGGCATTCTCCGCGACAAGGTGTTGTGGAAGATGACCGACGACGACTTCGACGCCGTTATCAACGTGCACCTGCGCGGCACCTTCACCTGCGTCCGCGAAGCGGTCCTGAAGTTCCGCGAGCAAGGCGACGGGGGTCGCATCATCTGCATCGGCTCCCCTGCAGGCCAGCGGGGCAACTTCGGGCAGACCAACTACTCCGGCGCCAAGTCCGGCATCGTCGGAATGGTCCGCACGTGGGCGTTGGAACTACAGCGCGCGGGTATCACCGCCAACGCTGTCTGCCCTGTCGCCGCGACTGCGATGACCGAGACCGTGCCGTTTCTCGCCCCTTACATCGCCGGTATGAGAAACGGCGAGCCACTGCCCGACCTCATCCGACGCGAGGTGGGTCTGGGAACCCCCGAGGACGCCGCAGGAATCATCTCGTTCCTCGCGTCCGACGCGGCAGCGGAAATCACCGGCCAGGCGTTCGCCGTGGGAGGCGACCGCCTCGCGCTGTGGTCGCACCCCGAACTGACAGCAGCCGAATACCACGACAACGGCTGGTCGGCTGACGACATCGCAGCTCAGTGGGCAGCGACGTTCGGCGACGCCGTCCAGTCCGTCGGCGAGGAGTTCCCCGAGGAGCTGATGGCGAAGTGAGCCGCTACGAGTACGGTATCGACTTCGACAAGATCGCGACCATAGACATCCACACCCATATCGAGATCGACGGCTGCGGCCACCGATCCCTCGACGACGAACTGATGGCCGCTTCGGAGCAGTACTTCAAGTCAGGTGAGGATCGCACCCCGTCCATTGACGCTGTTGCCGAACACTACCGCGCTCGTAACATGGCCGCCGTCGTGTTCACCGTCGACGCGGCATCGGCTAGCGGACACCCGTCCAATTCCGTCGAGGAGATTGCCGAGGGCGCGGCACGCAACAACGATGTGCTGATCCCGTTTGGATCCGTCGACCCCTGGCAGGGCAAAGCTGCTGTCAAACGCGTGCATCGGCTCGTCGACGAATTCGGCGTGAAGGGGTTCAAGTTTCACCCCAGCTTGCAGGGATTCGAACCGAACAACCGGCAGTTCTACCTGATATACGAGGCCATCAGCGACGCTGGTGTCCCTGCCGTGTTCCACACCGGGCAGACCGGGATCGGCGCCGGATTGCCCGGTGGGCACGGCATCAAACTGCGCTACTCCGATCCGATGCTGCTCGACGACGTCGCCGCCGACTTCCCCGACCTCACATGATCATGGCCCACCCCTCGGTGCCGTGGGTCGACGCACAGATCTCGATCGCCACCCATAAGGCCAACGTGTACATCGACTTGTCCGGGTGGTCACCGAAATACTTCCCTCCGCAGCTGATCAAAGCGACGAACCGCTCGCTGCGAGGCAAGGTGCTGTTCGGCTCCGACTTCCCCGTCATCCAAGTCGACCGTTGGATGACGGATTTCGAGAGCCTCGACATCAAGCCCGAAGTGCGCCCGCTGCTGTTCAAGCAGAACGCACTTCGCGTTCTCGGTATCAAGCACTGATCCGGTCCCACCGACATACCAGGAGACATCACATGACCACCGCAACCACCACCCGGGTCGCCACGCTGACAGACCTCGCCGCACTTCAAGGCCAGTCGCTCGGTACCAGCTCGTGGATCGAGATCCCGCAGCAGCGGATCAACACGTTCGCCGACGCTACCGACGATCACCAGTGGATCCACGTCGATCCCGACCGTGCCAAGGCGGAGAGTCCGTTCGGCGGACCGATCGCACACGGTTACCTCACGTTGGCATTGATCATCCCCATGTGGGACGAAATTCTTACCGTCGACAGCGTAACCATGGCCGTCAACTACGGACTCAACAAGGTCCGATTCACCAACCCTGTGCCAGCCGAGGGACGGGTCCGCCTGAACGCGACGCTGAAGTCTGTCGAGGAGCTGCCCAAGGGTGGCGTCCAGTTGACCGTCGCCGGACAGATCGAACTCGAAGGCAGCGAGCGACCTGCGGTAATCGTAGAGACCGTGTACCGCTTCTTCGAGTAATCGTTCGATCCACATGTCAGGGGTGGCGGTACACCGAACGTCGACCGCCACAGCCAGAGCGGGAGTGGTTCGAGTCGGTGCGGGGCTGGCGGTTCCACATCGGGCACCTCAACATCCTCAGCCACGCAGCGAGCCAATTCGACTACCTGATAGCAGGGGTTGTGTCCGATGAGATGGCGCGCCTGGTCAAAGGCCGTAACCCGGTCAGCACAATTCATTCAGCACTCCCGAAAAGGGTGGAACAACCATGTCATTTCAACAAGACGCTCCGCCGCTAGCGTCGAAAGACGTTGCCGCCGTCGGAACGCGTGGCAAACTATTCGGCGGCACACTCGTCGCACTGTTTCTCGCAAACATGCTCAACTTCTTCGACCGGGCGATCCCATCCGTCGTCGCCGAGCCGATCAAGAACGAGTTCTCGCTCAGCGACTTGCAATTGGGATTGATCACCTCTGCCTTCACCCTCGTCTACGCCGTCGCCGGACTGCCGCTCGGCCGGTTGGCCGACACGAAAAACCGTCCCAAGATCATCGGAATCGGCTTGCTCGTCTGGAGCGGCCTGACAGCGGCAACCGGTGTCGCAGGCAGCTACGTGCTCTTCATCCTCGCGCGTTTGGGTGTCGGTGTAGGCGAAGCGACCTTCACACCCGCCGCCAACTCGATGATCGGCGATATCTACCCGGCGGAACGACGCTCGCGCGCGCTCGGGTTCTTCATGCTCGGCTTGCCGACCGGTTTGATCCTCGCGTACTTCACCGTCGGCAAGATCGCCGAGGCCTTCGACAGCTGGCGCGCACCGTTCTTCCTCGCCGCAATTCCCGGTGTCCTGCTTGCCGTTGTCCTCTACCGCATGGCAGATCCGGTTCGTGGTGGCTCCGAAAGTCCGGAGGCCCGCGCAGCCACTGTTTCACAGGCACCGATCACCCGGCCAATCCGTCGTCTGCTCGCAATCCCCACTCTTCGCTGGCTCATCCTCGCCGGACTGACCTTCAACTTCGCTGGCTACACGGTCAATTCGTTTGTCTCCCCGCTTCTGATGCGTCAGTACCACCTGACATTGACTGCTGCAGCCTCAGCCACCGGCATCATCGTCGGGATCAGCGGCCTGATCGGATTGCTTCTCGGCGCTCGCTACGCCGACAAGGCCAGCGCACGCTCGCCGCGGGCACGTCTGATGATCGGCGTCGGAACCTTGGCATTGGCAGCACCTTTGACGGCGCTGGCACTGCTGCAGCACGGCGGGAACGTCGTGATGTTCACTCTCTTGTTCTCAGCCGGTTGGTTGTTGGCCTACGGCTTCTACATCAGCGTCTACCCTGCCATTCACGACGTCGTGGTTCCCCGACTCCGCGGCACTGCGACGGCGTTGTTCTTCGCTGCCATGTACCTTCTCGGCGGATTCTCGGGACCGGTTGCCGTGGGGGCGATCTCGGACTGGTTCGCCAAGCGTGCGCTGGCCGACGCCGGCACCGGGAAGTTGGCACAATACGCCGGTGACGGGTTGAACTCGGCCATGTATCTCGTGCCGATCATGTTGGCACTCACCGCGGTATTCATCTACCTGGCTACGCGCACAGTCGGCAAGGACTCCGCGCGCATGCAAGCGGAGCTGAGCCAGGCCTGACCTACGTGGGATACGTCGGTATCGCTGCGATCGGGGTAGACAGGTCCTCCAATAAATTTGTGCTCAACACCGTCACGATTGTGTTGTCATGCATCCAGCCTGTTGGGTCTACTCGGTTGCCTGGGTGGGTAATTACGTTCGGTTGCCCGATGTTGAACCAGTAGCCACGGGCGCGTGTTTCGGCCTCATTCCACAGCGAGACACCGGGAGCGCCACCGACACAGCCTCCCTCGATCGACCCGATCGGAATCGGTGTCAGCGATCCTTCGACAAGGGTTGTAGGTGATTCGTTGATCGCCCAGAAGTCGGAGGGAGCGCGCAGTAACACCTGAAACGCAGATCGGTCGACCCCGTTGGGGGTACACGACCGGCTATCTTGACGGTTCGCCTTGGTAAGTATTTGGTCGGCGGACTTGGTCCAGAAGACGGCAGCCGAGGTGCCGCCGGAACTCCGACGTTCACGCCGACACGGCCCGCACCGTCGAACTCATCAGCGGCGGACGGCTGCTCCTGGGCAACCCGCCGCACCTGAATCAGGGACCGACACTGCACCCTGCGATGCGCTCTATCGAAAGTCCCAGGGACTAGCTGTCAACGCCCGATGTGTCCGGTCGAGGAACTGCCCGGAGCCGGTCTGGAGCACCCCGTCGGTCCAGCCTGGGACATCTTCAAGGTTCGCAACAAGGTCTTCATGCTGATGACCAACGTTCCCGGACACCCTGTTGTGATTCTCAAGTCGGACCCCACGTTCGAGTTCGGCTATCCGCGCGGTGTGCGCACCCCGGGCGGTGGCCGTCGTCGATCTCGGCCTAGCGCGCCTAGGTGCGCAGCGCTTCAGGGTGCACACCCAACTGGTCGGCGATCCGCTTAGGGCTTGTGACAAAATAATGTCGCTTTAGCTGGTTTCGGGCGTTACCGTTGAGCTATGACGGATGTGGCGGACTCGGTGGCGCGGCGGTATGCCGTGATG
>NZ_JBHWUE010000163.1:0-14261 GCF_042738615.1 Rhodococcus sp. NPDC059968
CTGGATCGGCTCGACGATCTTCGCCGCCGACATCGTCCGCAGTACCCTCGAGCTGCCCGCCGACTGGCAACCGCTCGGAGCGATCGCCGTCGGCCACCCCCTCGAACCACTCACACCCCGACACGCCGCCGACCCCGGCGACGCCCTGATCGAGAGATGACCTGAGCGCAATGAGCGCCGAATCACTACACCGCACCGCGACCGCCGCGCTCGAGGGTTGGAAAACGCTCGACGAGAACGACGAATCGTTGCGGCACACCATGCTCGCGTTCCTCGCGTCGGCGCCGCTCGGGTGCCTGCGTGAGCACGTACCCGGGCACATCACGGCGTCCTCCCTCGTCCTGGACGAGGGGGGATGTCACGTGCTTCTGACCCTGCATCCCCGGGTCGGCCGGTGGATCCAATTGGGCGGGCACTGCGAGCCCTCCGACGAGACCGTCGTCGACGCCGCGCTACGGGAGGCGTGCGAGGAATCGGGAATTCCCGACCTCCGGATCGATCCCGACCTGCTGTCGGCGCACACCCACCCGATCACGTGCTCACTCGGACAACCCACCCGGCACCTGGACCTCCGGTTCCTCGTCCGCGCGCGTCCGGGCGCCCACATCGTGCGCAGCTCCGAATCGACGGATCTCCGCTGGTGGCCGGTGGACGCACTGCCGCCGAACGCGGAGAAGTCCACGATCGACCAGCTCGTGCACCTGGCCGGACTGCGCTAGGGGCGCTTCACCTCTCACACGTCCGTGCTGAACCGGATCCCGCCGTCGGGCAACGTCACGCCCGGCCACACCCGGGCCCCGCGCAGGAGTTCGCACCGGGCGCCGATGTCGGCTCCGTCACCGATCACCGCGTCACGCACCAGCGCTCGCGGCCCGATGCGCGCGCCGAAACCGATGATGGACCGTTCGACGGTCGCTCCGGCCTCGACCACGGCGCCGTCGAACAGCACCGCGCCGTCGAGTCGTGCGCCCGCGCCCACCTCGGCGCCGCGGCCGACGACGGTTCCGCCGATCAGCAGCGCGCCCGGGGCGACACCCGCACCCGGGTGGACGAGCGATTCGCCGCGGGGCCCGTCGAGCGCAGGCGACGGAGCGATGCCGCGCACCAGGTCCGCGGAACCGCGCACGAAGTCCTCGGGGGTGCCCATGTCGCGCCAGTACGAGGAGTCGACGTGTCCGTAGACGCGGGCGTCCTCGGCCAGCAGCGACGGGAACACCTCGCGCTCCACCGACACCGGGCGTCCCTCGGGGATCCGTTCGATGATCTCGCGCTTGAAGACGTAGCAGCCTGCGTTGATCTGGTCGGTCGGCGGGTCCTGCGTCTTCTCGAGGAAGGCGGTGACCCGGCCGTCGGCGTCGGTGGGCACGCAGCCGAACGCCCGCGGATCCCCCACCCGCACGAGGTGAAGGGTGACGTCGGCGTCCCGGTTCCGGTGGGTGTCGAGGATCGCACCCAGGTCCGTGCCGCCGAGGACGTCGCCGTTGAAGACCATGGCGTGGTCACCGCGCAGCTTCGGCAGAACGTTGCGGATGCCGCCGCCGGTGCCGAGCGGTTCGGTCTCGGTGACGTAGTCGATTTCGAGACCGAGCTTGGAGCCGTCGCCGAAGTACTCCTCGAAGACCTCCGCCTTGAAGGACGTGCCGAGAACCACGTGCGTGATCCCGGCCGCCCCGATCCGCGCCAGCAGATGCTGGAGGAACGGCAGACCCGCCGTCGGCAGCATGGGCTTGGGCGCCGACAGGGTCAGCGGGCGAAGCCTCGTTCCCTGACCGCCGACCAGCACCACTGCATCGGTCGTCTTCTCAATTGCCATGAGTCGTTCCCCCCTCGTTCTGGTTCGTGCGTCGTTCCCGGACTGCGGAAGCCACGGCGATCTTCGACCGCACTGCCAATCCTCCCCGAAGTGCCCATCTCAGCGGCGCCTGCCACCAGTGGGGATGACGATCGGCCTGGAACCGGTACGCGCTCTGATGGTGAGCGGGCAGCATCAGTTCCGGATGTTTGCCCGCCGCGTGCCCCTTCGCGTGGGTGACCTCGGCGGACGGCACATACACGTTGAGCCACCCTGCCTTGCCCAGGCGGTCGCCGAGGTCGACGTCCTCCATGTACATGAAGTAGCGGGAATCGAAGCCGTTGATCGAGTCGAAGGCCGCGCGCCGCATCAGCAGGCACGAACCGGACAACCAGCCGACCGAGCGCTCACTGACGGTCTCGTTCTCCTGGCGGTAGCCGGCAGTCCACGGGTTGGAGGGCCATACCGTGCCCAGAATCGCGTGCCCGGCCCCCGACACGAGGTCGGGCACCTGGCGCGCCGACGGGTAGATGCTCCCGTCGGGTTCCAGAACGAGAGGTCCGAGCGCCCCCGCACGCGGCCAGCGCTCGGCGGCCGCAAGAAGTACGTCGATCGATCCGGGCGCCCAGCGAACATCCGGATTGGCGATGACGACGAACTCGATCTTCTCGTCGATCTCGGCCACAGCCCTGTTGATGGCACCGCCGTAGCCGATGTTCCCGCCGGTGCGCAGCAGGCGCACGTGGTCGTGCGCCGCGTCCGCTGCCTCGGGGGCGCCGTCCGTCGATCCGTTGTCGGCCATCACGACCTGCGGATCTTCTTTCGTCGCCTCGGCGAGAGTGCCCAGGAATTGCTCCAGATGCTCACCTGGCGAAAAGGTCACCGTCACCACGGCCAGCTTCGAACTCACGCGGGCAAGCGTAGCCGTTGAAAGAGGGTCCGCCTCACACCGCTGTACGCACAGCCGCATGCAACGCGTCTCGCCACGGCCGCAACGGGGTCAGCCCGGCGTCGGCCCACGCGCGCCCGGACAGGACCGAGAAGGCCGGTCGCGGGGCGGGTCGCACGAACTGCGCGCTCGTGCACGGCCGCACACGCTGCGGGTCCGCGCCTGCTTCTTCGAACACGGCGCGCGCGAGGTCGAACCAACTCGCCCGGCCCGAGTTGGTGGCGTGGAGCACCGGCGCGTCGACGTCGCTGCGACCGGCGAGTTCGAGCAGCGCGTCGGCCAGATCACCGGCGAATGTGGGCGAACCCACCTGATCGTCCACGACGTCGACCGTGTCACGTTCACGCTCGAGCCGGAGCATGGTGGAGACGAAGTCGGAGCCCACCCCCGTGTAGACCCATGCGGTGCGCACGACGTGGGCGGACGGAAGCGCCGCGTGAACGGCGCGTTCGCCGGCGAGTTTGGTGCGTCCGTAGGCGGTCGCCGGACCGGTCGGGGCGTCCACCTCGTACGGCGTGTCGCCCTGCCCGGCAAAGACGTAGTCGGTGGAGACGTGGATCAGCCGGGCACCCGCGCGGGCGCACGCCGCCGCCAGGTTCGCCGGCCCCGCCTCGTTCACTGCCCGAGCGGTGTCCTCGTCCGACTCCGCAGCGTCGACCGCCGTGTACGCGGCGCAGTTGATCACCACCGCTCCGCCCTCGACCTGCGCATTCACCGCGTCCGGATCGGTGATGTCGAGCTCGTCCGACCCCACACCCCGGGCCGGAATTCCGGTCGCCTCGGCTCGTCGGAGGAGATGCCCACCCAGCTGCCCCCGGGCGCCGGTCACAAGGATGTTCGTCACGGGGGTCAGTCTGGCACGCCGATCGATGCCTCCCTGCTCCCGGCGCGTCGACCAGTAGCCTGGTTTCCGTGTCACACGAGCAACCCGCACCAGACGCACCCCCGAGCACGGCTCGGCGGCCGATTCACATCGCTGTGGCGGTGCTGTCGGTGCTCGCCCTCGTCGTGACGGGATTCGCCTGGCGGAGTATCGACTCGCTGCGCAACAATCTGGCAACCGCGGGCGGTCTGGGACTCGGCGGAAGCGCCGACGGCGCCGTCGACATCCTCATGGTCGGCACCGACAGCCGCACCGACGCCCACGGCAACCCCCTCTCCCAGGAAGAACTCGACTCGCTGCGGGCCGGCGAGGAAGTGGCGTCCAACACCGACACCATCGTCCTCATCCGCGTTCCCAACGACGGGAGCTCCGCCACCGCCATCTCGATCCCCCGCGACTCCTACGTCGACGTGCCGGGCATCGGTATGTCGAAGATCAACGCCGCGTACGGCGCCACCAAGGAGACCGAGCGGCTCAAACTCGTCGAGGACGGCGCCACCGACAAGGAAGCCGAGGCGGAGTCCACGAAGGCAGGCCGCGAGGCGCTCATCGAATCGGTGGCCGATCTCACGGGAATTACCGTCGACCACTACGCCGAGGTCGGGCTGCTCGGGTTCGTCCTCCTCACCAACGCGGTCGGCGGCGTCGACGTCTGCCTCAACGAACCGGTGGACGAGGACATGTCCGGCGCGCACTTCCCCGCCGGGGAGCAAACGTTGAAGGGTGCGGACGCACTGAGCTTCGTCCGCCAGCGCCACGACCTCCCGCGCGGTGACCTCGACCGCATCGTGCGTCAGCAAGTGTTCATGGCCTCGCTCGTCGGCAAGGTGCTGTCCGCGAAGACCCTCAGCGACCCGGGCAAGCTGAACGAACTCAGCGGCGCCGTGCAACGCTCGGTGGTGCTCGACGACGACTGGGACATCATCGAATTCGCCACCCAACTGCAGGACCTCGCCGGCGGCAAGGTGCAGTTCGAGACCATTCCGGTGACGGATCTCAACGGCATGACGGACTACGGCGAGTCCATCGTCGAGGTCAAGCCGAAGGACGTGAAGAAGTACGTGGCCGGTCTGGTCGGCGAGGCGCCCACCGACTCGGAGGAACCCACCACGTCCGAGACACCCAAGATCGACACCTCGACCGTCACTGTCGACGTCGCGAATGCCAGCGACGTCGGGGGCCTCGCGAACGGCGTCGCCGACGCCCTGAACTCGCTCGGCTACGGCCAAGGTGAGGTCGGCAACTACACCGGCCGATCGGTGAGCGAGACCACCGTCTTCGCGCACTCCGCGGACGACGACAGCGCGAAGTCTGTTGCGGCCGCACTCGGCGGGCTCCCCACCGACACCGACGCGACACTGCCCGAAGGCTCGGTGCGGGTGGTGCTGGCGAGTGACTACCAGGGGCCGACGTCCGCCGAGACCACCGGCACCACCACGTCGTCCGAGTCCTCGGAGACCGGCCTCGAGCCCGTGTCCACCGCCGGAACGACCCCCACCCCGGCACCGCCCGGCCCGCCCATCGATGCCGGCTCGTCGGGCCCGCGTTGTGTGAACTAGAAAACGAGAGACGGATCGTGTCCATGAACCATGCGTCCCGCACGCTGACCGACGCCCTGCTCGACCCCATCCTGAAGAACGACCCGGCCGGCCCGCGCGTCACGTTCTACGACGACGCGACCGGCGAACGAGTCGAACTTTCGGCCCTCACCCTCGCCAACTGGGCCGCCAAGACCGCCAACCTGCTGCGTGACGAGTTCGCCGTCGAGCCCGGCACCCGCGTCGTGGTACTCCTTCCCGCGCACTGGCAGACCGCCGCGGTTCTGCTCGGCGCATGGTGGGCCGGCGCCGAAGTCGTCCTCGAAGCCGATGGGGAAGCCGCCGTCGCACTCGTCTCGGCCCAGCACCTCGCCGACGTCGAGGACGTACCCGAGGTCGCGGCGCTGTCGCTGGACGCGTTCGGCAGGCCCGTTCCCGACCTTCCCGTCGGCATCACCGACTACGCCACGTCCGTACGCGTCCACGGCGACCAGTTCCGGCCGACGGTCGCCGGACCCGCACTGGCGGGCAAGAGCGTCGACGACGTTCTCGCCGCAGCGCTCGCCTCCGCCGAATCGGAGGGGATCACCGCCACCGACCGGGTGTTGTCCGAAGAGGCATGGGACTCCCCCGACGCCCTGATCGCCGGTCTGGTGGCCGTCTTCGCGACCGGCGCGTCACTCGTGCAGGTCACCAACGCCGATGCCGCAGCCCGGTCGAGGCGCGTGGACACCGAGAAGATCACCCGTCAGCTGTCCCGGTAGCCGCCGTCCGCGAGGCCCGCGGCGATCTCGAACCTGTTCCGGGCACCGCGGTGCCGCAACTCCTCGAACAGGTACCGCAGCGCGAAGGTCCAGCCGTACCTAGCCCATTGGTCGGCGTGGACCGCTTCGTGTCGCACGAGCGATCTCGCCGGTTCCCGGCCGGTGAGGAACACGCCGCCGATCGTCGTCCCGCCGCGCGCGTACCCACCCCGCATCCCGCTGCACACGAAGATGCCGAACTCGGCGTCGAAGGTGATGCGGGCGCCCCACAGCCGGGCATACGCCAACGCGAGCCGTGTGATCGCCGCGGACTGGGGATTCCCCCGCGACGTTCGGATCATCGGCACACCGCGGCTGCGTTTCACAGGCGCAGGATAAGCGCTCGGGGCGACGTTCATCCACAACTTCACGCCCATCCACAGACCAACCTGAAGTGCCAGGTCGCGTGCGGCAGGGATGAGGCGCTCGCCACGATGCTGTCGTTCATGACCGCACGCATTCGTACCCTGAAAGAACTGACCGACGCCGGAATCCCCCGCAGCACCATCGCCGCCCGATGCCGAAGTGGCGACTACCACCGCTGCCCACGGTGTACTCCCTCGTCGAACCCGACACGTACGTCCGGTGTGCCGCCGTGTCGGCGTGGCGGCCGGCTGCGGTCCTGAGCCACCGCACCGCGGCCTGGCTCTACGGCTGGTTGCCCGAGCCGGCGGTCGTCGAGGCGACGATTCCCCGGGGGCTGCGCGTCACGCCGCCGGACTGGCTTCGGCTGTACCGCCGCGACCTCGCACCGCACTCGGTGTCGATGGTGTCCCTTCTTCCGGCGGTGTCGCCCGCCCAAGCGCTCTTCGATTGTGCAGTCGTCATGCCCGAAGGAGACGTGGCGTCCCTCGTCGACAGCGAACTCGGCCGGAGCGTCGATCCGCACGAATTCCGTGACCTCTGCGCCGCTCACCACGGTCGGCACGGTGCGCCCGCGGCACGACGGCTGTTACGCCACGCTGCCCTCCGAGCTGCATCGGAACCCGAGCGGGTGCTCGGTCGCGAGCTCAGCCTTCGCGGTCTCCCGCTCGAGGCCAACCACCCGATCGGTCCGTACGTGGGTGATTTCGCCGACGAGCAGGCGCGGATCGTCGTCGAGGTCGACGGCCGCGAGTTCCATAGCGAGCCCGAAGTGTTCCGGAACGACCGACGGCGTCAGAACTGGCTCGTCCGTGAGGGGGTGGATGGTGCTCCGCTTCGCTGCCTACGACGTGTTGGCGCATCCCGATGTGATCGCCGGCGAGATCATCGATGCGGTACGTCGACGGCGTCGCGGTCGACGCCGGAGGTGAACTGAGCCGCCACTCCTTGCTCCCCGAGGGCTGATTCAGCCCCGGAGCGGCGAAGAGTGGCGGCTCAGTTCGACTCAGTCAGCCCAGCAGCTTGTCGCGGAGTGCCTTGTCCTTGTCCAGGACCATCTTCTCGAGCCCGTCCTGGAACGCGACCATCTGCTGCTGCAGGGCGGGGTCGGAGGCGCCGAGGATGCGGACGGCGAGCAGGCCCGCGTTGCGGGCGCCGCCGATGGACACGGTCGCGACGGGGACGCCTGCGGGCATCTGCACGATCGAGAGCAGCGAGTCCATGCCGTCGAGGTACTTCAGCGGGACGGGCACACCGATGACGGGCAGTGGGGTGGCCGACGCGACCATGCCCGGCAGGTGTGCGGCGCCCCCGGCGCCTGCGATGATCACCTGGATGCCGCGGCCGGCCGCGTCCTTCGCGTAGTCGAGCATGCGCTGCGGTGTGCGGTGTGCGGACACGACACCGACCTCGAAACGCACCCCGAACTCGGCGAGCGCCTCGGCGGCGGCCTCCATGGTGGGCCAGTCGGAGTCGCTGCCCATGATGAGCCCGACCTGTGCGCCCTGCCGTGCTGCCGTGTCACTCACCGTGTACATCCCATCCGTCGGTCCATTCAGCGTGCGAGAGCCAGTGCGCGGCGCGCTCGGCGCGCTCGCGGACCCGTGCCACGTATTCCGGGTCGTCGATCGAGCCGGGTCCGCCGACGATGTTCACGTGGCCGATCTTCCGGTCCTCACGTTCACCCTTGCCGTACAGGTGAATCTTCGCGTCGGGCATCCGGGCGAAGAGGTGGTGGACGCGTTCGTCCATGCTCATCTGGGGGGCCGTCGGCGCGCCGAGCACGTTCGCCATCACCGTGATCGGCGCGAGCGGTGCGGTGTCGCCGAGCGGGTAGTCGAGGACGGCGCGCAGGTGCTGCTCGAACTGTGAGGTGCGGGCACCGTCCATGGTCCAGTGGCCGGAGTTGTGGGGGCGCATCGCGAGTTCGTTGACGACGAGCCGGCCGTCGGTGGTCTCGAACAGTTCGACGGCCATCGCGCCGACCACACCGAGCTCGGACGCGATGCGGAGCGCCAGTTCCTCGGCGGCCTCGGCGACCGAATCCGGCAGTGCGGGGGCGGGGGCGAGGACCACGGCGCACTGTCCGTGGCGTTGCACCGTCTCCACGACGGGCCACGTGGCACCCTGGCCGAACGGTGACCGCGCCACCATCGCGGACAGCTCACGCCGCATCTCGACCTTCTCCTCGACGATGAGGGAGACACCCTTGTCGAGTTGCCGGGTGACGATGCGCTCGGCTTCGTCGGAATCGTCGGTGATCCACACGCCGCGACCGTCGTATCCGCCGCGGACGGCCTTGATCACGACCGGCCATCCGTGTTCGGCGCCGAACTTGACGACGTCCTCGGCCCAGGTCACCTCGGCGTACGCCGGGATCGGTGCGCCGAGTTCGGCGAGCTTGCGGCGCATCGCCAGCTTGTCCTGCGCGTAGATGAGCGCCGTCGGCGGCGGCTGCACGTTGACGCCCTCGGCGACCAGGACGTCGAGGTGCTCGGTGGGCACGTGCTCGTGGTCGAAGGTCAGGGCGTGCGACCCGACCGCGGCCCTGCGGAGCGCGTCGAGGTCGGTGTGGCTGCCGAGGACGACGTCGGGGCTCACCTGCGCCGCGGGTTCGTCGGCGGTGCCGGAGAGCACCCGCAGTGTCTGGCCGAGCGCAATCGCGGCCTGGTGGGTCATCCGCGCGAGTTGGCCGCCACCGATCATCGTCACGACAGGTTGCCCGGCGGTCAGATCGCGGGGTGTCGTGGGACGCGGTGTGGAGTCAGAGTTGCCGGTCACGGGTCACTAGTTTGTCACGTCCGGCGCGGGGTTCCGCCGCCAGGTGCCGGTCCGCAGTTTCTGTGATTCTCCTGATGATCTCGCCGCCAATTGGTGGTATCCGGTCGGACTTTCGTAAACTCATCCGTTGTGTCATTTGTCGACGGCGTCCTAGCACGCGTTCCCCAGCCTTTTCGGGCTCTCGCGTTGCAGCATCACGAACTGATCAAGTTCGCGATTGTGGGCGGCACCACCATGATCTTCGACCTCGCGATCTTCTATTCGCTGAGCCTGACGATCCTCGAAGAGAAGCCTGTAGTCGCAAAGGTTCTGTCCGGAATTCTCGCGACGGTCCTGAGTTACATTCTCAACCGCGAATGGTCGTTCAAGAACCGCGGCGGACGTGAACGTCACCACGAGGCCCTGCTGTTCTTCACGATCAGCGGGATCGGCGTGCTCCTCGCCGCCGCGCCCCTGTGGATCGCCAACAATGTGTTCGACATCCGCGCCAGCCAGGAGAACCTGACCACGCTGGTGATCGTCGACTTCGTGCTCAACTACATCATCGGAAACCTGCTGCAGATGGTGTTCCGCTTCTGGGCCCTCCGCCGGTTCGCGTTCCCCGACGAGAACGTGCACATCATCGATCCGGACCTCGTCGACGAGGCCGTCGAGGAAGAGTTCGGCCACTCCTGATCGTCAGCGCGGTTCCCGGATCCCGGTAACCCGCGTCGGCACGTGTTCGCGCGCGATGGGCACGAAGATCGCGAACAGGGCCGGACGTCGTCGCTGCAGTTCCAGCCGGCCGCCGTCCGCCTCGATGAGTGCACGGGCCAGCGCCAGACCCACACCGGTCGAACCGGCCCCCGAGAAACCTCGGTCGAAGATGTGCGGCGCGAGATCATTGCTGACCCCCACTCCCTCGTCCGACACCTCGACGCACACCATGGTCTCGCGGGGCGACGTCTCCTCGCCGGGCGTCCTGAGATTCTGACCCTGGATCAGGCGCACAGCGACGGTGCACGTCCCCGCCCCGTGCATGAGCGCGTTGTCGACGAGCACCGCGACGGCCTCGCGGAGCCGGGAACCGGTGGTCGAGGCCATCACGTTCGTGTCTCCGCGCAGCGTCAACTCGCGGTCGGCGTCCTCGAATGGCCGCTTCCAGTCCGCGATGACCACACTGAGCTCCCGGATCACCGACACCTGGGTCTCGGTGCCGCTGCTGCGCGACGAGCGGACCAGTTCGTCGATCGCGACCGTCAATCGGTCCACCTGCGCCATCGCCTCGTCGGCCTCGACCACGACCGCGGGATCCGAGTGCACGGACAGTTCGTCGAGCCGGAGTCGGACGGCCGTGAGGCGGCTGCGGAGCTGGTGGGAGACGTCCGCGACGAGTGCGTGTTCGCGCTGCAGCCGTCCCGCGATCTCGACGGTCGCGGAATCCAGGACGTCGGAGACACGGTCGAGTTCGGGGATGCCGTGACGTCGCACGTCCGGCCGGAAGTCGCCCTCCGCGAGCCGGGCCGCCCGGTTGGCGACGTCCCGCAGTGGATCGGCGAGCCGCTTCGCCGTGACGTAGGCGACCACGGTGCCTGCCGCGATGGACACGAGCACCAGCAACGCGACGGCACCGACCGCCTGCCGTTGCTGGGTGCGCATCTCGTCGGACGGCACCTCGAGACGGAGCGAACCGGACGTGCCCATCGCGAGAGATTCCACGAGCGGCGACTGCACGGACGATTCGCCGATGTCCACTCGCGCGGCGCCATCGTCGGTGGTCGGATAGACCACCACCAGGCGACCCCCGGCGGGCGTCAGCAGACGCAGAGAGTTCGTGTCGAGATCTCCCTCGACGACGCCGTTGATTCCCTCTTGGGTGATGATCTCCGTCGCCATCCGATCGAGCCGGACCTGGAGATCGCTCCGGTTGAAATCCTCGACCCACAACCACGCCGTGTAGATGAGCGGCACACCGAGCAGCAGCGCCGTCAGGATCACGACTGCGAGGATCGACTGGAGAATTCTGCGGCGCACTACCCCGCCTAGTCGGTGTTGATGCGGAAGCCGACGCCGCGGACCGTCGCGATGCGACGCTCGGCGGCGGGCCCCTCGTCACCGATCTTCCGGCGAAGCCACGACATGTGCATGTCGAGTGTCTTCGAGCCGCGCAGTTCCACGTCGCCCCATACCTCCGCGAGGATGGTGTCGCGGGACACCACCTGCCCCGCGTGTTCGAGCAGCACCCGGAGAAGCTCGTACTCCTTGTTGGCGAGGGCGATCTCGGTTCCGTTCACGAGCACTCTCCGGGCCGCCGGTTCGAGCCGGATGCCCCCGACCTCGACGACGGAATCCTCGCCGCCGCCGCGACGGCGCAGCAGGGCGCGCACCCGGGCCATCAGCTCCGCCAACCGGAACGGCTTGCCCACGTAGTCGTCGGCGCCCGCGTCGAGTCCGACGACGAAGTCGACCTCGTCGGTGCGCGCGGTGAGCATGAGAACCGCCAGTTCCGAACTGTGGGCGCGCACTTGCCTGCACACTTCGAGTCCGTCCATCCCCGGGAGGCCGAGATCCAGGATCAATAGGTCGTACGCTCCGTCGAGAGCCTGCTCCAGCGCTGCCGGGCCGGTCTGCTCGATGGTGACGTCGTATCCCTCCCGGCCCAGTGCCCGCGACAGCGGGGCGGCAATGGCTTCGTCATCTTCGGCAAGCAATACAGCAGTCACCTCCACAGCGTACGGAGGTGCGGAGACGGCTGTGACCGGTTACCAGCCTTTGCCGGTGTCGGCGTCGCCGCGCGGGTCGTCTCGCTCCCGTTCGCGGTGGAGGTCCATCGCGTCGAACACCTGGTGATAGAGCAGCGAGTGGACGCGCTGGACGTCGGGGATGTCGTCGAATTCCAGCGGATCGTCGGAGGACGACACGATGACCAGCGTTCCGGTGCGGAGCATCCGGTCGAGGAGGCCGTGCCGGAACTGGACGTTGCTGATGCGCCCCATCGGGATGTCGATCCCTGTGTGTGTCATCACACCCTGGCGGATGAGGACACGACGGTCGGTGACGATGAAGTGGGTGAACTTCCAGCTGAGAAACGGCGCGACACAGCGCCATACGACGAGACCCAGCCACACCACGAGGACGACGACGAGCACGATGTTCAGCGCGGAGCCGTCCAGTTTGTTCTCGGCGAATCCCGCCGCGAAACCCGCCACTGCCGTCGCCAGTAGAAAGGTGACGGCGGGGAGCAGCAGCATCTTCCAGTGTGGATGACGGTGAAGCAGCAGTTCCTCGTCCTCGGCGAGGGCGTCCTCCGGATATCCCATGCGAAGAGTGTGCCTCTACCGCATGCGGCTGAGCACTATCGGGGTGATGACGATGATGATGCCGTACAGCACCATCCACACTCCGACCACGATCACGAACACCTCGAGCGACAGCTGGGGCTGCAGGAGCACGAAGCCCCCGGCGACGACGCTGATCACGCCGAGCACGATGGTCAGCCCGCGATCCGCGACCGAACCCGAGGCGCCTTCCACGATTTCGAGGACACCCCGGAACACCCACCACGCACCGACGACGAGCGCGATGATCACGACGGTCTGGAGGGGACTCCTCAGCACGAGGAACGCCAGAAGTATTGCCAGGGCGCCGGATACGCCCACCAGGGTCCGTGCGGCTCCCCCGGCCTCGACGTCGGCGAACGCCCGGATGATCTGGACGATCCCGAAGCCGAAGAACTGGATGGCGATCAGGACGGCCAGCACCGTGAGCGTCACGTGCGGCCATACGAGCACCGCGATGCCGAGACCCAGTGTGAGCAGACCGAGCACCACCGTGAGGCCGGTCAACGTGCGCCGGGCTGC
The DNA here is from genome assembly GCF_042738615.1 of Rhodococcus sp. NPDC059968. Taxonomy (NCBI): domain Bacteria; kingdom Bacillati; phylum Actinomycetota; class Actinomycetes; order Mycobacteriales; family Nocardiaceae; genus Rhodococcus; species Rhodococcus sp. NPDC059968. The sequence goes on from NZ_JBHWUE010000163.1 coordinate 12,949, forward strand.
GGTGACGGAGGACTCCGGAATTGAGGTACTCATGTACCACAGTGTCGCACTACTCGGTGCGCACCGGGCGTAAATGTGTGATGTCACCTGCGGAGACGGCGATCGTGCCGGATTGGCCGTCGGGAGCGATCACGACCCGCCCCTCCGCATCGACGTCCGCTGCGATTCCGATCAGTTCACGCCCGCCGGGCAGTTCGGCGCGCACCCGCTGGCCGAGCGTGCCGCAGCGGGCACGGTAGGCCGCGGCGAGTTCGGTGACGTCCCAGTTGGAGTCGTGCCATTGCTGCCAGCGATCGGCGATCGCGCGGAGCACCGCCCGCGCGAGAGTGTCGCGGTCACTGACCTCGGCGTCCTCGAGCACGAGCGACGTCGCGTGTGTCACAGGAAGTTCGTCCCTCGTAAGGCTGACGTTGAGTCCAATCCCGACGACCACCGCGGGATCCGGTGTGGTGGCGGACACCTCGGCGAGGATCCCGGCGACCTTTCGACCGTCGATCAGCACATCGTTGGGCCACTTCAGCTCCGCGGGCACCTTCGCGACGGCACGCAGCGCGTCGACGACGGCGACTCCGGTCAGCAGCGGCAGCCACCCCATGTCGCCCACGCTCATTCCCGGCATCGTCAAGAGCGCGGAGACCGCGATCTGTGCCTGCGGCGGACTCACCCAGGCGCGTGAGTGGCGGCCGCGGCCGCTGCCCTGGAATTCCGCGAGCAGCACGTGCCGGTCGCAGTTCGACGCCGCGGCCCGCGCGAGAAGATCGGCGTTGGTGGACCCGGTCTCCTGCACCACGTCGAGCCGCGCCCAGAATCGGCGGGTGTCGCTGTCGTCGTCACCGCGGACGAGCGCCGCGCGCAGATTGTCGGCATTGAGAGGAGGTCGGTTCAGGTCGGTCCACATCACCACAGCCTAGGACGAGCAGGAAAAGGTACTGGTCAGTAGCCGGGTCCGGGCAACCCGCCGCCTGACCACCTCCCTTGGCAGAAGCTCGCCGGCTCTCGTTAAGCTGACCTGTCATGACCACTGTTCAGGAGCCGAGCGCGGCGGAGTCGGCGAGTACGCCCGATATTCACACGACGGCGGGAAAGCTCGCCGACCTGCGTAATCGTCAGGCCGAGGCGCAGCACCCGAGCGGTGAAGCCGCGATCGAGAAGGTCCACGCCAAGGGCAAGCTCACCGCCCGCGAACGCATCACCGCCCTATTGGACGACGGCAGCTTTGTCGAACTCGACGCCCTCGCCCGGCACCGCTCGGTGAACTTCGGCCTCGCCGACAACCGCCCCGTCGGCGACGGCGTCGTCACCGGCTACGGCAC
>NZ_JBHWUE010000164.1:0-14159 GCF_042738615.1 Rhodococcus sp. NPDC059968
GTGGGTCGCGGACTTTACGTACGTGTGGACACTCACCGGATTCGTGTACACGGCGTTCTGTGTCGACGTGTTCTCCCGCCGGATCCTCGGGTGGCAGGTGATGACATCGAAGACCACCGTGTTGGTCACCGGAGTGCTCGAGCAGGCGTTGTTCACCCGCAGAAGAACCGATATCCGTTTCATCTCAACGGGTTTGGTACATCACAGCGATGCGGGGAGCCAGTATACGTCGCTGGCGTTCACCGAGGCGTTGATCGCTTCGGGGATCGCCGGGTCGATCGGCAGCGTCGGGGACGCCCTCGACAACGGGTTGATGGAATCGACGATCGGTCTCTACAAAACCGAGCTGATCGACCGTGACGCGTCGTGGAGCGGTCGGGCCGAGGTGGAGCGGGAAACCGCCGAATGGGTCCGTTGGTTCAACGCGGACCGGTTGCACTCGTCGATCGACTATCTCTCGCCGACCTGGTACGAGACCCGCTATCGTGAACAGCGTCCCCCGGCTGCCTCAACCCCCGAGGTGGCCTGAACCGGAGTCTCCACTCGATCCAGGGCGATTCAGATCGCCGCGGCCGAGCACCTCGACCGGCGGGCCGCTGTGCTGCTGGGCGCCGCCGCGGGGCTGTCACAGACGGTGGGCAGCGCCACGGTGGCCGTCCCGAACTTGCTCGTTTACCACGATGAATGCGTGCGGCAGGCCCGCCGCACGCTGGGTGTGCAAGTGTTCGACACAGAGGTGCGGCATGGCGAAGCCATGACATTCGAGAATGCGGTTGCCTACGCGCTCGACGAGGAGCCCGGGAGGGCGTCGCGGCCTGGTGTCAACTCGGCGAGCGGGTTGACCAGACGTGAGAGGCAGGTTGCCGGTTTGGTCGCCGAGGGCCTGACGAACAAGGCGATCGCGGCCCAGTTGGTGATCTCGCCGCGCACCGCGCAGGGGCATGTGGAGCACGTCCTCACCAAGCTCGGCTTCACGTCGCGTGCACAGATCGCCGCCTGGATCGTCGAGCGTGGGGAGGCCGAGCGTACCGGCTGAGCAAGCCCTGCAGTCTGATGATGGCGTCAAGCCACCCTGGGGTTCTCCAGTACGAGGGCGACTCCCTGTCCCGATCCAACGCACACGCCGAGCACGCCGTAGCGGGCTTCGCGCAGCCGTAGTTCGGTCACGAGGGTGAGGACGTATCTGGTGCCGGACGATCCGAACGGGTGCCCGATAGCGACGGCGCCGCCGTTCGGATTCAGGCGCTCGTCGGGAACTTCGAATCCGTCGAGCTGATTCGGTAGCTCTCGGAGCACGCCGAGGGCTTGCGCTGAATACGCCTCGTGAATCTCCCAAACGTCGATGTCGCCGGGATTCAGGCCAGCCCGTGCGAGGGCCTTCGGGATCGCGAAGGCGGGCGCGATCCCCATGATCTGCGGATCGAGAGCGTACGTCGCCGACGCCACCACTCGGGCCAAGGGTTCGACGCCGAGTTGTTCTGCGGCGGCCCTGCTGGCGAGGACGACCGCGCTCGCTCCGTCGTTGAGCGGGGAGGAGTTACCTGCCGTCATCTGGGTGGTATTCGGTTGCGGGCCGAGAGCTGCCAGCTTTTCGGCGGTGGTGTCCCCGCGGATGCTCTCGTCGTGCTCGAACCGGCGGGCCGGCATTTTGCGGCTGGCAGGTATCTCGACGGGTTCGATCTCCATGGCGAGGCGGCCCGAATCTCGGGCGGCGGCGGCGTGGTGGTGTGAGCGTAGTGCGAAGGCATCGATTTCTTCACGCGTCAGGTTGTAGCGGTCGGCGACGTTTTGCGCTGTCTGCATCATTTCGATGTACGCGTTGCGTGCGAGGAGGGTCGGGTTGGGTGGGCCGCCTGCGCCGGCCCACATCGTGTCGAGCATGAAGACGGGTCCGCGTGGCATGAACGGCGCGTCGCCTTTCATCAGTGCCCATCCCGAGCGGGACATGGATTCGACTCCGCAGGCGAGTCCGATTTCCATTTCGTCGCTGCGGATGGCGTGGGCGATCGAGATTGCGGCCGACAGCGAGGACGCGCAGAATCGGTTGACCGTGATCGCCGGGACGGAGTCCGGGAAACCCGCGGCGAGGGCGGACCAGCGTGCGATGTCGCCCATTCCCTCGTGGGCGGGGTTCACGCAGCCGGCGACGATGTCCTCGATCTTGTCGAGCGGGACGTCCGTCCGCTCGCATGCTGCGGCCATGGTTCGGCCGAGCAGATCGTCGGTGCGTAGGTGCGAGAGCGATCCGCCGTAGCGCCCGACCGGCGTCCGCACGCCGCCTAGAACAAACGCGTCAGTCATACCGACTCCTAACCCGCGGAGGAACTCGTGTTACCCCAGCTGAGGCGTGCTCGACACGATTATCCCGAGCGCTCTCTGCATAACAGACGCTAGCGCCGAAGGTTATCCAGATGTTCGGAATCTGTCGTCCAACCCAATCCGGGCATCGCCGGCGTTGCTGGCGAGGTCAACTTTCCCTCTTTGACGCCTCGAACACTGAGGTCGAAGGTAGCTCCGTCGAGGTCCGCGACGTTTTGAGTAGATCGTATATCTGTGGCCCAACGCAATCCATCGGCGGCCTAGAGTCGAGGCGACCGCAGTGCGGAGGCGCGCGCGAGCGCCTCCGTGGCCAGAAGCAGGGGGTCCGAACCGCGCAGTGCGCTCTCAGGACGGTATCCGTGGTCTAGCAGCAGGGACCCGACAGCCTCAAACAGCGCTGCCATGTCCTCGATCACGTCGCCCCCGATGACGACGTAACCGATGAATCCAGGCGTCGAATCGGGCAATGGGTCCAGTGCAAGTGCGGTGCTCAGCTCGCGCACGATACTCATGTAGATGTGGGCGAGGCCGCTGAATGGAAGCGAGGCGGGCAGAGCGCCGGTCGCATCGGCCTCCAGAATGACCAACATCGACAGGGACACCTTCTCGAGCAAATCACCCGTCGAGGTCAGCGTGAACGCGTAGTAGTCACGTTCCCCGCCGCCCCCCGGCATCGACCGGAGAACGCGATCGGCAAGGTCGTGCGCCTCCTCCTTCAGCCGCTCGTCGGTACACCACAGCTGATCGACAAGGCTCATGGTGTTCTGCTCGGGCGCGGCACCGGCCAGGGCGGACAGATACGTGAGCGCCGCCTCCACATCGAAGATTATGCGGTGCTCCGCGAGAGCCGCGATGAATACCCGGTCCTGCGTCTCCCCGCAACCGGGGCGGACCTGGCCGCGGTAGGTCACCTCCGTGGCACCGATCCAGATGACGTCGCCCGATCGAAGCCGTCGCCGTCCGGTCAGTCGTTCGCCGTTGACGAAGGTGCCGTTGCGGGACAATCCGTCATCTACGACGGCCCAGTATGTGCCCGTCCACTCGATGACCGCGTGCAACCGGGACACCATATCGTCCCAACTCAACACAATGTCGGATCGGTGAGAGCGCCCTACTGTCACCCGCGGGGCGGTTGCAGACAGCGCCACCTCTCGAACACGCCCCTGCCCGTCGGTGTAACTCAGCCGGGTTCCCTCAAATCGGTTCACGACTACCCCCCGGAATCCTGAACCTCGACACAGCCTGCTCATTCGTCGAAGTCTTGTTTCTTTCGACTGCCCGTGATCGCGGTGCGACGTCACGGGCGTGCGCAGCCACGCGGTCCCGTAGTGCGGACGTGGTGAGGAGCTGCAGCATCGCCTCGGCCATCCCGAACACGTCGCCGCGCCGGTAGACCAGGCCCGCACTGGTGGGTACGACCAGCCCCACGGTGGCTGGCTGCTCGGGTGCGACCACGCCCCGGCCGGCGATTAACACCTCTCGCAGCGTCGTCGTGCTCGGCACCACGAGATCTGCGGCGGCAAGAACGTCGGGCCACTGCCGCCCGGAGGAATCCTCGACCAGGTGCACCCCGGTCACGACACGGTGCGCGGCGGCCCGCCGCACGACGGTGAACGCGGTGGCCAATTGCTCGGCGTGCGCGAGGTCGTCGAACGGGCCTACCGCGACGATGGTGGGGAGGCCTTCGAGTCCGGCTGGCAGCCGGTCGACCATCGGATAGCCGAGCAGACGGTCCTCGTCGTGTGTCGGAGCACCGGTATCCGTGGTTGCGGGATGGGCCTGTGTGTTGGTCATTGCTATCTCCTTGTCCTGAATGATTCGCACCTTCAGGCAGCGTTGTTCTCTCGTCCGGACGGCCTATTCGGCCCAGCCCGGGTTCTGGCTGACGTCGACTAAAACGATGTGGCGGTAGCCGGGAACGAAGTGCTCGAGCACATCCGCGTTAACGGTGCCGACGGTGCTGTCCGGGTGATACCTGAAGCCCTTGGTGAAAGCCTGCAAGATCTCCCGCTATGAAGTTGGGCCGCGGGTGCACCCGCGTGATCTCCCCGATGAGCTCTTCGGGCAGGTCGTCTCGTCCTATCCCGAGGACATCGGTCTCCACTTCCGCGGTCACCAGTGCACTCTCCGGCTCCAGCTGGAACCGCACCTCCGGGGGTGGTGTGCAGCGCGATGCCTCCCACACGGTGCGCACGCCGGCGGAGTCGATGCCGTGGCTGATGAGAAACGCTCGCTTCGTCCGCGCCATCGAGCGTCGAATCGATGGGTGCCGCCGCGAAACTTCTCCGTCAAGCCGAGATCATGGAACCTCGCGCCGAAATACAGCCGTTCTGGATCGACTGGTCGCCGCAGCCGCTGACCGTGGAGCGATCCGAACAGGAAAACGGGACGTGAATGGTGAAAGAGCAGCGACCGACGCCGCTTGGCGTACCAGGTCGGTCGCTGCGTTCACCCAGGATGAAGCGGGAATTGCGATGCCTGCGATAACTTCGGTCGTGACGACCTCCTGATTTTCGGGTGTACGGAGAATCCGGACTGCACCAGCACGCTCGGATCGTGAGTGCGGCATGCGGCGTCCTTAGACTTTTCGGCTCTCGGACTTGAGCATCCAGGCGGCCTTCTCCAGGTCGTTGATGATGCGGTGTAGGAGGTCGGCGCTGGACGGGTCGGCGGTGTCGACATCGTCGTGGACCGAGCGGATGGTGTCGACTACGGCATAGACCCCGGTTGTGACGAGGTCTACCGTGTCGGTGGTGCTCTGCTCGGCCGGCGGAATGGCGGGCAGTGTCGTCGACTCGATGACGGTGTCGGATCGTCCGTCTGGGACCGCGTCGAGTGCACGCATGCGTTCTGCGATGGTGTCGCTGGCTTCGCGTGCGATGTCGACGATTTCGTCGAGTTGCAGATGCAGGTCGCGGAAGTTGGTGCCGACGAGATTCCAGTGGGCCTGTTTGCCCTGCAGATGCAGTTCGATGAGATCAACCAGGACCTTCTGCAGGTTCTGCGGCAGGCTGGGTGGGGCATCGAACTCCCACACCTCGTCGTAGGACCGACGGTGTGAAGTAGTCATGATATTTCCTTTCTCGGTGTTGTCCAGTAGCGGATGCGCTGTTGCACAACGTTTCTTTTTATCGACTGGCCCCCGGCACGCGGTTCAGGTCGTATCGATGTCAGCGAAGAGGATGCGCACACCGCCGGTGGCGAGCTTGAAGACGCTGTCGAAGAACTCCCTGGCCTGCGCGGTCGTGACGGCCTGACCGGCGGCTTCGTAGTCGGCGAAGTACAGGTCGAGCAACCGGTATGCCGGGGTGGGGCTGCCGTCCTCCTTGGGCCAGACCTCGGAGGTCTCCAGTTTCTGGCTGCCGGGGATCTGGTGGGCCAGCGTGAGCTGGTCGGAGTAGCCGGCTTCGAACGCGTCGGTGCTGTCCGGATTGTCGTAGATGATGACGGTGATTTTGGTGGTCATGGGTTCGTTCTGACTGTCGGGGTGACGTCGTGTTGGTTGACGACCCCAGTGTCATTCCGACGGTGCCCGGTTCGCGCCCGCGGCTTGCCCCGGTTAGTGCCCTGGTGCCCCGGTGCCCCGGTGCCCCGGTGCCCCGGTGCCCCGGTGCCCCGGTGGGCCGGTGCCTGACCCGGGTTTGGGTTCAGGCCACACGCGATGCCGATGCCGCCCTCAACGTTTGCGGTCGGTCAGGCGCTGGGACGCTCGAGTCTCCGCGCGGGGCCCAGCTCCGGCCGGGCGCGCACCCCACCCTTGGTAAGGGAACGTCATGGCACACTCAGCTGCTCGCCTCCGTTGGGGAATTCGCCGACCACGGGGCCGACATGTTCCCCATGCCAGGCGACGTCACTGTCGACAAGACGGGGGCGGAGAACCTGTCGGTGCGCGAGGGTTGAACCGCCCGGCCGAAACCCCCCGGGGGAAGCCCCGGGTCTCCCACGGGCGCGACCCGGGGGACGTGACGGTCACCATGAAGGGATCAAACGAATGTGGCGACTCCCGCTCTGGCTGGTGTGCCCGTCGACCTCAAGGACCGAACCATGGACAACGGCTTTGACCCGATCGTGCTGGGTGCCAGCCCTACCAGGGAAGCGTCAAACGGATGTACCGTCCGGCTTCGGCGGACACCCCGTGCGCTGGCTCACCCTCTGGTCCGCCACGGTCGGGCAGATGTTTCGTCGTCCGATCGCCGAACACGCCACATGCGCCACGAGCAGAAGAGATAGCGGCCTGCGAAGAAACCCAACACGGTCACAAGCGCCGACTTAGATGTGTCCCGGTGCAGAGTACGAAAAGGAAGTGATTCATCCGTGAACGAGAAGACCTGGTCGGTGAACATCGTCATCGACGAGCACAAATCCGGTGAGACCGGCGCCCAGACGCGAGCGCGCGCCCTTCTGCGTGCCAGCGACAGGACCACATTCGTAGGAACGGGGCTCGCAAGACGAAATCCGCAACATACCGATGTTCCGGAAGTCAGCGAGGATATGGCCGCTGCCCGCGCCCTGGCAGACCTGTCACATCAACTGTACGAAGCAGCGGCGGAACGGGAAGCGGTCACGCGGAGCGCGCTCAATTCCGCGCGCACCACCGACTTTGGCCGTCCAGGTTCATCGGCCTGAGGCGACACGCACTACGCGCGACATGATCGCACAACGGCGGGGCCACGGAGGCACGGTGTGCGTTGGGATGGGCTCCGCTGAGATAGATGTTGGGGCCAGCGTCAGTTCACCGACGGTGATCGGCACGGTGCCCACGGCTACGAAATGACGGTCAAATTGTGTGGGAGCGCTCGCGAAAGTTGTCTGGAAGTCGCGGGCCAGCGGTGTAGTGGTCGATGAGGTGCCGTTCTGACAAAAGAATGGATTGAGAGCATGGAGGCATGAGTTTCGGCGGCAGTACAATACGTCTACGGCAAGGTTGGTCGTCGATGCGATCGTTCTATCCACCAAACGGTGAGGTATCGGTGGCGTGACGATGACAATATGAACGCCAAACAGCCGATGGCCCGATCGATGTCAGTAACATTCGTTGGAGTAGCCGGTGATGATGACAAACAACAGAAACGACCAATTTCCGACGCTCGTTACCGGGGCCACCGGCACAATCGGGGGCATCGGCCGAATGGTTACGGAGAATCTCCTGGCGCGGGGCCTGCCGGTTCGAGCCTTGGTCCACCGGGAGGACGAACGCGCCGACGCGGTCCGCGACATCGGCGCCGAGGTGGTCGTAGGTGATCTCACTTTGGCGGGGGACGTCGCACATGCACTCGACGGCTGCGGTCGCATGTACTTCGGAATGAGTGTGTCGACCCGCTACCTAGAAGCGACCGCTGCCGCCGCGGTGGCAGCCCGCCACCACGGCGAACTGACGATCTTCGTCAACATGTCACAGATGACCGTCTCGCAGATGAATTTGGCGAGCACCGCCGAATCCAGTCAGCACCGATTGCAATGGCTGGGCGAACAGATCCTGGACTGGTCCGGCCTGCCGGTCACCCACATCCGACCCACGGTATTCATGGAGAACCCGATCTTTCAGGTCTTCGCCGTCGACTCGATCAGGCAAACCGACACAATCCGGCTTCCGTTTGGCGATGCCCGTACCTCCCCGGTGTCGGCTTACGATGTGGCCGAGGTTATTTCGACCGTGCTGACGGATCCACCTAACCACGTTGGACGGGTGTACGAGTTGACCGGTCCCGAATCCCTGGGTCTGCATGCGATCGCCACTGAATTCTCCGCCGCACTAGGAAGGAAAATCACCTACGTCGACGTGCCACTCGAACAGTGGCGCCGCGAACTCGGAGCACTGCGCCTCCCAGATCATGTTTTCGAGCACCTTTCCACAATGGCGCGTCTGCATGCGGAGAATCGATACGACCGAACCACCGACGACATCGACCAGATTCTGGGGAGACCGGCATCGGGCATTCCCGAATACGTTGCCAAATATCCAGAACGATTAAGAACAACCTCCGTCTGACACACCGGGTCTCCGCGGCCGCATAGTAGTGCGGTCTGGTCAAGTAGCATGTCATTGACCGAGGCGAAATCCTGCCACAGATGGATGTTTGGCGTAGGCCTGCAGCGGTCCTCAACTACTCGGGCGCACAGCGGCAATCTGCCGATTCCCCGACTCGGCTTCGCCTGTCTCAGAAGGAGGCGAAGACAACATGCGCAATCTATGGTCCACAATCGCTGTCAATGGCCGAGCAGAACTGGATGTGGCGCAATTTTCTGATTCGTATGGTGCGCTTGACTATCCGGAGTGAATGACGCATTTGAGGTGTAGGTCGAATTTCGCTCGTCCGTACTTATGGTGGTTGAGCATGTTAAGAGTTACGTGGAATCTGGCCGAGGATGATCATGTCGGTCCCACCTGCTCAAGGTCGGCCGCTGGCTCGCGGCCGAGCACTCCACCGCCGGTGATCCGACGGCGTGGGACCCGGCAGAGCTGCGCGGTCTGGATCGCAGCGCTGGATCGGATGAAGTCGGCGACTACGTGCAACGCACCGCCGAAATCGAGGACCACAGCGGCAAACCGCTTCAGGCCTCAAGCATAGGAGAGTCAGCTTTCGGCGATCAGGAGGTTTCGTTGAGCGGCCTGGATGAGGCGGAGACTGTTGCTCGAGCAAGGGGAATGTTGGTCAGCACGACGCCGAGACCGAGGAATGGGCCGTCTGTTGTATCGGGACTGGATCGTGAGCACGGAGGCCCCACGGCCGCAGCCCGTCGCCATGTCGGCGAGTTGCTCGGCATCGCGCCCGCGACGCTGCGGAACTTGGACTGAACGGGAGGAGGCCGTCCCACCCGGTGCGCTTCGTCGGCAGCAGCGGATGCGTCGAATGAGGTCACCCAGCCTCGCTGGGAAGGATGAGACATTGAAGACCGCGGGTGCGTTTTCGCGGCGGCGGAGAGCGACCGTTCGACTGCGGTGATTGTCGACTACATCGACGCCCACCGCTCTCGTTTCGGGGTCGCCCCGATCTGACACAGCGCTCACCGACCACGGTGTGAGCGTCAGCGCTCACCGACCACGGTGTCAGCGTCGCCCCGTCGCCTACCACAATGACGCGCTCAGGGAATCGACGATCAGGCTCTACACGTCCGAGCTGATCGAGGGGCCGAGTGTGGTCCGGGCGGGCCGAGGTGGAGAGGTAAACAGCAGAGTGGGTCGGGGTGGTTCACCGCGGACCGGCTACCTTCGTCGCTCGGGTACACCTCGCCCATCGCGGGGCCCTGACGTGAACAGCGCCCCATCGCCGTCTCGGTCCTCGGATTGGTCTGAACGAGGCCTCCACTCGATCCAGGCGGTTCAGGTGCCGGTAAGGGTGGTTACACCTGGCCGGTGGGCATCACGGCGACTTCTTGCAGGTTCACATGGCTGGGCAGGCTGACCATGAAGGTCACGATCTCCGCGATGTCGTCATCGCGCAGCCATTGGAATGCTTCCTTGGTGTCGCTGAGCCATTCGTTGACGTCGTCGGGTGTGACGTGGTCGTACAGCGGGGTTTCGATCAGACCAGGTTCGAGGACTCCGACGCGGACACCCTTCGGCCCCAGTTCGACACGGAGATGCCGGCTCAAGTGCGTGACGAATGCCTTGGTTGCTGCGTAGACCGCGAAGGTCGGGAAGATGTTCTGCGCGGCGATGGATGAGGTGTTGATCAGATCCGACGGAGACCCATCCGCCGCGGCTTCGACCAGCTGATCGAAGAACGCTCCGATCGTGGAGACCACACCGCCGGTGTTGAGGTCGATTTGAGTCTTCCACTCGGTGGTGCGTTTGAGCTCGAAGGCCGCGGGAAGCATAATGCCGGCGTTGTTGAACAGGATGCTGGTTGTGCCGAGTTCGCGCTGAACGCGGGTTGCGGCTTCCTCAATCGTGGTGGCGTCGGTGACGTCTGCCGCGATGGCGATGGCTGTTCCGCCGTGGGTGGTGATCTCGTCGGCGATGGCCACGAGCTTGTCATTACGCCGTGCGATAAGACCGACGGCGGCGCCGCGCGCAGCGAGTTGCCGTGCGGTGGCCGCCCCGATGCCACTCGAAGCGCCGGTGATAACAGCGACGCGGCCTTTGAGGTTGTCCGATAGTGCCATGACGGTTCCTTCCACTCTTCGGCTAACTGTTCTGCTGGCTTCGACGTTGGATTTGGTTGAGCGCCTTGTTAAATTGTCATGGCCGACCATGGCGCCACACCCATCAACCCGCAGGACCGCGCTCGGCCACTGCATAGCTCTCACCGATGACGAGGGTGATGGCGTCGGACCCGGTTGCGCCCATTGTCGATGTGCCTGCGATCCTCATGACTCCTCTCCCTCAGAATTCGGTCGGTGTTGTGTCGACGTAGGCGTAGTGCTTGCTGTTGATCTCAGTCCAGTGAGCGCATCCGAAAGCCAGTGTTTCACTGGCTAAGTGGCCGGCCTCCCGTGCATGGAGAGCAGCGATCAACGCTGACCGTTGTTGCGGTGTATACGAACTGGATTCGATCGAACTGCGGAGCTGAGCGTCAGTGCCTAACTGGATGCGGCGATCAAAGGTGGTGGTCATGACTACTCTGCCGTTCTGCGCAGGGAACAGCATCTGTCCATCCCACGCGTGAGAGCTCAGCTGACAACCATGCGAGAACGTGACGACCGGCCAAGCCCCAGTCCTTGTAGTAGATCGCGGTGCCATCCTTGGTGATATTGCTCATTTTCCCGGCTCGTTTCCTCGTTGTGCGGCTTAACTTCAGCGTCGCGCGGCCGGGGTGCCGATCGACCCCGTGAGTTGCCCTGGGGGCAATGCCTGGTGTGCCAGGGCCCCGGCAGGAGCCGGCGCTCGAACTGTCCAGATTTCCCGGAATTCGAATCAACCGCTGGGTGGCAGTGTGAGAGCGCCCGCGATAGGGTGAGCGTTCTAGCTACGAGCGCTCATGTGGACGAAGTGACTTGTGGAACTTAATGTGGCGCGTGGTAGATGGGCTGTCACTGCAATTGGTTCCGGATGCGTTGTGGGAGAGCGCCGAACCGCTGATTCCGCGATTCGCTGCACGCCCGCAGGGAGGTGGCAGTGCGCGGGTCGATGACCGGGCAGTGTTCACCGCGCATTCTCACACGCTCATTGCGCAGCGGCGAACGCGGTCTGGTACCGGCCGAGACCGTATTGTCCGTCGACGGCGTTCGTCTGAGCGCAGCACCACTGCACGCTGGTTCGAGAAATAACGCGCTCAAAGCGCGCTTCTTGGCTGATCTGCAGAGCGGTGCGGTCAGGGCCGGTGTGTCGGGTGGGGCTTGGATCCATCACACGTTGTGATGGTCGGTGCTAGATATCGCATCCGATTAGATCGCACACGATTGATTATTGATTACGCAGCAGAAAGTCGGTGTCAGGGGCGCTCCTCAGCAAATGGCTGGTCGGGTCGACTGTGTGGCAAAGCATCGCGATGACAAATCCGTCAGCGGCAGGCTCGCGGAGCTGGAAAACTGCGAGGACAAGGTCGAGTTCCCGAACGAAACGGGCGTACACGCATCCTGACCGCATATCACTCCTAGTGGAGTCGCCATGCCGAGACACATGACGACGCATCCATACCCCAACACCTGTGTAAGCACCCCCTGGGGAGGGAGGAAGAACATCTGTTCGATCCCTCGTTATGCTGCGAGTCCCCAGCAGTCATTGGCTACACCATAGATCGAGTGCAGGTGTTCAGGCCGACTGGAGCGGGTCCTGATCCGACGTCTGGTCGTCCGTGGGAAGGGGGAAGCAGCGCAGACTGTTCTGTGCCCGCTCGACCGTGATTCGATGCCCAAACAGACCCGGGAGTCCTCCGGTATGGAGGAAGACGGTCGTGCGTCCGGAGGTGATGGTGCCGTCCTCGACGGCGGCAACCAGACCGGCGAGCGCACGCCCGGTATAGATAGGGTCGACGATGACGCCCTCAGTTCTCGCGATAAGCGAGAGCGCTGCTGCGACCGGCTCGGTGAGGTTGCCGTAGCCGCTGCCAACCATGTCGAAGCGGGCGTGCAGCTGGTCAGCGGTGATGGATGCGTGTGCGGCTTCGCTGGCGAAGCGGGCGACGGCGTGCAGCGGGTTCGCGAGTGCCCCGGTGTCGACACCGAGGACCTTCTCAGGCCCGAGTGCAGCGACGAGACCGGCCATCGTTCCCCCAGAGCCCAAAGCAACGACGACTGTATCGAGATCGGGAACCTGCTTGCGCAGTTCCTGGCCGCAGAGCACATACCCGTGCGCGCCGATGCCGCTCGACCCACCGAACGGGATAAGCGCAGGGCTCGCACCCGACGCCCGGAGCTGAGTCACGACAGTATCCGCAACAGCCGCTAATCCGATGTCGTCGACATCGCCCGCCCAGGCGATCCGGGCGCCCAGAAGCCCATCGAGGGCAAGATTCCCGGACTGGGATGCGCCGGCCTCACCGGGGAAGACCAGGACGACGTCGAGCCCGAGCCGGGTGCCAGCTGCCGCGGTGAGGCGAGCGTGGTTGCTCTGGGGCGACCCTGTGGTGACCAAGGTATCGGCGCCGTCTGCGACTGCGGCTCCCACGGTCCACTCCAGCTTGCGGATCTTGTTTCCACCGCCGGCGAGACCTGTAAGGTCGTCGCGTTTGATCCACAGGTCGTCGGGATGAAGTCCGAGCGCTACTGCCAGGCGCGGAGCCCGCTCGACGGGTGTGGGCCAGGTACCGAGACAGGCGCGGCGGGTCGAGTTGGTCGTCATGGCGGTGGAGTCCTCCTCGGGTGTGGTCAGAAGAAGATGTGAATGGCGTCGGCGATCAGCGGATCGTCGCTGCCGGCGTCGTCGATGACCGGATCAGCTTCCTCGACAATCCAAGGCGGACAGCTGATCCTACCTCGACGGGGTGATCATTGGTGTCGTCGAGGGTGAGGAAAGTGTGTTGGTCCGTGAGAGGCCGGCCGAGACGGTTGCAACACCAAAGCCGGTCGGGCGCCGACCATCCAGCCCATCTCGCCGGCACATGCCCACGCTGGAGGGCCGACGCCCTGACTGCCGTGTTCGGCGGCAGCGGCCGCGTCCCCCTCGGCGGCGAGAGATCGTGACTCTTTCCGGATGCCGGCCGTCGTTCGGCCGCACCCGAACGGCCATCGTCCGCCCTCTCCGATCGAGCCACCGTGAGGCATGCGACCCATTCGGCCCTCGGCCCCGGACCTGACGTCGCGGACAGAATCGTCTCGCCCGAGGGCTGGTTAGCCGATCGCGGATAGTTGCTTGGGATCTGTTTTCACCTCTGTTTGGGGAACGCGGTGAACGCGAGGAGGTTCGCTCGCGCGGAATTTGAGATGGTCGGCGACCTTGGGTTGCTTGTCCGCAGAACTGCCGTTCCCGGACATGCCGGTGGGTGCGGACGTCGAGTTGGAGGGTGAGTCCGGTGACGGACCGCTGTCGGGCGGCCAGGAATCGAGACAGTGGCGAACACCGGATGTGATCCGGTGAACATCACGATCTTTCGGGGTGGTCGCGTCACGTCGCCCACTCCTACACTGGCCGCCGTGAGCCTCCAGATCAGTGATCCCGCATCCCCGGTGCAGTCGAGCCGGATTCGACACTCGGCGTTCCAGCAGAAGGTGACGTCGGCGGAGGAAGCGGTGAAGGCCATCGGTCCGGGTGACACCGTCGCCGTCAGCGGTTTCGCCAGTGCCGGGACACCCAAGGCGGTCATCCCGGCCTTGGCTGGTCGGATTCACTCCACCCGCGCGGCCGGCGCGAATTTCACCATCGACCTGCTGACCGGGGCGTCCGTGTCGACTGAGACCGAGAGGATGCTCACTGAGATCGACGGAATCGCCCTGAGGATGCCCTACCAGGCGGAATCCAC
>NZ_JBHWUE010000165.1:0-14026 GCF_042738615.1 Rhodococcus sp. NPDC059968
TCACGCACGAACCGTTCCCGGTTCTGCTCGTCGAGGTCTGTGGTGAGGACCTTGACCGCGACGGTGCGGTCGAGCGCCGCCTGGGTGCAGCGGTAGACGACGCCGAAACCGCCGCGGCCGATCTCTTGTGCGTCCTCGAATCCGGCAGCCGCCAAATCTTCCGAGACCGATCCCGACGCGTCGCGTTGCGTCGCGAAGGGATCGTTGTCGGTCATCGACTACATCGATTCTGCCGGTCCGAGCCACTGTCGAAGAAAAACACCACTGCTGGCCTCTCGAGGGTGTACCCAAGGATATCGCTGTACGGCCCGTAGACGGCAAGAGCCGCGGGTGTATCCGCATGGCTCGTTCACTTCGTTCGGGTCGGATCCGCCGCCGGTCGCGTACTGGGTGAGTTGGGCGGCGCGGCCCTACTGGTGGTGGTGTTCGGGTTGAGTAGTTCCACGACTCGGTCGTGCGGAAGTCGCTCGTACTCCTCGATCGCCGCGACGGTTCGTTGGGGATCGGGCCGGGATCGTCTGCGAGTTCGTGCCACCAAGTTGTTGCGTGGGCTGGGGGCTCTACCTTCGGCTTGGCACCGATGATGCAGTCAAGCGAGCGACCTGCGTGATGGCCGAGGGGGCGTCTGCGGTCGGGCCGTCCAGACCCGCGGCCATACCCCGGGGTGGAAAGCGCGCAGCGAGAATTCGACATTGCGGAATACCGTGCGGCGTGCCAGCGCCATCAGTACCGCCGTGCCGGTCACGGCCATCCACATCGGTAACGGGTAGAGAGCGAGGCGCTCCCCCAGGCCGAAATGCAGCGCTCGTCCCAGCATGAGGCCGGCGCCGACCAGGCCAACGAGTGCGCACAGTGCGGACCACAGGGCGACCAGCCGCTTCTCGTGCCACAGATGCCAGGCGATGAGCACGAGCACCGCGTGGCGCGCCACGAAGCCCGGCAACACGGCCGACCAGTGGATGATCGTTCCATCGTTCGCCGGAAACAGTCCGGTGGCGGCGGTGCTGGCCGCGATGATCACGGCAAGCGAGAGTATCCACTTCTTCTCCCGGCCACTTCGTATGTGCCGATGGAGAAACAGCGCACCGAGGAGGGTGAGCACGCCGAGCGCGACGAACGTCGAATTCATGACGTCGTGCATCGGTGAGCAGGATCCGACCTCGCAGGTCGTCACGCCCAGGGAGCTGATCGAGTCCTGCGCGAAGCTGTAAGGCGTGCTCCACGCCGCCGCGGTGACCACCTCCGCCAACAAGTAGGCGAACGAAAGCACCCAGGCCGTGCCGGCTGCTGCGTGGCGAAGATTATGGGTTCTCGGTGATGTTCCGGCGCGGTGCGGATAACTGATAGTGGATTCTCTCCGTCGAACGAGATGTACCGAATCGAGGCCGGAAAGAGCCGACCCGGATGATCTTTGTGACTTTACGGATCGAACCTGAGAATGCTGTCCGAAATGTCTGCATGTGGTCTCAGGATGGCCTTGAAGCCGAGATCAAGTCGGCCTCCGCTGGGCGGTGTCGGAGACGGTGGTGCGGTGCCGGTGGTCGATGGTCACCGAATCAGGTGACGGTGCGGTGGACGTTTCGGGGCTGGTCATGACGTTATGAGCGCGGGTGTTCACTTTGTTCCGCATGAGCGCAAACCGGAGCCCACGGCACCGGCCTCCGGCGAAGGGTTAGAGGGAGACTGACCGCATCAACCTGACGATGCTCCCGGACGGTTTGCATCCCCTTGCGCTCGAGCGAGCCCTGGCCGACCCCAGGGCCGATCTGATGCTGGACGCAAGCCCGGTATCGGTCATCGATTGGCTCGCCAGTGGCGGCGACGTCGAGTCCGCACTAGATATGATCGCCCAAATCGAATGGGAGGCAGCGTAAGTGGCGCGGATGCTCCCGCACCCTCCGGCCGCCGACGAACTTTCCCATCACGGCATCCGCGACAACGAATACGCCCTGATCCCCACCACCGGGATGCTGTGGCGGGTGCACCGCACCACCAGCAGCCACGCGCTGGCCTGGAATGAGCTCCGGACGTATGGTCCGGTGCTGCGTTTGGACCCGCACCCGCTCCCGTGCGGTGACCACCCGGGGCACGGGGTCTGGTACGGGGCCACCGATGTGCACGGCGCACTCGCGGAAGCATTCCAGGCCACCCGCACGATCGACCGGGTGGAGGAGGCGCCGTATCTGACCGGGCTGCATCCGGCCCGGGATCTGCGGTTGCTCGACGTCGGCGGGTTCGGGGCCGGCCGCTGGCCGACCCGGGTCGGGGGCACCTTCGCCCTCGATTCCGCCGGACACGGCATCACCCAGCGGTGGGCCCGCACCATTGCGGCTGCGCATCCCGGGCTCGATGGGCTGCTGTATCGGGGTCGGTTTTCCGGTGGCCCGTGTGCCGCGCTGTTTCCCCCGGCCGCCGATGCCTTCCCCGTCCGGCCGGCGACGTCGAACCCGCTCGCGCATCCCGGTCTGCAACGCCGTCTCGCTGCGGCCGCGGAGGCGCTCGGCTACACCCTCGTCTGAGGTTGCACACCGTTCAGGTTGTGGGGGATGGGGCCGGTGAGGTGCCGTCGGCGTCGACGCTGATGGTGAGGGTCTGACCGGCCTTCGCTGGGGCGTCGGTGGGTACGGCCGAGGTGCGATCCACGTGGGGTGTGGCCCAGCGGACGTGGGCGGTGTTCTAAGCAGATAGTGCGGGCAGGTGACCACCTGCCGAGGCACGGGAATCGCCTGGCGGTCGGTGTCGAGGTAGAGGCGTGTTCGGGCTCTTCCTCAGCGAGGAGGTGTTCGTCTTCCGTTTCCCTGGCCGCGTTGACGACGTCGCTCAGGGCGTGGTCTGTCTCGGCAGGACGTAGCCGAGTTTCGGTAGGGCCCTGCGGAATTTCAGTTCGTGTTCGAGTGGGACCGCGAGATGGCGGTCGCCGATCGGACGGCACAGGTTGCGGAGTGCGGGGTCGCGGGTGATGAGCGCGGCCAGGGCGTCATCGGCGCATTCGATCACCCGGGCGTGGCCGAGGTCGGTCAGCCGGGTGGCGCGGCGGGTGATGTCGTCGATGAGGGTCGTCAGCGAGCTGGGCAGCTCATGGTCGGTCCGCTCGGCGAGGAATGTGGCGAGGTCCTCGAGGGTGCGACCGGTATCGACCGCCGACAACAGACCCGCGGCGGAAATGGTCCAGACCCTGTCCGCGGTGTGCTCGGCGTAGCCGGACAGCAGAAGCTGATCACCGGGGGACAGGGTTCCGGTGGCGACGACGTCGAGGTTGGGCAGGACCTTCAGCACCGCGGTTGTCTTGTCGTCGGTGGGCGGGCGGTAGGTGTCGGTCAGGCCCAGGGCGTAGCAGCCCAGGGCGGTGAGCCGGATCGCTTGCAGTCCGTCGTACCTGCTCAGCGCGTCCAGATCGTCGCCGCCCCAGTTGTCGTGGAAGTCCGATCGGGCGCCGGTGGGGTGGAGGTAATCGAGGTCGAGCAGTCCCAGCGTGCCGGCGTATTCGAACAGCACCGCGGCCGTGTAGCGGCCCTCGAGGATCTCCCACCGGTGGTAGCCGTCGTAGCCCAGACTGCCGTACTGGGAGTCGATGAGATAGAGCTTCCACAGCGCCATCTCGCTGCGGGCGACGGTGGGACTCAACCGTTTCCGCCGCATGGTCGTGAACAGGGAATCCACGCTGATCCACTCTCCGGGTTGGCAGCTTGCCAATGCCTGCGCGACCGTCTGTCGGCGATTCTTGGCCGAGGTGAGGACATTGCGTGCGCGTTGCCCCTTGATCTGCTCGATTCGGCTGAACTCGTCGATCACCGCGTGGGTGAGCCAGCGCTGCCACAGCCCCCGGATGACCTCGGCTGGCGGCCGGCGCAGGGCGGTGCGGCCCTTGGGGGTCAGCTTCAGGCGCCCGCCGTCGATCGTGGCGAGCCCACCGGCCTGGATGATCAGCGGCCACGCGAACGACGCGATCGGGTCGTGCAGGTAGAAGTCGCCGTCCGCGAGCTGAGAGCCCACGGCGGCGACCGTGGTCGCGGAGGGGCGGCGGGTCTTTTCGCTGCACCGCAGTTCGCCCGCCGCGCACAGCTGCAGCATCGTGTGCAGGTTGAGCGGGGCTTCCTGCCCGGTCATTCGGATGCGGTGTTCCCCGATCGCGCTCAGGGGTCCGGTGTCGCCGGTGTTCACACTCATGTCTTCACCTACCTCAGCCAGTGACGGTATGCCTCGATCCACTCCGCACCGGTGGGCTGGGGCGTCGGCAACGGCAGATCGAGGAGGGGGATGCGCTGTCGCGACCGGCCCCGGGCGCAGATCACCACGATGTGTTCGTCGTCGGTCAGGTCGATGCCCATCGCGGTGACATCGGTTCCGAGCACCCGGGTCTGGAACGGCACGTCGAGGTGCTCGTCGAGCATGGTGTAGAAACCCGTGACGCATTCGCTGTCGTTGTAGCAGTCGACGGTGGCCTCGGCGACCAGGGCTTCGAGCGCCGCACGATTCGGTGGTGTCACGGCGTCGAGGATAGCCGGAGGTCCACTCGGACCGGTCCGCACGTGGCGCCACCGCGCCGACTGATGGCGGCGGATGGCTCGCGCCGGCTCCGGCCGGGTGCACAGGGGCGGCGATCGACGGTGCCGCTGTCGTCTTCGGGGCAGAAATGGGCGAGCGGGACGAAAAGGTTGATCACTCGCCGAGTGGTGTCGTGTCCCCAGCCGATCGGCGGCCGTGAAGATCATGGCACTACGGGCGGGGAAACTCCGAGCGGGTCAGCCGGGTGCGCCGCACCCCGGGCCCCTTCCTGACCTTGCGCCCGATGATCTCCTCGGCGACCGCCATCCCGATGTGGGGTGGTCCGTGCCGTATCTGGTCCGGGTGCCGCTCGGCCCCGACGGCATGGTGGTCAAGACCAGATCGCCGAGAGGCGAGGGTGTGCTGTCACCGCGCCGACGGCCCCGGCGCCGAGATCCTCGAACGTCTGGGGAGGTGTATCTGGGTGGCGCGTTTTGCGCAGTGCGGAGGCGAGGACGGGGGTGAGTTCGTCGCGGTAGTCGTGGACGGTCGCGGTGGTCTTGCGGTCGAGTGATGCGTCCGACGTATTGAATGACGAGCCCGGGTCCTGGTTGGTCGATTTCGTAATCCGAGCAGCGTTCGGCGCCCGCATCCAGCTGCAACCTGCGGATCCATCCCCGGAGCCGACAGTTCAACCCGCGGGCGTAGCTCACCCCGCTGACCGTCTGTTGAGCAGGCTCTCGACGCGGCCGACGCCTGGCTGGGCTGGGTCAACAGTCTGTGGTCGTGTTGCCATTCGGGGTCGGACGCCTCGCCGGGCTACGACACCTGTTGACACGGGCGCGGGCGGAAAACTGGTCAACGGCGCCCGCCATTGCCGCCCTCACCCAGCAGGCCACGGTCGGCGGGGTGAGGCAACGACGTCGTCACGTTCGGTGTGTGGGCGGCAGTCGGAATCCTAGAGCCCCAATGCCTCCCGCAGCCGGTGCACGCTCATCGCCCCCGGCCGTTCCTGCTGCGGGAAGGAGTCGAGCAGCCGGATCAGCTCGTCGCGGCGGGTGGGGTCGGCGGCGCACTCGCGCGGTGTGTGACCGCCGAGGGCGGGGATAGCGTCATCGAGCCACTGCTGCTCGTATCCGCGGATGTGCTCGTCGAGCGCCGCCGCGATCTCGGGATCCTCGGGGTCGACGGGTTGGCTCGGGCGAACACCGTTTTCCTGCGCCTGAGCCATCAGCTCTGCTGCCGGCGTCCGGGTCTGCTCGCGCAGTCTCGCCCCGGGATCGGCGGCGCCGACGGCCTCGACCAGCGACTGAAAGCGCGGCTCGTTCATCGCCTCGACCTCGAGCACCCAGGGTTTGGTGCCGGGGGCCAGGTTCAGCACGCCGAGCACGCTGCCGTCGTCGGTCCAGGTCCACCTGTCTTTGTCGGCGGCGCCGAAGCGGCGACTGAGCTTACGCCGGATCCCGGCGGTGTCGGCCACCTCGAACACGGCCCGGCACGCCACCATCGGATGCCCGTCGGTGGTGACCAGCCGCGGCGGCGCGAGGCGGGCGCTGAGGGACTCGACGAGCTCGGCGGGGTCGGTGGCATCGGAGTCGAGCAACTCGATCAGCCGACCACGCTGGGCGGGCGCGATCGGTTCGATGCCCCCGAAGATCTGCGTCGTGGAACCGGCGGGAACCACTCGGGCGCAGAAGAAGTCACCGACCCGAAGCGCTCTGCTGGCGGTCCGTTCGGTGACCTGCAGGCGGTCGCCGGTGCGCACGTCGCGGAGCGTCAGCCCCTCGCCGGGACGCACCGCCTCGACCTCGTGCACCGACCGCTCGGCGAGCAGCCATTGTTGCGCGAGGAGCAGTTCGTCGGCGGGTAGCAGCACGCCGCGCTCGGTGACGAACCGCTCGAACGCGCCGCACTCGAACATCACCACATCCGCGACCAGCGGGTCGTCGAGCGCGTGATACAGCGCCATCGGATCGCCGTCGTGCGCAGACCGAATCTGGGCGAGCGAGAGCAGCAGCGGTCGCCACGCGATGCCCTGCGCAAAAGACGCCGCCTTCTGATACAGCCACCCAGCCCGCTGCTCCAGCGGGTGCTCGGCCTTGCCGAGGTGACATACCTTGTACTTGCGGCCGGATCCGCACCAGCACCGATCGTTGCGCCCCAGGTCCGGCCGGTCGACGGGAAGAAACGACTGGAGCAGGTCGTACATGGGTTCGCGGTACCCATCCTGGACCCGGTCGAGCAGCCCGATCGCCCGTACCGCGTCACCGCGATCGGACGCGTAGCGGGCCAGAGCCTCGAGCGCCTCGTCCCAGTTCGGGTCCACCGACACGGCCCGCTCGTAGTGCCGCTCGGCGTCGGTGGTCCGTCCGTCGAGCTCGGCTGCCTTGCCCGCCAGCCAGTGCGCGGTCGGGGCGATCTTGCGGGGACCGCGGTCGCGGAGCACCGCGGCGGCCAGGCGCAGGGTCTCGTGGCCGGCGCGGCGGGTGGCGTACGCCTCGCCGAACGCGGCGCGGGCCGCGTTCGGTGAGGCGAGGTAGGCGAACCGGTCCCTCGCGCTCGCCACGACCGCGTCGACGGCGCGCTCTCGCTCGTCGTCGGGGGTGCGCTCGAGCACGCCGATCAGGGCCAGGAACGCCATGACCGCGTCCGTCTCGTCGTCGGTGAGGTGGTGCGCCGCCGCGACCGTCGCGAGGTGCGACTTCCCGCGATGGGCGGCGAAGTCGAAACCCCGGGCCGCGATGAAATCGCCGTCGCACACGTATCCGGCGTCGGTGATCAGGTCGCCGAGCGGCAGGGTCGGCGCCGTCAGCAGGGTCCGGTCGTCGGCCATCAGCTGCCAGACGATGCCGTCCAGCGGACCGGGGCCCTCCTGCGGCACCAGGCCGGCCAACGCGCCGGTGAGATCCGGTGCGGCCGCGGGTGGGCCCGCGGCGGCCGTGAGCCGCAGTACGCCGTCGACGAGGGCGAGCGCGACCAGGTCGCCGGGCCGGAATTCGGCGAGCGCGTCCGGTTCGAGCAGCAGCGCCGCGTCCGCCGGCCAGTCGGGATCGCGGACACCGCGCTCGTCGAACAGGTCGTCGTCGAGGTCACGGAAAATAGTGTGCAGCCCGCCCGCCGCCGGGTCGTGGTCGTCGAACGGCAGCAGCGGCGTCAGGTCCGGGTGCGCGTCGAGGATGCCGGAGGAGATTTCCACGGCGGTGAGCCGGTGGGTGAGCACGCGTCCGTCGAGCAGCGAGTCGAGGGCCGCGCTGCGACCGTCCGCCAGGTAGCCGAGCCGGGGATGGCCGATGTACTCGGCCAGTTCCTCCATGTCGGCGAGATAGCCGTGCCCCTCGGCGACCAGCAACCGCGCCCATTCGTCGGGGTTCATGGGGCCGTGTTCGCGGAGCAGGGCCATGGCGGCTTCGGCGGTGGGATCTCCCGGATCGGTCACCGGGCGATGGTATGCGATTCGCCCAGGCGTCTCCTGGCGAGGAGCGGGCTCGGCGTGGTGGGGGGATCACCGGTTGCTATGCCACGCAACGCGTATTTCAACGAGCTGGGGGCGTTCCTCACGCCTCCGGGCCGAGCTGATCACGAATTCCGAGAGCAGCGTCGTGGCCCGGAGGATGGGCGGCAAGCCCCCGACCCGGCCCGCCACGGCCAGCCACGGCCACGCCACCGAAGATTCCTACCGCACCGGTGCATAGGCACAGCAGTACACGCTGCGGTGCCGGCATGTAGCTCCGGTGCGCTATGTACGGCTCCACGTCATCCGTCAGGATGGCCACGGGCCCGGCCGTTTTCCGCCAACCGGTGCGGCCGTCTTGAATGTGCGGGCGGAACCCACTGGTTTCCGCCCGCACTCATTGCATTGCCGTCAGCGACCCCTGTATCAGCAGGCGCAGCGATCCGGTGCGAACCTCGTTCATGCCGCGTTGGTCCGGGCGCCTGCGCCGGCAAGAAGTGCCAGCCTCAGGCCTCCGCTGCCGGCGGCGTGGAGGCTACACGAAGGTCGGCGAGCGGAATCGAAACGGAAGTGCCCCGGACCGAGCTGAGTTGGGACCGCGCGTCGCCGAGGGCGACAAAGGCTGTGGACATGCCCAACGCCCACGGCGCCGACTCGACCGGGGTCAGCCCACACAACTGGAAATGGTCGGAAAGCCGGGTGATCGCACTGTCCAGCGCATCGATCTGCGGAGAGTCTGAGGAGGCCATCGGGTAGGGCCACATCAGCACGATTCCCGCGGGCAGCATGCGGTGAATCGTCTCGGCGACAAGCCAAGCACCGAGATTGTGCCCCCGCAGGGGTTCGGTGACGAACGCGATGTTCGGGACAAGGACGACGTCAGCGGCGATACCCATGGTCTCGAACTGTTCCTCGACCTCGGCTGTGAGTTGATTGCCATCGAACAACCCCGCCAGCATCTCGTGGTAGCCATCGAATTGGTCGAGGCACAGCGCTACGGGATCCTCGGTACCGAGGCGGATGAGCGTGAAGTCAAGTGAACCGACGACGACGTCGTCGGCGTCGTCGATGTCCACCGTCATCGTCAACTCGGCGAACCAATCCAGGCACGCGTCGAGATCGCTGATATTCACGCTGCGAAACCGCACCCGCGGATAGAAAAGATCGACGGTGCTCCGACCTTCTTCCTGGGCCAGGTCAGCCAACGCGGCCAAGGACATTGCCACAGGAAGAATCCTCTCGTCCGCTTGTCCACGAACGGTCAGTCGCGAACAACTCACGATATTCGATCCCACGTCATCAGACATGCGAACTCCTCTCTCACCCTCTCGGGTATGGATTCACCCAGGGCCGCCGTACACAGACCACTTGACACGTCCCGCGATTGGCATGCAGGTGGCGAACGCGTCGCCTCCAGGCGCGGCACCCAATCCCCGGCACGGATCGCGACTAGGTTGTCGAGCATGAGGCGCCCAACCACCTCGACCCGCAAGCCGCAGTGCCGTACACCCAGGACTTCGTGCCGCACCGCCGCCGACGTCGTCGCCCGGTTCGCCCAGGGCGCGAAGTCCGTCATCATCGACTCCCCGCCCGATCAGATCCTCGAACTCCACAACCTCGTCGGCACCGGTACCCTGCGGATCACCGGCACCTCACGCGTCCGCACCACCACAAGCACACCGCAACAACAGACTCGGTCGCCGGCCATCGTCGTCACCGACGCAGCGCACGCCCAGCTACACGGACACACTCGCTGCCACGTCTACACCATCGCCATCATCGAAGCGTTCGACGACACCGAGGTCGAGGCCCGCAACAAGACCACCGTCTACGCCGTCGACCGGGCCAGGGTCCGCGCCACTGACGAACCCACGATCTACGCCTACGACCAGGCCACCGTCCACGCCGAGGGCCACACCACCGTCCACGCCACCGACAACAGCCGAATCCTGCTCCACGACAATGCCCACGCCACAGCGCAACGCGGTGTCACCATCCAGGGGCCCGCCCGCAACAACACCCAGGTCCGGTGACCTCGAAGGACCGGGGGCGGACGACATGCCGCGTCGCATCGCATACACAGGCAAAAGAACGCCCAACCCTGATCGAATGGGGAAGAGCGCCGTAATCCGAACGTGCGAGGGGCGCAAAATACCTACCCACTCGCGACGTCATACCGCATATTTGTCGTGACCGGTGATCTGCAGAACGGCGAGCCGCTGCCCAGGTGGGTCTGGGCCATCGCCGCCGGCTACGTGGTCGTCCCACTCGCACTCGGAGCGCTCACCGGGATGGCCGCCCGAAAACGCTGGTGGTGGGCGACCGATCACCGGACCCGAACCCGAACCCGGTGGATGGGACCTCCTGTTCACGACCCCAGCCCTGGGCGGGCTACGTCAAGCTACGCCTGTCCTCTGCCAGCGAATCGTTCTCGCGCCGGGCGCCTTGACCTGCGTCTTGAGTGGCGGACCGGACTTCGTTGAGGCTGCTGCGGGGCCGGGGGTCGGTCGACTTCGCCATGGGATCTTTGCTTGATTTCGCGGGAGTATTCGTAGTGGAGGATTTCCGCGGCGAGACGGGTGACCGGTCGGTGGTGATCCGCCGCGACCGACGTGCCCGGCGCCGACGATGGGGATCACCGCCCTTTACTTGGCCCAGCATGTGCGGATATGTGCAGACGCGGGAGCGTCCCGATCGCTGGAGCAGAATGGGGGCCATGGACGATGTGGAGTTGGTCGAGCAGGTGCGGCGGCGTTGGGAGCAGGGTGTCCCGCCGAAGGTGATCGCGCGTGCTCTGGGTGTGCGGCCGTCGGTGGTGGCGCCGTTGGTGCGACGAATCGCTGCCGAGGCTGCGGCGTCCCGAGGATTGGGGCGGGTGCTGGGGTGCTGGGTCAATTGTGGCTGGAGTGTCGGGCTGGGCCTCGAGGGTCATCCGGAGTGGGCGGAACTGGACGCTCCCGCCGGTGAGGCCGAAGGCTTCGCGCAGGTGTTGGTGGCACGAGAGGGGCGGCGTGGTCGGGCGACGCTGCGAGGCTACCTGGCGGACGTGCACTGCCTGGGGGTGAAGAACACCCGTGACCCCGAAACCATGGACGCGGGCAGGATCCCCAGCGCCATCCGCACGTACTACGCAGCGTTCGACCGTCCGGCGGTGGAGATTCCGATTGAACTCGGCCGCGAACTGATCCTGGGGGCGGTGCACTATGCGCGCGGGCTCGGTTTCGAGCCCGCGGCCGCCTTCGATGATGATGCCGCCGCGTTCCTGGGTGAGTGGGACGGGCCGGGTCGGATCGAGTTCGGTAGGGACGGTCAGCCGTTCTACCTCAACGGGCCCTACGACAATCCGGCTGCCGTCATTCGGACTCTTGAGCGGTCCGTGGGTGCGGGGAACTTCCACGTCTCGGTGGCCGCGGGGCCGATGTGACCGCCACGAACACACCCGACGTCGGGTGGAACACCCGACGCCAGGGGCCGTAAGCCGGGTCGGCACCTGATGGAGACCAGTTGGGACGACGAATCCCTGACGGCGCTGCGTGTCGCCCTGAGCACCCGCACCGGCGCGGTCGTCGACCTGGTGCGCCGCCGATTGACCGACGAGGTGCTGCAGCTGGTCGGCGACGCACTCATCGCCGCGGTCGACGACCACATCGACGGCGCACACGAGGTGGCCGCCCAGTGCGCGGCGGCGCTGCGCCTGCGCGACTGGACCGGCGACGCCGACCTCGCCGACCCACTGGAGGCCGCATTGGGGATGTCCGCGACACCGATGCTCCGACCTGTCGCGGTCGACCTCGAGGAACTCTCGTCGCTGCTCGAGGGCGACCCGGCCTACGGCGGCGGTCGGATCGACCTGCGGACGGGACAAACGTGGCCGACCATGAACTTCGACGACGCGTTCGACGACGAGACCGACGACGATCCCGACCGGTGGTTGTACGTCCGTTGCACCGGATCACGCGCGGGCTACCGCGACATGGAGTTGTTCATCGAGTCGGTAGCCGACCCTGCCGTTGCCGACCGGCTCGACATCGCGATTACCGGGCGCGGGGCGTTTCGGCGCTTCAAGGACGTGCTGTCCCGGTGGCCCGACGAGGTTCATCGATACTGGCTGTTTGCGGATGAGCGGAGACGCGGTCGTGCACGGGGATGGCTGGCGGACGAGGGTTACCGCCCGCGACCTCCGCTCGGCCCCGTCGGATAGATGCCCGACACCCGGAGCGCACACCCGCTGCCCCCGTGACCGGGCGCATACCGAACACCAGCGGCGTGCTCTTCGAAGAGCTGACCTGCGTGATGCGCTCCCGCCACCGCGCCGACATGAGCGTCGTCATCGATGACGCGAGCGCCGAGGTGTTCGCCCACACCGAACCCTCGACCGCACACGCCGCCGATACCGGCCTGTTGGCCGCCCTGCACCGCACTCCCGCTGTAGCAACCTCAAAAGAGAAGTGATACAGGCAATGTTCGATCGTCGGTGACATTGCTGCGCGACCATCCATCCCTATGCGCAGATGAGAATCGGGAAGTACCGGTCCCCGGCGCACCCGGTGCCGGGGACTGCCGGACGCACGGGTCCTCGGGACCGTCCAGCCGCCAGTCTTCTTGGTCCGCGCCGTACAACTCGGGGACGACTGTCGGACGCCTCATCGTGGCGCCTGGTGGGCCGGTAGTGCTGCGACTGAATTCGAGTTGCCCTGCCGAGGGCCTGTGAGCGGCGGTTTGGAGCGCGTCGCCATCAACGTATTCCTGACCGCCTGACCGCCTATCTGACATGCGTGTCAAAATGCGTGCAGACACGCGAGCGAAGTTGCGCGTGATTCAGCGTGCACCTCGCTAGCATGGACGCCTGAGGTCAGGGGAGTATGCGGTCGTAGGCGGCTTGGTCAGTGGCCGCCCCGGAGCAGAGGAGCGGGGCATGGTGCAGGCCGGAAAGCGGGACGGCGCTCGCCAGCGTCCGACCGGGGTGGGGAGCGGACCGGCAGTGCGATCGCAGAATGAAGTTAATTGTGCAGGAGGCTATTCCGACGCGACGGCACCGAGCGTGGAGGTGGTAGCGAAGTTGGAACCGCGGAGGGGTCCGACGAAAGTGCAGCTCAATACCCGGGTCCTGGCCTCGACGGAGGCGCGGTTGACCTGGCTGGTGAAGAACCGCAACTTCTCGGTGACCAACGTCGTGGACGTTGCCCTGCAGGAGTTCTTCGACCGCTACAGCGTCCCTCCGGCAGATCTCGACGGCCGGATCGTCGAGCAGGAGTCATGAGCGGGCCGTGGGAGCAGATTCCTCTGTTCGGACTGCCCGAGGTGACTCTGACGGCGTCTGCCGCTTCCACCGATGACGTTGTCCCCGACGATGACGTTGTCCCCGACGACGATGTTCTCCCCGTCGACGATGTTCTCCCCGACGACGCTGCCTCCGTCGATGCTGGTGTCTTCGGCGCAGCCGATCAGGCGGACTCCGAGCCGGCCGTTGCCGCACACCCTGAATCGTCCGAGCAGTGCGACGTCGCCGAAGCCGACGACGCCCCGACCCCGCCTCCTCCCGAGGCGGACAACGAAGCGGTGGACAACGAAGCGGTGGACAACGAAGCGGTGGACAGCGCTGCGGTGGCCGGCGACGAAGTGGCCGGCTTCTTCTCCGGCCGGCAGCGACGCAGCGGATCCACCGGTGTGGGAGGCGCTTCCGGCCGGAGACGAGGCCGATGGCCATGCGTTGATCGTGACCGCCGCGGGCACGTACACACCGTCCGGGCGGGAGTTGACCGGGCCGGTCGATTCGGTCGAGAAGCTGGACAAGCTGATCCGCTGGGCCTCGCTGACACCGTTGGGAGCCCCCGCGCAGATCTGGGTCGTCGGACAGGCCGCATGCGAGCTGCTCGGGTGGATTATTGATCCGGGCAGCGAAGACGACGTCGACGATATGGAAGCCCTTCGCAACCGCGCCGCCCAAGAATTGACTGCCGTCCTCCAGGCCACCCTCACCCCACTGCTGAATGCAGGGTGGGAGTTGCGCGGCGATCCCGGGCACGTGGTGCACCTGTCCCGCTCGATCGGGAACTTCACCTCGATGGTCGATGTGGTGATCGAACCCTA
>NZ_JBHWUE010000166.1:0-13955 GCF_042738615.1 Rhodococcus sp. NPDC059968
AGCTGTGCGACTCGCTTGCGCTCTTCTCTGGTCAGGTAGGCGTAGCTACCGGTGGACCCGAGGGCGCTGATGGAATCGACCCCCGCGTCAGCCAGGCGCGAGACAATTCCAGAGAACGCGGACTCGTCGATTTCTGTCTCGCTCATGGGCGTAAGGGGAAAGGCGGATAGTCCGGAGAACATCGGTCGAACCTCAATTCGCTCTGTAGCAATGTGACCACTATCGTCGACCTGGCCCGGGGGCGGGGAGCGTCACAGCAGCATGTCCGGATTGTCCGTTGTTCACCGCGGTCGATAACGGAAAAATCGGACATATTTGCCTTCGAATCGACTAAGGATGCGGATGCGACTTGGCTGCGCACAGGATCGTTTGGGTACTCCGCCTGAAGGTGGTGATCGTATGACTACTCACGACTCGATTCGGTACTGGATTGCCGAACAAATGCATCTCGACATCGAAACTGCCGAACCGGCCGAACTCGGCAGGCTCGATGCTGTTACCGCAGTGGCGGAAGCGGGGTATGTGCGCTCATTGCTCCGCCTCCGTGAATACCGCCCTCTGGTCGGGTGAGGCAGAGGATTTCGCGCCTGGGCGTTGTTAGGGCGTCGTTCGGGACGCCGCCTTCGCTGCTGTTCGGCGCCGTGGCGATGCCTTCGCTGCTTTTCGCCGCGTGCAGGGAACTGTTGCGGCAGGCCGCTTGGCCGCGGTGCTGGAGCGACTTCACGACATGCGGGGGAGATTCTCCTGGAACTGGGTATTCAATGATCGACGACGATGATTGATCCGGACGCGCAGTACGAACCGCAGGAGGTGCTGGGACGATGCGGCAACACTTCTCTGGGCAGCTCGAGAAGATGAGAGTGGATCTCACCGATCTGTGTTCGTTGACCGAAACCGCGATCGATTACGCAACACGGGCATTGCTCGACACCGACCTGGGTGCGTCGGAAGCATGCGCCGACGTCGATACCGACATCGACTACCGGGCCCAGGAGCTCGATCACCGAGCGGTGACGCTGATAGCCCTGCAGGCGCCGGTCGCGCAGGATCTGCGCGCTCTGATCAGTTGCATCCACAACATCGGCGATCTGCGGCGGATGGGCACCCTGGCGGCGCATATCGCCGAGGTGGCGAGGTTGCACTTCCCGGCCTCGGTCGTACCCGGTGAGCTCCGGGGTGTCATTTCGAAGATGGGTGTGGCGGCGAAGGCGCAGGCGGCGGCGGCCACCGAGGTCCTGCGTGACCGCGATTGCGACCTGGCGTTGGAACTAA
Source organism: Rhodococcus sp. NPDC059968 (assembly GCF_042738615.1). Taxonomy (NCBI): domain Bacteria; kingdom Bacillati; phylum Actinomycetota; class Actinomycetes; order Mycobacteriales; family Nocardiaceae; genus Rhodococcus; species Rhodococcus sp. NPDC059968. The sequence continues at coordinate 1,273 of NZ_JBHWUE010000166.1, forward strand.
TCCAGGCAGATGCTCGCACCGATGCTCTGCTTCGCGAGTTGTTCGCTGTCACCAAGAGTGACGACTGGCTGTACGGGGCGGCGTCGGCGGTGAACATCACGCTGTTGGGGCGTTTTTACGAACGCTTCTGTGATCACACCGTGGCGGTCGGTCGTAACGTCATTTTCGTGGCGACGGGCGACTTTCCGGTGGAGTGACCGGGGTGTGCCGTCCGCATGTTCGGCTGCGGCCTGGCATCCCGTCGACCGTAGTTTCGCAGCAGCTCGAACAGGGATGATCCGCTCATGTGTGTGGTGGTCCGGCTCAGGTCGTTCGTGGGATGGCTGCGTGCCGGCTACCCGCGGACGGACGACCCGTACGGCTACATCCCGTTGGTGGCCCTCTTCGGCGGAGCGTTGACCGACGAACAGGTCGAGCAGATCGCGGCCCGGGTCGAGGCCCGCGGCGCCGGCCCGGTCGACGACCTCGACATCAAGGTCGCGATCACCCACCTCACCCACGAGATGCCCACGGACAGCGACCTGCGGCGGGTGCGTGATCGGCTGACCGCTCGACGAGGTAATCCTGGCTGATGGCCGACACGAGGCGACCGGCCACGGGTGAGGACCTCCCCCGAGGCTGCGCTGGGCTGTCGGTAGGGGCGGCCCGTCGGCCGTGCTGCTGGCCGAGGCTCGATCTCCGCGGGGCTGCCGACGAGGGCCGTGGTCTCGGCCATTTCCTCGATCGTCGTGGTCCGCCGTCAGTCGCACAAAGACGGCGCCAACCGGTACCCCACTCCGCGGATTGTTCTGATGATCTGCCCGTGATCGGGATCGGCGCCGAGCTTGGTGCGCAGTCGCCGGATGTGGACGGCGACGGTATTGGTGTCGCAGGCGCGGCCCCACACCGCCCTGCTGATCTGGTCCGCGTTGGCCACCCGGCCGCGTTGCTCGATCAGATAGCTCAGCAGCTCGAATTCGCGGCGGGTGAGCAGGACTTCCACGCCTCGAACATGCACCTCGAAGGCCGAGATGTCGACGCGGATGGGGCCGGCGACCAGTGCCGTTCGAGGCCGTAGCGCGGGGTGCTGCACGAACCGCCGGATGTCGGTGAAGTCGTACGGTCGCGCCGTGGTGGCGGTGGCACCGGCCGCGATCGCCTGCCGGGTGAGGGTCTCGTTCCCGGGCTGCGCACCGACCAGGATGGGCACATCCGAGTACCCCCGGACCGTCGCGATCACCTGCGCGGCGGTGACACCGCCGGCCATCTCGGGCGCGACCACGACAACGGCGGGAAGGTCGGCGCCGACCGCCAGCAGTGCGGCGGCGCCGTCGGTGCACCACTGCGTCCGGACGCCGACCCGGTCGGCCGAGTCGATCAGCGCGGCGGCGATGACCGGGTCGGGTTCGGCGAGCAGAACCCGGCTGTCCCGTGAGGTGGAGGCACGCCGGTCGGTGAGCGTCACGACCTCGTCCACCCGCCGTGAGTCGATGCTCAACGAGAAGCCCCCTCCGCAGCGTCGGCCCGCACGCAGGCGATGCAGGACTCCTCACCTGCCACTTCGGGACGCGGTGACCGCGAGGAGGCGGTCGGCGCAACAGATCTGGACACGGTCGTCTCAGCCGAACCGGCCGCTGATGTAGGCCTCGGTTCGCGGGTCGGCGGGGGAGGAGAAGATCTTCTCGGTGGTGTCGAATTCGACCAGTTTGCCCTGCCGGTCGCCGTGCTCGTCGGCCTCGGCGGTGAAGAACGCGGTGCGGTGGGACACTCGGGCGGCCTGCTGCATGTTGTGCGTGACGATGATGATGGTGAACTTTTCGGAGAGCTCGTCGATCAGGTCTTCGATCTTCGCCGTGGCGATGGGGTCGAGGGCCGAGCACGGTTCGTCCATCAAGATGACCTCGGGTTCGGTGGCGATCGCGCGGGCGATGCACAGGCGCTGCTGCTGACCGCCGGACAGGCCGGTCGCGTCGTGCTTGAGCTTGTCCTTGACCTCGTCCCACACGGCGGCGGCGCGCAGCGCCCTCTCGACGACCTCGTCCATGCTGCGGGTCTTCATGCCGGTCACCCGCGGCCCGTAGGCGATGTTGTCGTAGATCGACTTCGGGAACGGGTTCGGCTTCTGGAACACCATGCCGACCCGGCGGCGCAACTCGATGACATCGACCGCGCTGTCGTTGATGTCGATGTCGCGGTAGGTGACCGTGCCGTGCACCTTCGCGCCGGGAATGAGGTCGTTCATCCGGTTCAGGCACCGCAGCACGGTCGACTTCCCGCACCCGGAGGGGCCGATCAGCGCGGTGACCTCGTTGGCGGCGAAGGACAGGTGCACATCACCGATCGCGAGGAGGCCGCTGTAGCTGACCCCGAGGCCATCGGTGGCCATCATGGCGTAGGTCCTCCCGCCCTTCGGTGCCCGGGGGGCGTGGTGGTGGGTGATTCGCTTGAGCAGCTGCTCATCCTGTGCATCGAGGACGGGCGTCGACTCTTCTTCGGTACTCATGGCTGTATGCCTCGTTCGTGTCATGAAACTTGGGTCCTCCCCGCGTTCACCACCGCCGCTGGAAACGGTTGCGCATCCAGATCGCGAGAGCGTTCATCGCGAGAAGGATGATCATCAACAGAAGAATCGTGGCCCACGCCAGTTGCTGATTCGCCTCCTCAGGCAATTTCACCAGGTTGAAGATCTGCACCGGCAGCACCGTGTACCGATCCAGGAAGCCCTCGGGATTGACGGTGACGAACACCGTCGCCCCGACCAGCAGCAGCGGTGCGGCCTCCCCGATCGCCCGAGACAGGGCCAGGATCGTGCCGGTGGCGATACCGGAGATCGCCGACGGCAGCACCTGCTTCCAGGTGGTCTGCCACAGGGTGGCCCCCAACGCCAGGGAGGCGTCCCGGATGTCCCGCGGCACCGAGCGCAACGCCTCGCGGGTGGTGATGATGATCACCGGCAGGATGAGCAGGGCCAGGGCCACCGAGCCGGCCAGCACCACCGGGCCCAGCGAGATCGGACCGCGCACCACGAACGCCAACGTCAGGATGCCGTAGATGATCGTCGGCACCGCGACCAGGTTCTGAATGTTGAGTTCGATCAACCGATTCCACCACTTGGTGCTGTCCGCGTACTCCTCGAGGTAGACCGCGCCGGCGATACCGATCGGGATGGCCAAGATGATGGTGCCGAGCATCACCCACAGGGTGCCGAAGATCGCCGACTGCACACCGGAGGTCTCCGGGTGCAGCCGGGACGGCTGCTGGGAGATCAGATTCCAGTCGAAGCGGGCCAGTCCCTCGACGATGATGACCGCCAGCACCGCGAACAGGAACAGGCACGAGAGCGCCAGGCACACCCACAGGATCCCGGCGAACACCGCCGACCGGGTGCGGTTGCGCCGCTTGCCCGTGACGAGAATCTTCCCGAGATCGACGGGAGCCTTCTTCACCGACGTCGTGGTCATCAGTAGGCCTGCCGGTATCTACGCACCAGGGTGATGCTGACCATGTTGATCAGCAGCGTGAGGAAGAACAGCAGCGCACCGACCGCGAAGAGGGAGTAGTACACCGGGCTGCCCTGCGGGGCGTCACCGCTGGCGACCTGCGCGATGAACCCGGTCATGGTCTGCGCACCCACCAGCGGGTTGAGGGTGAACTGCGGTTGGCTCCCGGCGGCGATGGCGACGATCATCGTCTCACCGACCGCCCGGGACAGTCCCAGCACGATCGCGGCCACGATCCCGGACAGCGCGGCGGGGAACACCACCCGCACCGTGGTCTGCATCCGGTTCGCGCCCAGCGCGTAGGAACCCGCACGCATATCCCGCGGCACGGCCGACATGGCGTCCTCCGACAGGGACGACACCGTCGGGACGATCATGAAGCCCATCACGATGCCGGGCGAGAGGTTGTTGAAGATCTGCGCGCCCACCCAGTCCTGCAGCAGCGGGGTGACAATGGTCAGCGCGAAGACGCCGTAGACCACGGTCGGCACACCGGCGAGGATCTCCAGGACGGGTTTGACGACCCGGCGTATCCGCTCGTCGGCGTACTCCGCCAGGTAGGTGGCGCCGCCGAGGCCGAGCGGCACCGCGACGAGCAGGGCGATGATCGTGGTGCTCAGGGTGCCGGCGACGAGCGGCAGCACACCCCATTCCTTGTCGGTCCAACTCGTCTTGCTCCCGAACCCGGCCGTCCAGGTGGTGCCGGTCAGGAACTCCCAGAGGGGGACGTTCTGGAAGAACGTGAACAGCGGGGCGATCAGGGCCACCACGATCGCCGCGGTGATGACCACCGACAGAAACGCCGAACTGGCGAGAAGGACCTTGATGATCTTCTCGCCGATGCGTTTGCTCTGCGCGCTGAGGTCGACCGGTAATCCGACCGGCGGTCGCCTCCCTGAGCTTGCGCCCGGGGAGCCCGCCGTGATCGGGCCGGAACTCATTTAGTTGCCGGCCTTCGCATTCAGCGCGTCGAGCTCGGTCTGCGCCACCTGCAGTTGCGCGGGGGTGAGCGGAATGAACTTCGCTGCCTCCACGATCTCCTGGTTGGTGCCGAGGTAGAAGTCGGCGAAGGCGACGACCTGAGGCTTCTTCAGGGCGGCGTCGGAGACGTAGATGAACAGCTCCCGCGAGAGCGGCTTGTAGGTGCCGTCCTGCGCGGTTTGGGCCGACGGCGCAATGCAACCGCCGCCGCTGTCGATCTTGACGCCCCTGACCTTGTCCGCGTTGGCCTCCAGATAGGAGTAGCCGAAGTAGCCGAGCGCACCCTTGGTGGCGGAGACACCCTGGACGGTGATGTTGTCGTCCTCGGTCGGGTTGTAGTCGGTGCGGCTGGCGCCCTCCGTGCCGTTGATGGCCTGGGTGAAGTAGTCGAAGGTGCCCGAGTCCGAGCCGGCGCCGAACAGCTGCAGCGGCTCGTCCGGGAACGACGGATCGACCTGATTCCAGTTGTTGACGGTCGAATCCGGTGCCCAGATCTTGTTGAGCTGCGCCACGGTGAGGCAGTCGGCCCAGGTGTTGTCGTTGTTGACCACGACGCTGAGCGCGTCGTTGGCGACGACGAGCTGGCTGTACTGGATTCCCTTCGCCTGGCAGGCGGCGATCTCGCTGTCCTTGATCGGCCGGGACGCGTCGGAAATGTCCGTCTCGCCGGCACAGAACTTCGCGAATCCGCCGCCGGTGCCGGAGGTGCCGACGGTGACGTTGGCATCGGGGTGCTCGCCCATGAACAGCTCGGCTGCGGCGGAGGACAGCGGTTCGACGGTGCTGGATCCGTCGATCACCACTGGCCCGGAGACGGATTCTCCATCGCCGCCACCGGTGCTGTCGTTGTTGCCACCGCACGCGGCCAGGGTCAGCCCGGTTGCCACCGCCACAGCCGCTACGCGAATTCGCTTGAATCGGAGGATGGTCACAGGGGTGCCTCCTGCAGACGTTCCGACGCGGCGCCGGAATCGGTGTGCCCACGTTCGTGGGACCCCTCTATCGAAGCCCCTCAATCTGAACGGCACATGAACAAAATATGACAGCGGGCGAGGTTCGAGCGTAGCCCCGCGATGACGGGCCGACCGCCGAAACGGGCGAATCCCGTGCAGCCGGGTGGTAACTCGAGAAGTAGTCGGAATTCCTCGCCCCCGGGCGCAGGGATGAACCCCACCAAGGCGTCGATTCATCAGATGGACACAGAGTGTCTGGACGATGAACATTCGGTGGTGTGTCGTCGTCCCCGCATGCCGCAGCGAGCATCACCGCACTTGGGTGACAGCGGATTTCGTACCCAGAAGACGGATCGGCACTGCGGACGGAGCAAGCGCTGCTCGACACCTGCGCTGGTCGGACGGCGGTGGCCGCGGGGCAGACTGGAGACGGTCGGCGACACGATTTGAGCGGTGTCGGGGCGACCCACTGTGCAGCAGTGCGTGGAGGAGGACTGGTGTTCCACCGCGGTGACACCCTCACCGGCGAGGTGCACGCCCTCGACGAGTGGATACTCGTCGAGCCTGAGGCGCGCCGCGCACACTGGCGGAGCTTCCTGGCCTCCACTCCGGGACGGCTGTCGGTGCTCGCGGTGGTCCTCGTCGCGGCCGCGCTCGCCGCGGGCGTGGTGACCGCGACGGTCAACGACGCCCGGCAACGGGACATCGATTCCCTACGGACCCACGCGGAGTCCCTCGCCGACGCCGGCCAGAGCCTCTACAGTGCGCTGTCGATCGCGGACGCTGCTGCCACGACGTCGTTCATCTTCGGCGGGACCGAGCCGGTCGAGGTACGCGAACGCTACAACCAGGCCGTCGGTGACGCCGCCAACGCGTTGGTGACCGCCGCGAACGGCATCCCCGCAGCCGATGCCGACGCCGCCGGCCTGCTCTCCGAGGTGTCGAGGCGCTTCGCCGAGTACACCAGCCTGATCGCCACCGCCCGCGCCAACGACCGATCCGGAAACCCGGTCGCAATCACCTACCTCGATAACGCCTCCGCACTGATGCAGGGCACCATCCTTCCGCTGGCACACCGGCTGTGCACCGACCAGTGGAAATCGGTGGCCACCACCCAGATGCGCACCACCCGGCTGCCGGTGGCCGCTCTCGCGGTGACGGCGTCCGCGCTGATCGCGCTGGTCCTGGCGCACATCTACCTGACGCGCAAGTCCAGACGGCTGCTCCACCCCGGTCTGATCGTGGCCGCACTGCTGATGGCGGGCCTGTTGGTGTGGTCGGTGGCGGCGTTCGGGGTGTCCGCGTCGGCCGGGGCGCGCGCGAGGACCGACGGGACGCAACCGCTCAGTGCGCTCGTGACGGCCCGGATCCTGGCGCAACAGGCGCGGGCGGACGAAATGCTCGGCGTGCTGCGGCGGGGCTCGGACTCCCAGTCCGAGGTCGACTTCTCCCGGCACACGACCGTGGCGGCCAAGATACTCGGCCAGCACCGGAACAACTCGCAGGGCTCGGTCGCCGATGCGCCGGTGACCGAGGCCGTCGCGGCGCTCGACGGCTGGCGGAGCGCGCACACGGTGCTGCAACACCGGCTCGTGAACGGCGACTATCCCGGTGCGGCCGCCCTCGCCGTCGGGCCCGGCGAGGGCGCGTCCACCGCCCGGTTCTCCGCGCTCGACGAGGCGTTGCGGTCCGCCCTCGACCGACTGGCAAGCGCGGAACGCGCGGCCACGATCACCGCGTACCGTGCGACGTCACCGCTGACCGTGGGGGCACTGGTGATCGGGGTGCTCTGCGGGTTCGCGGTCGGCGGCGGCATCTGGCCCCGACTGAACGAGTACCACTGATGCCACGCAGGGATGACCGAGACGGGTGACGAACCCGTTCAGCGCGGGCGAACATCGGCGCAGAGCATCTCGCGTCGCTCGTCTCACCGGCGTGCACCTGACTGCGCAGTCGGTCGAGGGTGTGGTTCACCAGACGCGCCAGCAAGGAGGGGTGCAGTCGGTAAACAGTCGGCGCGAGACCGGACTGGAGGCACGGGGAGCCTGTGACCTCGAGTTCATGACCCGTTCAGATAGACAGGTTTCGATATAGGGGCTGTGAGTGTGGACACACTAGGTGTCCGACCGCGGGCGCGTATCTATCTCAGGAGGCACCCAGTGACCATCCGTCAACTCAATCGTGCGTGTGCAGCAGTCGTCGCAGTAGCAGCTGGAGTGGCCCTGGCAGGGTGCGGAAGCAACGACAACACCGGTGGCACAACCATCTCCGGGCCGGTGGTGATCGACGGATCCAGCACCGTCGAACCGCTGTCCTCGGCCGCGGCGGAATTGTTCATGAGCGAGCACCCCGATGCCAACGTCACCGTCGGCACCTCCGGCACGGGCGGCGGGTTCAGGAAGTTCTGTGCGGCCGAGACCGACATCTCCGATGCGTCCCGGCCGATCGAGGACGACGAGATCGCCGCGTGTGAGGCCAAGGGAATCGCGTTCAGCCAGCTCACCGTCGCCAACGACGCGCTCAGCGTCGTGGTCAACCCCGACAACACCTGGGCCGACTGTCTGACGGTGGCGCAGCTCAACAAGATCTGGGCACCGGATTCGACCGTCAACAACTGGAATCAGGTCGATCCGTCGTTCCCGGACGAGCCGCTGGCGCTGTTCGGCGCCGGCTCGGACTCGGGAACCTTCGACTACTTCACCCAGGTCGTCAACGGGCAGGAGGGTGCCAGCCGCACCGACTACAACGCGACCGAGGACGACAACATCACCGTGGCGGGAGTGTCCGCCGACAAGGGCGCGCTCGGCTACTTCGGCTATTCCTATGTCGAGGCCAACCACGACAAGGTCAAGGCCGTCAAGATCGACGGCGGCGGTGGGTGCGTGGCGCCGTCGGCCGAGAGCGCCCGGAACGGCAGCTACACACCGCTGACCCGTGAATTGTTCATCTACGTCTCCGACGCCGCCCTCACCAAGCCCCAGGTCGTCACCTTCGCGGACTTCTACCTGCGGTCCAACCAGGCAATCGTCGACGCGGCGGGCTTCATTCCGCTCACCGACGATCAGCTCGAGGTCGCGTTGTCCGAGCTCGACGAATTAAACAACAAGGTCACCAACTGATCTGTGCCCGTCCGCGTTGGGCGGTCGCGCGCGGTACCTCCGCACGTCATCGAGGCCTGAAGGCCGTCGGTTCGACGCCGAGATTTGCAGCAGATGAGGGACGATCGCGGTGCCCGCTCAGCCGGGTCCCGGGCGCTCCCGGCGGTCCGGGTCGCCGGGATGAGCCGGGCCCGCGGGCTGCCGGGCGGGGCGGGCGCCGTGCGGCACGACGGCGTTGTCGGCGGTGGCCGTGGCGTCCGGATAGAGCACCACCACCAGGGCGAGCCCGATCAGGCCGCCGACGCATTGCGCGGCCACGAAGGCCGGCGCGGAGGAGGGTGCGATGCCGGCGAAGGTGTCGGAGAAGATTCGGCCGATGGTCACCGCCGGGTTGGCGAACGAGGTGGAGCTGGTGAACCAGTAGGCGGCCCCGATGTAGGCGCCGACCGCGGCGGCGGACAGCGCGGCCCGGCCGGTCCGTGCGAGAGCGAAGATCAGCAGGATCAGTCCCGCGGTGGCGACGACCTCGCCCACCACGTGCCCCGCCGTGATCCGCTCCTTGGTCGAGAGCTGGAAGGCGGACAGATCGAACATCACGTTCGCCAGCACCGCCCCGGCGATGCCGCCGGCGATCTGCGCGAGCGCATAGGCACCGACGGCGGATCCGGTCATGCCGGTGCCGCGGCGGCGGCCGAGCAGCCAATCCGCGGCCGAGACCACCGGATTGAAGTGGGCTCCGGAGATCGGCCCGAGCATCACGATCAGCACGGCGAGACCGAACACCGTCGCCGTCGAGTTCTCCAGCAGCTGCAGCCCGGTATCGGTGGGGGAGAGCTGCTGCGCGGCGACCCCGGACCCGACGACCACCGTCACCAGCAGGGCGGTGCCCAAGAATTCGGCGAGCAGTCGGCGCGCCAACGGCGGCAATGCCGGCACTGTCCGCGGTGTGCCGGTCACCGCGAGCCCGCGCTCACCCCGGCATCGGCGAGAACGCCGGGCACGATGTCCGCACCGAGTGCCGCCGAAAGAATCTCCAACGCGGCGGGAATCACCCGGTAGTACACCCAGGTCCCGCGCCGCTCACTGTCGAGCAGACCCGCTTCCCGCAACACCTTGAGATGGTGGGAGATGGTGGGCTGGGTGAGGTCGAAGGTGCTGGAGATGTCGCACACGCAGGCCTCACCACGGGCGTGACTGGCGACGATGCTCAGGATCCGCAGCCGGACCGGATCACCAAGGGCCCGGAACATGCGCGCCAACTCCACCGCCGGGGCCGCCTGCAGCGGCTCGCCGACCAGCAGCGAGGTGCACGCGGGTTCCCCGTGCTCGGGACCGGTGTGTTTCGACACCCTTCAACATTGGCGGGTATCTATTCACCCTGGCAAGTGAAGGTTCGATGAACGCCGCCGGGAACCCGGTGGAGGTCAGTGGGTGAGGGCGGTCCCACTGGCGGTCAACGTGGTCAGTGCAGGCGCTCCGACGGGTTCGGCCGGCAGCATGGGCACGATCGCCACCCGGCGGTGTGCGGCGGTGACGGCATCGATCTCGGGGAGCTCGACCGCGGCGCGCCGGCGGAGCAAGTCGGAGCTCGGGTGGGCGGCGGCGAGGGAGTTGTTGACCACCCACCCCCACGGCGTGATCCCGGCCCGCTGCAGGTCGGCCTGCAGGCCCTCGGCCTCGAGACGGGGGGTGGTCTCGGCGAGCGTGACCAGCAGAACCTTCGTCTCCTCCGGGTTCTGCAACCGCATCAACGGAGTCGTGAAATTCGTGTTGTCACCCATCTGCCGGGCGATCTCCCGGTGATACGACCCGGTGGCATCGAGCAGCATCAGGGTGTGCCCGGTGGGGGCGGTGTCGACGACGACGAACTTCCGCCGTGATTCGTGGATGACCCGGGAGAACGCCTGGAAGACAGCGACTTCCTCGGTGCACGGCGAGGCCAGGTCCTCGGCGAGGGTGGCCCGGCCCTGCTCGTCCAGCGCCGCACCCTTGGTGGCCAGCACCCGATCCCGGTACTGCGCCGTGGCCACGGCCGGGTCGATCCGCGACACCTGAAGACCCTCGAGATTGCCGTCGAGGGTGTCGGTCAGGTGCGCGGCCGGGTCGGTGGTAGTCAGGTGCACCTGATGCCCGCGCCGGGCGAGGGCGACGGCGATCGCGGCGGCGAGGGTGGTCTTGCCGACCCCGCCCTTGCCCATGCACATGATCAGCCCGTGATCGGCTTCGGCGAGTTCGTCCACCAGCGCGGACAGCGGCGCCTCCGGCAACGGTGCCGCACCCTCGATGACGGCGTCGGTTGCCGCATCACTGCCGGTGGTGAAGAGGGCCTCGAGTGCGCCGATGCCGACCATGTTGGTGGCCTTGAGCTGCACCTGATCGAGCGGCAGACCGGTCAGGGCTGCGGGAAGTGAGGCGAGGACTGCCTGTTCCCTCCGGTAGATCGCGGCAGCGAGTTCGTCCCCGTCCTCCGGTTCGGGGAGCAGTCCGTTGATCACGATGTGCTGGTGGCTCAGGCCGATGTCGGCGAGTTCGGTGTGGGTGCGGGCGATCTCGGCGAGCGGGGCCCGCTGCGCGCGGGTAACCAGCACCAGGCGGGTGCGCTGCGGGTCCGCGAGGGCGGCGACCGCGTCGGCATAGATGCTGCGTTGCTTCTCGAGCCCGGACATCGGGCCCAGGCAGGAGGCGTCGCCCTTGCCCTCGTTGAGGAAGTCGGTCCACGACCCGGGCAGCTGCAGCAGCCGGATGGTGTGCCCGGTCGGGGCGGTGTCGAAGAGCACGTGGTCGAACCCGTTGACGGTGTCGTGGTCGGTGAGCAGGGCGGTGAACTCGTTGAACGAGGCGATCTCGGTGGTGCACGACCCGGACAGTTGCTCGGTGATCGACGCCAGTTCCTTCTCCGGCAACAGCCCCCGCACCGGTCCGACGATCCGTTCCCGGTACGCCTCGGCGGCCTGCTCCGGGTCGATCTCGAGCGCCGAGAGCCCGGGCACGGTGAGAACGTCGGTGATGGTGTTACCTATGGTCAGCCCGAAGACCTGCCCGACGTTCGACGCCGGGTCGGTGCTCACCAACAGCACCCGCTTACCCGCGCGGGCGAGATGAATCGCTGCGGCGCAGGCGATCGAGGTCTTCCCGACCCCGCCCTTACCGGTGAAGAACAGGAAGCGGGGCGGGGTATCGAGAAACTTCATAGCGGGCAAAGCCTTTCAGCAGCAGCTGGTGCTGCCGTTGTTGTCGGTGGGGGCGCAGCAGGATCCGGCGTCGGTGGTGTCGGTGAGCCCGAGCATCTGGATCCCGGCCGGGGCGACGGTGTCCGGGGTGTCGGTGATCATGCCGGCCCACTTTGCGAGCTGGCTGCGGTCGGGGTAGCGGCCGGTCTGCGCGGTCACCCCATCCACCAACACCAGCGGCAGGCCCTCGGATCCGGATACCTGCAGGAACGCCTTGACCGGTTCGCGCTCGGCGAACGCGAGCGGCTCGCTCGCCAGGTTGAACCTGGCGATGTCCCCGCCCTGGGAGCGGACCCAGTCCATGTCGGCGGAGAAGGTGACCAGCCCCTGGTCGACGTCGTCGCCGCAGACGCCGGTGTTGCAGCACAGGGCGGGTTCGAAAATTTCGATAGTGGGCATGAGTGGTTTCTCCTCAGGCTGGTCAGGATTCGGTGGTGGTCAGCTGATCGGCGAGTAGGCGGACCCGGGCGGCGATATCGTCGCGGACCAGGCGCATCCGCTCGATCCCGTCGATACCGCGCTCGGACGGCTCATCGGTGTCCCAGTTCTCGAACCGGGTCCCCTCCACCGGGTCGACGTGCGCCTCGCGGCCGAGGGTGACCACCAGATCGACGTCGCGGACCAGTTGCGGGTCGATCAGCGTCGGGGTCTGCCCGGAAATGTCGACCCCCACCTCCAGCAGGGATTCGGCGGAGAGGGCGTTCACACTGTTGCCGGGTTTCGTTCCCGCCGAATACACCTCGACCGCATCCCCGGCGACGCGGCGCATCAGCCCGGCAGCCATCTGGGACTTGCCGCCGTTCTTCACACACACGAACAACACCGACGGTGTACTCATCACGCGCTCCTCTAGTTCCCGGCCGCCGCGACGGCGGCCGCGGTGTCGACGGTGTTGGCGGTGATGTCGCCGCGCTCGGCCAGCCAGCGCTCGGCATCCATCGC
>NZ_JBHWUE010000167.1:0-13228 GCF_042738615.1 Rhodococcus sp. NPDC059968
CTCCTACTCCCCCCCCCCCCCCCCACCGCCATTTGAGCTGGGGACATGCGACCGGTCGCCGTCGCCAGAGACGGTGTGCCGGTCTACTGGTCCGCCGGCGTTGTGGCTCCGCATGCGCAGGCTCCGCCGCTGCGGGGCTGGTAGTCGTGCACGTGCCCGGTGCGGTCCTGGCTGATCTCACAGCAGGCGTGCAATTGGGCCTGGAGGGTGGCGCGGCCCCGTTGGACCCGGGATTTCATCCCGGACACCGATATTCCCGCCTCACTGGCCGCGGCGGCGTGGGTGCGGGCGTCGAGGTCGACCATCTTCACCGCCGCGGCCTGCTCGGCGGGCAGCCCGGAGAGCATCGGCACCAGGCAGGAGGCGAGTTCCTTCTCCGCCGCCTCGTCGGCGTCCGGTTCGCCGTCGGGTGGGGTGTCGGGGACGGCGTCGACGGCCAGCTCGCGGCGGTGGGGCGCGGACCGGTAGAAGTCGGTGATGGCGTTGCGGGTGATCGCGTACATCCACCCGAGGAGCCGGTCCTGATCGCGCAGGTTGTCGAGGCTCTTGGCCATCCGCAGGAACACGATCGACAAGATGTCGTCGGCGTCCTCCGGCCGGGAGACCCGGCGGACGATGAAGGCCCGCAAGTCGCTCGAGAAGCGGCGCCAGAGCTGGTCGAGATCAGCTGGTGTCGTCGCGGTGGTGGCCGTGTCCTCGCTCATGATCTTCGGTTCCTTTCCGTCTCCAGCATCCCCGCCCGGCGGCGCGGTGGCGACCCCCGCGGGCGCCCTTTCACAGGTACCGACGACGGTGACCGTCATCGGACGCATCGGCGATCCGTCGCAGTCTGCGTCCGAATCCGGGATGCCTCGTCTGTATGGGTGTCGATGTCGATGACGGGTTCTCCGGTTCGACGTACCAGTAGAAGCGCGGTGAGGAGGTGAGAGCGATGCTGACCACACATTTGTTTTCGGGTCTGACCAGCGAAGAGGTCGATCTGATCGTGGCGGAGGAACTGCATCTGCTCGACGCCGCCGCATGAGCGCCGTCGACGCCCGCACCGGGCGTATCCGCTGACCACCAGCACACCAGAGAAGCCCCTACTCCTCGTCGGGTAGGGGCCAGAAGAGTGCCGGGAGCCGGACGGACAACGCACGCACGCAGAACCCGCCCTGTCCCTCCCTTTGTGGGATGGGGCAGGGCGGGTGCGTCGGGTGTTCAGCGGGTGCGTGCCGACCGCACCAGGCGGGTCAGGACGGGAACGGCGGTCACCAGCGCCCACAACCCGATCGCCGCGACCAGGGCTGCGGCGGTGTCCCCGGCGGTGGCGGTGCCGAGGACCTGGCCGCGCAGGGCGTCGGTGGCGTGTGCGACCGGATTCACCGTGGCCATGGCCTGCATCCAGCCGGGCATGGTCTCGATCGGGGCGAACGCACTCGAGACGAACATCAGCGGCATCATCACCATCATCCCGGCGAACTGGACCACGTCCGGGCGGCGGAGCCGGTCCCCGATCAGCCCGAACAGGGCGCTCATCGCCCCGGCCAGCACCACCAGCACGACGACCGCGGCGACGGCGTCGACGGCGGTGCCGTAGAACTCGAAACCCAAAGCCACGGCGGCAATCCCGAGCAACGCCGCCCGGGCCAGGGTGAACACGGCCTCGTTGATGGTGCGCGCGACCCCCGGCAGCGCCGCCCGCATCGGCAGGGCCGCGAACCGGTCGTGCAGGCCGTTGGTGTGATCGATCGCGGCGGACACTCCGGCGTTGGTGCCGGCCATCACCGTGGAGACGGCGAGCATCGCCGGGGTGAGGAAGACGATGTAGCTGACCCCGGCCGGAAAACCGGGTCCGGCGGCGACGCTGCGGAACACCTGACTGAACAGCACCAGCATCGCCATCGGCATGGTCAGCGAGAACATCAGCAACTGCGGAACCCGGGCGCTGGTGCGCAGGTTCCGGACGGTCAGGGCGGCGAGCTGGTCCCCGACCGAGGACCGCCCGACCGCGGTGGCGGTAGCGGTGGTGGTGCGGGTGGTGGTCATCGGTGGGCTCCAGGTGTGTGGGCGAGGTGGGTGAAGACGTCGTCGAGGCTCGGGGAGGTCACATCCAGGTCGGAGACCTCGAAGCCGCCGCGGTGCAGGTGCGCGACCAGCGCGGTCGCGGCGGGGGCGTCGTCGACGGTGACCGACACCTTCACCCGGTCCCCGTCGACTCGCGGATCGGTGTCCGGGATGAACGGCAGAACGGCAAGCTGACCGGCGGGGATGGTCGCGGTCAGGACCTTGCCGCCGACAATCCGTTTCAGTTCCGCGGGGGTGCCGCGGGCGGCGACCCGGCCCCGGCTCAGGACCACGATGTGGTCGGCGAGCCGGTCGGCTTCCTCGAGGTACTGGGTGGTGAGCACGACGGTGGTACCCGCGGTGGTGAGTTCGTCGACGACGTCCCACAGCCCGGCGCGGGCGATCGGGTCCAGGCCGGTGGTCGGCTCGTCCAGGAACAGCACCGACGGGGATCCGACGAGGCTCGCGGCCAGATCGATCCGGCGGCGCGAGCCCCCGGAGAGTTCCCCGACCCGCCTGCTCGCGTATTCGTGCAGCCCGAGCCGCTCGATCAGCGCCTCGGCCCGCGCCCGGGCGGCATTCCGGCGCAGCCCGGTCAGGCGGCCGATCAGCTCCAGGTTCTCGCGGGCGGTGAGGAATTCGTCGAGTCCGGCATATTGGCCGGTCACCCCGATCCGGCGGCGCACCCGGTCGGCGTCACCGACCACGTCGAGGCCCTCGATCTGCACGCGGCCGACGGTGGGACGCACCAGGGTGGTGAGGGTGCGGATCAGGGTGGTCTTGCCGGCACCGTTGTGGCCGAGCACCCCAAGCGTGGTCCCGGCGGCGGCCTCCAGGTCGACGCCGTCGAGGGCCCAGGATTTGCCGTAGGCGACGTGCAGATCCTCGACCACGACGGCGGGGGCGGTCATCGCACACCCCCGCCGTGGCCGCCGGCCTCGTGGCCGGTTCCGGTGGGAGAGAATAGGTGGGTGGTCATCGAAGGGGTTCCTCTCGAAGGAGTGCTCCTACCCCGTCGTGGGTGGGAGTTACCTCCTCAGACGAACCAACCGCGAGATGGACGCACCAGCCGCCGAATCAGCTCGATCGAACGCGGCCGAGACGGCCCACCAGGTGCCGGGCGTCGCGGCCCACCCCGCGCAGCGACGCCGACGACAGCGAGCGTTGCCACTCCAATCCCAGGTACCCGAGACCGGGATGGGTGGTCGACAGCCCTGCGCGGTGGCGGGGGTGGCCGGTGTCGGTGAGCGCCCCCATCCCGGCCAGGTACGGCAGATGCGGGGTGTATCCGGTGGCGAGCAGGACCGTATCGACCCGGGTGCGGGTGCCGTCCGGCCACACGGACTGGTCGATGTCGAGGGCGGTGAACATCGCCCGCACATGGGGTGCGCCCGCGGCCAGGGCCGCTTTGTAGCGGCCGGTATCGAACACCGGCACCGTCGGCGGTGATTTCAGCAGGGACCCTATGGGGGCAATGCCGAGGCCGGTGACGGTGAACCAGAAGTGCATGTCTCGCCCCCACGGCCGCTGCGGCACGAACTTCACCGGGCTCCGGCTGGCCAGCACGACCTCCTCGGCGACGTCGGCGAGTTCGGCGGCGATCTGGACGGCGGAGTTCCCGGCGCCGACGACGATCACCGACTGGCCCGCATAATCGTCGGGCCGGCGGTAGTCGCTGACGTGCTGCACGGTCCCGGTATACGTTCCCAAGCCGGGCAAGTCGGGATGGTGCGGGGAGCCGAAGCCTCCGGTCGCGGCGATCATTCGGGGTGCGGTGAACGTGGCGCCGGTGTCGGTGTGGGCGGTGAACGTGCGGCCGTCGTGATCGACGGCGAGGACCCGGGTGCCGGTGTGGATGTCGGCGTCGACAGTTTTCGCGTAGTGGCGTAGATAATCGACCACCTCGTCACGGCGCGGATACCGGCCCGGGTTCCCGGGGAACGGAAGACCGGGCAGGGAACTGTACTTGGCCGGAGAGAACAGGGTGAGGCTGTCGTAATAGTGCGGCCAGGACCCGGCCGGTTCGTCCCAGGCCTCGAGGATCGCCGGGTTCATACCGCGTGCGCGGAGGTGGTGGGCGGCGGCCAGGCCGGACTGGCCCCCGCCGACGATGAGGGCGTCATAGTCGGTCAATTCAGTTGTCTCTTCCAGGGTTCGTCGAGCAGGTCAGGAAACGGTGGTGGCCTCGCTGCGCCGGTGGTGCGGGATGCTGGCGGCCCCGATGAGGGCGGCGACCACCGCGAGGCCGGCGAGGATCAGGTAAGCGTGGGCGTAGCTGCCCGTCCACGCCGACAGGACGGTTCCGGCCCACGGAGCCAGCGCCATGACGATGACGACCGGCGCGGACATCAGCCCGTTGAGCCGCCCGTAGTGGGTGGCACCCCACCGGTCGGTGATCGCGGTGGCCTGGATCAGGGTGAAGATCCCGCGGACCAACCCGGCCCCGACCGCCACCGAGATCAACGCGATGGTGGTGGAGACGATCCCGAGCAACGCGGTACCGGCTGCGGTGGCGGCGAGGATCACCACGATCCGGGTGCGGGCGGTGGTTCGGGCGGCGATCGGGAGGTAACCGAGGCGGCCGAGGACCTGCCCGGCCCCACCCAACCCCAACGTCAGCGCGGCCAGCGACGGGGAGAAGCCCTGCTCGATCAGCAGCGGAACCAGGTTGAACACCCCGGCGAACGCGGCGAACGCCCCGAGACTCAGCGCGACGACGAGGGCGAGGAAGGCGCGGCTGCGGGAGGCGTCCCGGTGATCGACCGGATGGTTCCCGGTCGGGGCGGGTGGGTGCGGCCACCGCCCACGCAACCCCAGCACGTGCCCGGGCACGGTGATCGCCGCCAGGATGGCGGCGAGGACGAGATACGTGGCCCGCCAGTCGTAGCGGTCGACCAGCGCCGCGGTCAGCGGGGCGAACACCGTGCTGGCCAACCCGGCCGCGAGGGTCAGGATCATCAGCGCCTTCACGTAATTGTCGCCGTACCAGCGGGTCAGCGCCGCGAACGCGGGCGGATACAACACCGCGCCCATCGCGATCCCGGCCGCGATCCACCCGGCGTAGAAGACCGGCAGAGTCGGGGCGGCCGCCACCACCAGCAGGGACGGGACGGCCAGGACGGAGCCGGCGGTCATCACGACCCGCGGCCCGATGCGGTCGATGATCCGCCCCACCGGAATTCCCGTGAGTGCGGCGGCGAGCTGGGACAGGGAGAACGCGGCGGTGAGCACCGGCAGCGACCACCCGGTGTCCGCCGAAATCGACACCGAGAGCACCGGAAACGCGTAGTAGAGGATGCCCCAGCTGGTGATCTCGGTCAGACATAGCACCGCCAGCACCCGCCGCAGACCGGTCTCATCGAGCATGGGGGTGGTCTGCGGCAGGGACCTGGTGCCGGTCACCGGGTTATCCGCCCGCGCGGGCGGACAGCGTGATCAGCGCCTGAGCCGGGGCTACGCAGCACCCCGCGGTGGCTTCCTCGGCGTCGACGGTGTCGGTGGGGGTGTCGGGGTCGTCGAACACCCCGGCGCCGCCGCACACCCCGGTCTCCGGCAGGGTCAGCTCGACCCGGGCGGCGGCCTCGTGGTCCCCGGCCAGGGCGGCGGCGATACTACGGACCTGCTCGTACCCGGTCATCGCCAGGAACGTCGGCGCCCGCCCGTAGCTTTTCATCCCGACCAGGAACACATTCGGCTCCGGATGCGACAGCTCGGCGACCCCGTGCGGGTAGACGGTGCCGCAGGAATGCACGTTCGGGTCGATCAGCGGCGCCAACTCCACCGGCGCTTGCAGCACCGGATCCAGGCCGAGGCGGATCTCCGACAGCCAGGACAAATCGGGGCGGAACCCGGTGAGCACCACCACCCGATCCACGTCGTCGATTCGGGCGCCGGTGTCGGACACCAACACCACCCGACCGTCCTCACTGGGGGGTTCGATGGTGGCGGTGCGGAATCCGGGAACCACCGTCAGCAGGCCGTCGCCGACGGCCGCCTTGGCGCGCAGGCCGAGGGCGCCGCGGGCGGGCAGCTGGTCGTCCTCGCCGCCGCCGAAGGCTCCGCCGACGTCGCCGCGGCGCAGCACCCAGCTGATCCGGGTGCCCGGCGCCTGCTTCTCCAAGTTGGCCAAGGCGACGATGGCGGTCAGTGCGGAGTGCCCGCTGCCGGCGATCACGATGTGCTTGCCCGCGTACCGGGCGCGCACCTTCGGGTCGTCGAGGTTCGGCACCCGGTATTCGAGGACGTCGGCGGCGGCGCGCTCGCCGAGTGCGGGCAGGCCCTCGCCGCCGAGCGGATTGGGGGTGGTCCAGGTTCCGGAGGCATCGATCACAGCTTGGGCGGTGATGCGGTCCTCGGTGCCGTCGGCGCGGCGCAGGTGCACCGACAGTGGTTCGGTGTCGCGGCCGGCGTCGACGACCCGGTCCCGCCCGCGCCGCGCCACGCCGACCACCTCGGTGCCCAGCTGCACGATGTCGCCGAGCGCGGCGGCCAGCGGGACCAGGTAGTTCTCGGCCCAGTCCTGGCCGCTCGGATACCCGTCGTCGTCCGGGGCCGTCCAGTCGGTGGTGTCGAGCAGGCGGCGGGCGGCCGGGTCGATCAGCTCACCCCACCGGGAGAACAGCCGCACGTGATTCCACTCGGCGATCGCGGCACCGGCGCTGCCGCCGCGTTCGAAGACCACCGGGGTCAGGCCGCGCTCACGCAGCTGCGCCGCGGCGGCCAGGCCGATCGGTCCGGCGCCTACGACGACTACGGGCAAGGTGTTCATCTCGACAATCCTTCCATCGACGTTCATCGATCCTCTGGTTCGGAAGAGTATCGACATGCGTCGATGAATGCAACCATCGATAGATGTCGATATAGTGAAGGGCATGACTTCCCTGGACATGCCGGTCGTCCGCACCCTCAGGGCCGATCAGGTGGATGCGTTGGCGCCGGAGGACGCGGTGACCTACGCCGGGTGGTTCGCCTGTCTGGCCGACCCGACCCGGGTGCGGCTGCTGCACCAGGTCGCGTCCCGGCCGGCCGGGATCACCGTGGGCGAGTTGGCCGAGGCCCTGGGGATCGGGCAGCCCACCGTCTCGCATCACGTGCGCAAGCTCGCCGACGTCGGGTTCGTCACCGCCGAAAAGAACGGCACCAGCACCGTCGTCATGGTCAACCCGTCCTGCTGCACCGGGTTGCCGCACGCCGCGGACGCGGTGATGGGGGTGCTGACCCCGCGCCCGTGCTGCCCGGACGACCTGCCCGGCGATGTCACCGTCCGTCCCATGCGGGACGAGGATTGGGAGGCGGTGCGCCGGATCTACGGCGAGGGCATCGCCACCCGCACCGCCACCTTCACCACCGAGGTCCCCGCCCGGGAAACGCTGGACGGGCAGTGGCTGTCGGGGCATCGGTGGGTCGCCGAGATCGACGGCGCGGTGGTCGGCTGGGCGGCGCTGTCCCCGGTGTCGGGGCGGGACTGCTACGCCGGGGTGGCCGAGAACTCCGTCTACGTCGCCGACGGGATGCGCGGGCGCGGCGTCGGGAAGGCCCTGCTGCGCACCCAGGTGATCGCCGCCGACGAGGCCGGGTTGTGGACGCTGCAGACCTCGATCTTCCCGGAGAACCGGGCGTCCATCGCCCTGCACCACTCCGCCGGCTTCCGGACCCTCGGTGTCCGCGAACGCATCGCCCAGCTCGACGGGATCTGGCGGGACACCGTCTTCCTCGAGCGCCGCTCCCCCGTCGCCGGATAACCTCTCGAACCATCTGGGGCACATGATGTCCGAGCCGCCACCTGTTGATCGGGCCGCGATCGCCGCCGATCTCGAACGGGCCCGGACCGCGTTGCACGAACTCCTGGGCAGCGCCACCGCCGCGGATTTCGAGCGCCGTTCGAACGGAACCCGGTGGACGAATGAGCAGCTGCTGTTCCACATGGTGTTCGGCTACATGGTGGTTCGTCGCCTCCTGGTGCTGGTCCGGGTGTTTTCCCGGCTGCCCGACCGGGTCGGGCGTGGGTTCGCGTGGGTTCTGGACGCCGCGACACCGGTGTTCCACCAGATCAACTATTTCGGCTCGTGCGCGGCGGCCACCGTGTTCGACCGCCACCGCATGGGCCGGCAGTGCGACCGCGTCATCGCGAAGCTGCAACGCTCCCTGGCCAAGGAATCCGAGACGAGCCTGCGGCGCAGCATGGCGTTCCCGGTGCGCTGGGATCCGTTCTTCACCGAGACCATGACCCTCGAGCAGGTCTACCGATACCCGGGCAAGCACTTCGACTTCCACCGCGCCCAGCTCACTCTCGGCTGACGCCGAGGCACCCGATCCGGTGTCTGTTCGACAGACACCGGTACGCACCGAAGGACGCAGACCCCGCCGAAATCACCTCGCGTGCGTCCTTCCGAACCGGTCGACGTCTATTGGTGTGTGCCGAAATCCCGGCACACCCGACATCGACTACGAGGACACGACATGACCACCATTCCCACCGATACAGACACCGACCGCGCACTCAAGGCCAAGCACCGGGCGCTGTGGGCCTCCGGCGACTACCCGACCGTCGCCGCCGAGCTGATCCCGACCCTCGGCGAGGTGCTCGTGGAAGCAGCCGACATCCGCGCCGACCAGCGGGTGCTCGACGTCGCCGCCGGCAGCGGCAACGCCGCCATCCCGGCCGCCGCGCGCGGCGCCACCGTCATCGCGTCGGACCTGACACCGGAACTGTTCGACGCCGGGCGAGCGATCGCCGCCCAGCGCGGCGTCGAGCTGGACTGGGTCGAGGCCGACGCGGAGGCGTTGGCGTTCGACGACGACAGCTTCGACGCCGTCATCTCGGTCGTCGGGGCCATGTTCGCGCCGCACCATCAGCAGACCGCCGACGAGATGCTGCGCGTCTGCCGGCCCGGCGGCACCATCGCGATGATCAACTGGACACCGCAAGGCCTGATCGGCAACCTATTCAAGACCATGGCACCCTACGCACCGCCCCCGCCGCCCGGTGCGACCCCGCCGCCGTTGTGGGGCGACGAGCAACACGTCCGCGACCTGTTCGGCGACCGGGTGACCGCGCTCGACGCGCACCGCCAGTCGCTCGTGATCGACCGCTTCGCAGACCCGACCGAGTTCCGGGAGTTCTGGAAACGCAACTACGGCCCGACGATCGCCGTGTACCGCCACAATGCCGCGGACCCGGACCGGATCGCGAACCTCGAGCAGGACTTCCTGCAATTCCTCACCGCGTGGAATCAGGCCGATGCGCCCGGCCGGACACACTACGACGCCGAGTACCTGCTCGTCACCGCGCGCAAGCGGTAGCCCGCACCGGCCCTCCGTCACCGGCACCGCACCGCAGGATCGCCGCACTCACCGCCTCCGCCGCGCACCTCGAACACGTCCGCACCGAACTGTCGCCGCACCCGCCCGCGGGCGGGTGCGGTCCGGGATGTGGGTGAACATTCCCCCGCCGTCAGGTGCTCAACGCCCCACCGAAGATCGCCACCCCGAGCCGGGTGGCCTCTGCCAGGGCGACGACGAGGCCGCCGACCTGCGGGTGATCGTCGGCCCACCGTTGCGCTACCTCGCGGTCGGTGAAGAAGTTCAGGTAGATGCAGCAGGTGTCCGCGGAGGGCCCCTGCCCGGTCTCGGCTCCGACGAACACGACCACGGTGGCCGGGGTCGCGGCGACCTCCTCGCCGCACACGGTCACGGTGATCGAATCGCCGGTGTCCGGATCGACAGATTCGATCATCACCTCGGCATCGAGCATGGCGGACATGCCGAGCGCATCGACCGCGCACATCGCGTAGACAGCTGTTGCGCTGGCGATGTGCACTCGGTGCGGTGTGGGAGAGGCGGAGAACGGATAGGCGGCGACGATCCGCCCGCCCCGGTCGAGCCGGATGACATCCTTCGCGTGCAGGCGATCAAGGACCGTCAACCCGGAATCTCCGAATTCCGCTGCGACCGCGTCCAGTTCGGCGTGCTCGGGCGGCTCGCCGTGATCCGCGAACGCCCGCAGGGTCGCATGGTGGACCGCCCGTTCGGCGGGACCTTCCGGCCGCGCCGCACCGCGCCACCCGCCCAACGCCGCCAGCGCGGACGCTTGCGAGTCGGCCGGTGCGCAGCAGTCGCCACGGACTTCCGCCGCCTCGCCCGGGTGGTAGTCAACGGCCAGGTGCAGCGCCTGGCGCAGCGCCGCGACCGAGGGGGCACCCTCGAGGGCGCCATCGCCTGTGGGATAGAGCCGGCAGGACACGCTCGGTGCCAGTCCAGGTGCGGCGAACGGGTCCGTGCCGTCGACGAGCAGGGTGGGTGAGCCGGTCATCCCGGCATCGGCGGCGTCCGCGGCGTCGTCGAGCACGCGATGGGTGATCTCCACCTCGGCCCGTGTGCCTGCGACGGCGCTGTCGATCCGCTGCTCGAGTAACCGCACGTGGGGACAGTCAGGAACCTGCAGGATCTCCACCCTCATCGGTCGTCTCCTTCCTCGGTGTGCAGTGTGTGCAGGAGGGGGCAGCATCGGTTGCTGCGCGGAAGTTCGCAGCTGGCGACGAGTTCGACGAGGGACTGCTGCATGCGCTGGAGGTCGGCGATCTTGTCGGCGAGCTGTGCCAGCTTGGCTTCGGCAAGTTCCCGGGCCGTGTCGCAGTCCTCGGGTCCCCCCTCGGCCAGATGCAACAGCTCCTCGATCTCGTCGAGGCTGAACCCGTGCTCCTGGGCCCGTTTGACGAACCGGACCACCCTCACGGCATCGGCCGGATACGCCCGATACCCGGCCGGAGACCGGGGCGGTTGCGCCAACAGGCCGCGACGCTCGTAGTACCGCAGCGTCTGCACATTCACTCCGGTGCGGGCGGCGACCTCACTGGTACGCATGCCGCCCATTCTCAACCCTGTACCCGACTATCGAGTCAAGCCTGACCTGGCGAGTGCATCGCCTGCCCGGTTTGCCTACTGATTCGACATCTGTCAATATCGACGTATGTCGAAACAAGAGGTGTCGGAGAGCGGCGCGTGCTGCTCACCGCTGGCACGCGAACCGTTGACCGAGGACTGGGCCGGGGATCTGGCCCGGATGTTCAAGGCGCTCGGTGACCCGGTGCGGCTGCGCCTGCTGAGCCTAGTGGCTTCCCATGCGGGCGGGGAGGCGTGCGTGTGCGACATCTCCGCCACGATCGACCTGTCCCAGCCGACCATCTCGCATCATCTGAAGGTGCTGCGTCAGGCCGGGCTGCTGGACTGCGAACGCCGCGGCACCTGGGTGTACTACTGGGTGATCCCGTCGGCGCTGCAGCAACTCTCGGCCGTGCTGCTCACCGAGGGCGGGCCGGTCGTCCCATCCGAGACCTGCACCGCCACGGAGGTGCCCGCGTGAGCGAGGTATCCACCACCGAACACCCGGCGGTCGTCGGGAAGCTGTCCACCCTCGACCGGTTCCTGCCGGTGTGGATCGGCGTCGCCATGGTCGTGGGTCTGCTCCTCGGCCGGATGATCCGGGGCCTGGGCGACGCGCTGTCCGCCGTCGAGATCGACGGCATCTCGTTGCCGATCGCCCTCGGCCTGCTGATCATGATGTACCCGGTGCTCGCGAAGGTCCGCTACGACCGACTCGACACCGTCACCGGCGACCGCAAACTCCTCGTCGGCTCGCTGGTGTTGAACTGGGTGCTCGGTCCGGCATTGATGTTCGCCCTCGCCTGGCTGCTCCTGCCGGATCTGCCGGAATACCGCACCGGCCTGATCATCGTCGGCCTGGCCCGCTGCATCGCCATGGTCATCATCTGGAACGACCTCGCGTGCGGTGACCGGGAGGCCGCCGCCGTGCTGGTCGCGATCAACTCGGTGTTCCAGGTGATCATGTTCGCCGTGCTCGGCTGGTTCTACCTCTCGGTGTTACCCGGCTGGCTCGGTCTCGAGCAGACCACCATCGACACCTCGCCGTGGCAGGTCGCGAAGTCGGTGCTGATCTTCCTGGGCATCCCGCTGCTCGCCGGCTACCTGACCCGCCGTTTCGGGGAGAAGGCGAAGGGCCGCGAATGGTACGAGTCGACATTCCTTCCCCGCATCGGGCCGTGGGCGCTCTACGGCCTGCTGTTCACGATCGTGATCCTCTTCGCACTGCAGGGCGAGCGGATCACCTCCCAGCCGTGGGACGTCATTCGGATCGCGATCCCGTTGCTGGCGTATTTCGCGGTCATGTGGGGCGGCGGCTACGCCCTCGGCGCCGTCATGGGCCTCGGCTACGAGCGGACCACCACGCTGGCGTTCACCGCCGCGGGCAACAACTTCGAACTCGCCATCGCCGTCGCCATCGCCACCTACGGCGCCGCGTCCGGGCAGGCGCTGGCCGGGGTGGTCGGACCGCTGATCGAGGTCCCGGTCCTCGTCGGCCTCGTGTATGTGTCCCTGGCACTGCGGAAGCGTTTCGCCGTCCAGGCACCGCACGCCGCGCCCGAGCCGGACCGCGTCTGATCCTTCCGCCCGCACTCTTTTCTCTTCCCACACTTGTGAAAGGTTGATTCTCATGGCTTCTCGCCCCAGCGTGCTGTTCGTCTGTGTCCACAACGCCGGCCGCTCCCAGATGGCCGCCGGATTCCTCACCCTCCTCGCCGGTGATCGGATCGAGGTCCGCTCCGCCGGATCCGCCCCGGCCGATCAGGTGAACCCGGCCGCCGTCGAGGCGATGGCCGAGGTGGGCATCGACATCGCCGCCGAGTCCCCGAAGATCCTCACCGTCGACGCGGTGCAGGCGTCCGACGTGGTGATCACCATGGGCTGCGGCGACACCTGCCCGGTCTTCCCCGGCAAGAGCTACCGGGACTGGGTCCTCGAGGACCCGGCCGGCCAGGGTGTCGAGGCGGTGCGCCCGATCCGCGACGAGATCCAGGCCAAGGTGCAGGCCCTGATCGCCGAACTCACCACCGCGCCCGCCACCAGCTGACTGCAACTTCTGCCGCTGGCAGAAAGGATTGTTGATCCTCGTGACTTTCCCGACCACCGTTCGTGACCTGATCATCGTCGGCTCCGGACCCGCCGGATACACCGCCGGCGTCTACGCCGCCCGCGCCGAACTCGAGCCCCTGCAGTTCGAGGGCACCCAATTCGGTGGTGCCCTCATGACCACCACCGACGTCGAGAACTTCCCCGGATTCCGTGAGGGAATCATGGGACCCGACCTGATGGACCAGATGCGCGA